>DATHTJ010000298.1:0-9544 GCA_035463315.1 Pseudonocardiaceae bacterium
CAGCCACGGCACAAGGTGGCGATGCGGGCCGCCGCGGCGCACGTTGACGACCACCGTCCGGCCGTCGAGCACCTGCAAGGCCAGCTCTCGCTCGGCAGCGGTCCACCGCTGGGCATCGTCGGGCAGCTCGGAGACCACGAGTGAACACGTTAGGAGACCCCGTTTCTCGGGCCAAGCCGGTGTGCTTGCGAGCGGAGCCGGACACACCGGGATCAGAGACCGGTGATCCGGATCCCGGTGTGCGTCTGGTATCGCTTGTTGATCGCGATGAGGTTGGCGGTCAGCGCCTCCACCTGGCTGGCATTGCGCAGCCGTCCGCCGTAGATGCCGCGCGCACCGGGTATCGCGTCGGCCAGCGCGCACACCAGATCGGTGGCCTCCCGGTCGTCACCCAGCACCAGCACGTCGATGTCCAGGCTGGTCACCTCGGGGTCGTCCAGCAGCACCGCGGAGACGTGATGGAACGCCGCAGTGACGCGGGACTCGGGCAGCAGGGCCTGGGCTTGCTGGGCGGCGCTGCCCTCCGGCACGACCTGCGGGAACGGGCCCCGCCTGTCGAATCCGAGCGGGTTCACGCAGTCGATCACGATCGTGCCGGCCAGCGGTGAGCGCAGCGACTCGAGCAGCGTGGCGTGACCATCGAAGGGCACCGCCACCAGTACCAGGTCCGACTCAGCCGCGCAGACGGCGTTGTCCGCGCCGCGCACCCGCTGCGAGCCACAACGCTCCCGCAAAGACACCGCGGTCTGCTCGGCCCGACCAACATCCCGGGAACCGATCACCACCGACAATCCGCCGACCGCCCAGCGGTAGGCCAGGCCCCGGCCCTGCGCACCGGTGCCGCCCAGCACCCCGATGGTGAGCTGGGACAGGGTCACGTGCCCGTAGCCGGACTCCGGCGGGGTATCGGGTCCAGGCAGGCCACCAGGACCTCCCGGGACTGCGGATCGGTGACCACGGCGTCGTCCCGATCCCGATACACCAGTTCACCATTGGTGTCGATCTCGAGCAGATACCCGGCCTCGGCGAGCTGGCCCTCATCGAGGTCGACCAGCCGTTCGGTACGGCTGGGCACCACCCGGTAGACGGGCCACGAGAGGTCGCCGTAGGTCTGGTGCAGCTCATTGATGAGGTAGGCCATTTGCTGCTGCCAGGGCAATGGCATCTCCTCGGCCAGCGAGCGGGGCAGCACGACATAGCCCTCATCGACGCCCAGCTTGGCCATCGCGAGATGGTCCCGCAGCGGGGTGGCCGAAGCCGGCCGACCAACCGGTCGCGGGATCGGGTCCGACGCGTACACCGTCACCTCCGAATGTCAGGCCGTCATATCAGGTCGCCGGCGCGACCGGCACTCCGGGCCGGACCGCGAGCGGCATCAGTTCGTGCTCATCGAAACTCACGGCCCGCTGCCGCAGCGGCACCGTTTGATTGGCCGCCTCGACCATCTGACCGTTACCCAGGTACATCGCAACGTGGTGGATGCTATCCGGGTTCGAGGTGTCATAAGCCCAGAACAGCAGGTCCCCGGGCTGCGCCTGGCGCACCGGCAGCTGGGCACCGGCCCAGTACTGCTGCCGCGCCACCCGGGGCAGGGTGACCCCGGCCGACTCGTAGGCTCGCAACATCAGCCCCGAGCAGTCATAGGAATCGGGGCCGGTAGCGCCCCAGACGTAAGGCTTGCCGACTTCGCCGAGCGCGTAGCCAATCGCGCGACCGGCGATCTCGGAGGGCGCCGGGAGCGGCGCGGTGCACGACGCGGGGATAAACTCCGCGACGTTCCCGCCCACGGCGCT
The DNA here is from genome assembly GCA_035463315.1 of Pseudonocardiaceae bacterium. Classification (GTDB taxonomy): domain Bacteria; phylum Actinomycetota; class Actinomycetes; order Mycobacteriales; family Pseudonocardiaceae. The sequence continues at coordinate 1,794 of DATHTJ010000298.1, forward strand.
GATCACGTTGACGGCCAGCGGTTCCCACTGGTGGTAGCGCGCCGGGAAAGCCGACCGCTCGATGTCCTGCGCGGTCTCGCCGGGCCGCTGGGTTTCCCAGTCGGGCACCGTCAGCAGCACGTCGTAGAACTTATTGATCTGGTAGACGGGATCAGTGACCTGGGCGGGGGTGCCCCAGCCCATTGAGGGGCGCATCTGGAAGATGCCCAGCGAGTCCCGGTCGCCGTAGTGGAGGTTATGCAGCCGGGACTCGGTCATCCCGGCCTGGATAGCGATCTGCCAGGCCCGCGGCGGCAGCCCGCGCTGCTTGCCGATCGCGATGATCAGGTCGACGATGGCTCGTTGCTCCTCGTCCAGGTCGCTGACCTGCACAGCCACCCGCGGCACTTCCCGCGGATCGGTGGAGGCGAGCACCGAGCCGCACGGCGTCCCATACGTCCAGTCGCCGGAACCGACACCGCCGAGCAAGACGGAGATCGCGGACACCGCGATGAGGCCGCCGAGCAAGCCGACGACCAGAAGCCCGACCAGCCACCGCCGCACGGCTCAACCCGCCCGCTGGTAGCCGGCCACTCGCCAGCCGGCTGGGGTAGAGACCAGCAGTAGCCGCACCACCACCGCGGTGGTCGGCACGTCCACCTCGGCCGAGCTCGCGCTCGAGCTGACCGTTCGCGGCTCGCCGGTGATCTGTGCCGCAGGCACATTCGCCGGGTCAACAGACCGCAGCTCGGGGAGCAACTCGTCGGTGGTGTAGGGCCGCAGCTGCTCGATCCACCGCTCCGGGCTGATGCCGTTCGGGACGGTCAGGAACGCGCGCACCCAGGAGTTCGCGACGGACAGCGCCGCAGCGGGGGCCGGGATGCCAGCGGGACGCGCCCGCGGCGGCCCGGCAGGGTCGACTCCGGGTAGCGCCGAGCGGGAGGGTGGGTCGATCGGGTTGACCCGAGGGCTGCTCGACGGCGCGGCACGAACTGGGCCAGTCCCGCTCTCAGGTAGCGCCAGCCCGAGCCCAACGGCAATCGCGACGAGCGCTAGCACGGTGCCAGCGAGGTGCTTGGGGGAACGCAGCGGCCAGCCCCAGAACGTGCGGTAGACGGCCGCGCGGCCGCGGTGGGTGCGGATCGGCACTGCTGGCCCCCGCTCAGTCCGTAGTCCGGGCGATGTCACCGTCGTTGACTTCCAACCCGGCCGAGGGCCGGTACACCACCCACACCGGGCGCCCAGCCACCTCCTCCAGATCAGCTCGCCGCGGTACGCCGCGCGGGTTGCCAGCCGCCGACGGCACATACACCGGCTCCTCGCCGGCCCGGTCCCCGGCCGCTCCCACCACCACCGGCGGCAGCAGGTCGGCTAGCCGGGTGCGAACGGGTGGGGTCGAGCTGAAGCCGGCCGGCAACGCAGCTGCCTGAACTGGCCGGGAGGCGACCTCGTCCGACCTGGTCGACGCCGGCTCGCCACCTCGTCCGGGTCCGCCGGGACCGGGCGCTGGGATCGCCGCCGGGCTACTCCCCTGGCGGTCCAACCGCTCCGCCGCGACTACCACCGGTACGCCAGACTCTGGGCGCACCCGGCTACCAGATACCGGGTCTCCGGTCGGTGCCCCCGGGTCCGGCTCGGTGCCGCGGGTCTCCTCCCAGAACCGCTCCGACGGGGTGGGATCGTCTCCTGCCCTGCGCCGTCGCAGCCGGGCCAGCACGCCCGGTGGGGCGGCGGGGAGCGTGCCACCCACCGCGCCAACCGAGAGCTCCATCATCTGCCACATGCGGCGGACCGGACGGGACACCAGCAACATCACCAGTGTGATCATCCCGGCGAGCAACATCCCCGCGAGCACTGAGATGTTGCGGGCGGGGTCGAACACCCACACCATCACCAGCGTGTGCAGCGCTGCCAGCGCCGAGAGCACGACGACGTTGAGCAGTGCGGCACCGACGACGCGACCGACGCCGCGTAGCAGTTCGTGGTGCAGGATCGCGATCAGGCCGATGACCGGACCGAGCAGGATAACCACCCGCAGCAGGACCTGGGCCAGCAACAACGCCGCCTGCGCGAGGAACTGGAACAACCCGAACATCACCGACTGCAGGGCGGCCAGGAACCCGACGCCGATCCGGTTGCCGTCGATCCCCTGGAAGTGGCCGTAGGCGCTGCCCGTCCGGTCGGCGATGGCCTTGTATTCCTGCTTCTTGCGGTCCGCGACACCGGACTGCGGATCGTCCGCGCCGTCCGCGATCTCCTGCTTGGTGAAGGCTTGCGCGCGGACCAGGTCGCGACCCAGTTGGGTGGCCTGCGGCCCGTCCGGGGAACCGAACTCCCCGCGCAGCCAATTGCGGTAGATGATCTGCTCGTGCAGCAGGGTCGGCAGCGCATCGCGTTGCTCGATACCGACCTCATTGAGGAACCCGGTGCGGATCTGGTTGCTGCCGTCGACCAGCACCCCGTCGAGCACCTGGGTATACAGCAGTGGAGTGAGATAGGTGGCTGCGGCCAGCCAGATCCCGGCCAACGCCCACGCTGCCCGCTTGCTGACCGTGGCGAGGTCGCCCCGCCAGATCGAGCGGAACAGCACGATCGCCAGCAGCACCGCGATCAACCCGAACCAGGGCGCGTACACGCTGTCGTAGAGCGCGACGGTGCCCGAGACGATCAGGTCGTTCAGCGGGGCCAGCAGGCCTCCGTCAGCAAGTGCGTAGTGCAGCCCGTTGGTGGCGCCCACGATCACCTTGCCGACGTCGAACAGCAGGCTGCCGGTCCAGGTGTCGATCACCGCGTTCGGATTGCGCAGGCCCGAGGGGCCGCAGCCCAGGTCGTAGGTGTGCCACACCAGCCCGGCGTAGCCGACCTCGTGGTACACACTGTCCGGCGTGCCGGCCTGCAATGGCGTGGGGTCGATGGCGCCGACCATGCCGGACCCGGGTCGCTCTGGATTGGGCGCATCCTTGCAGTCGTCGACCCCGGGAACCTGCTCCAGCGCTGGTGACCCCAATGCTGGTGATCCCCATGCAGCCTGGACGCCGAGCAGCGTGATGACCACCATCAGCAGCGCCGCAGCCGTCCTGCCGCGCCGCGTCCGGATTGTCATGCTCTCGCCCTGGTGGCGGCCTCACGACTGATTCCGTTGTGGACCGTGCCGTTGCGCTCCGGAGCTGCGACTTCGGCCCTGGCTGCCATCGCCTCCCGGTCAGGCGGGGTGGAGCCGGCACCAGGGGACAGCTCACCGTTCGGGACATCGCCGCGCAGAGCATCCGGGGTGGTGTCCAGCGCGGCGCACAGATGCTCCAGGTGCGCGCCGGAGAAGTCCACCCGGACCCGCTCCACCCCCCCGGCACCGTCGCCGAAGATGAACTGCCGAGGTGCCCGGTCCCGCACGGTGGCCAGCCGGTCACCCCCCGGGCGACGCCCTAGCGACGCCACCACCTGCTCGTAGCCCGCCTCGACGGGCACCTTGAGCAGTCGCAGCGCATCGGACTGCGCGGGCCCATCGTCCAGCCGTCCGACGAACACCGAGTCCAGCAACGACACGAAACCCTGGATCTTGAGGAAGTCTGCCGGGATCTGCGACGACAGCAGCACTCGCACGTTCCACTTGCGGGAGTCGCGGGCGAAGCGGTTCATCAGCACCCGGCCGGTGGGGACCTCGGAGAGGAAGAACGCCTCGTCGATCCAGACCCCCTTGCGCTGGTCGCGGTCACGCTCGTAGATCGACCGCTGGGTCAGCCACGCCGCGAGGTTGAGCAACTCCACGCCGAGCGACTCGGCATCGGTCCAGTGCTCCCGGCCGACGGTGTCCTTGGGCAGGGGCAGACCGGACATGGTGAGTACGGTCAGCCGGTCGTCGCGAACCTCGGTGTAGGGGTCGGCGCCGTCTTCGGGAATGAGCAACGACATGCGCTCGCGCATCTCGTCGAGGAAATCGGCGACCACGATGGCGTGCTCGTGGTGCTCGGACGGATCGCGGCGCAACGCCTCGAACACCTGCCCGGGGTGCGCATCGGGGCGCCCGCCCACCGCCCGGACCGCGCGGAGCAGCACGATGCGGGTCTTGGCCATCCGGGCGACCTCGAAGGGCAGCACTCCGGTGAGCGCGTCGAGCACCAACCGGCGCCGGGTGGCGGCAGTCAGCGCCTTCTCCCGCCGCCAGGCCCGCTCCGGGTCCTCCTCGTCGAGGAAATGCGCCAGCTCGGGCTCGGCCACCACCCGGTAGGGGTTGAGAATGCCGGGCTGGGCATTGAGCAGGTTGATCGGCCGGGCGTAAGGCCGCAGCTCGGGCAACTCACACAGCTTGGCCAGCGGGCCGGAGGGGTCCAGCAGGGTCCAGTACGCGCCGGAGCGCAGCGTCTTGTAGACGATGCCGCCACCGAGGAAGGACTTGCCACCGCCCAGCCCGGCCACCAGCGCGGTCAACCCGGAGGAGTCCCGGATCTCCTGGGCCATCCAGGGATCCCAGGCGACCGGGCGCCGGGTGGCGGTGCACGTCTCGCCGAGCAGGATGCCGCGCCGGTCCCCCACTTCCGCAGTGGCAGTGGGCACCGCGGAGGCCGCCCAGATCACCGACCCGCGACGTAGGTAGGCACCCGAGGACAGTGGCTCGCCCGGGATGAACTCGCGGGCCAGCGCGTACTGCGCCTCGGGATGCTCGATAGCGATCTTGGGTTTGTACAGGTCCAGAAGCTGCTGGGCTAGCCGCAGCGCATCCCGATCGGTGGGTCCCGAGACCGCCAGCCGCCACCACGAACGCACCCGGGTGCCCATCGCGGTGAAACCCGAGGTCATCTCGTCGTCGATCTCCAGCACCCGGCTGGCCTGCCGGACCAGACTCTGCGGCGGCTCGAGGTCGTGCTCGTCGGTGTAGTGCCGTACCTGGGAGCGCACCTTGTTCATCTGCCGCTGCAGCTCGCTGGCGACCTCCTCCGGGCGACGCACGTAGATGCGGGCCGACCATTCGACCCCGGCCGGCAGCCGGTCCGAGCGCTGCACCCACGGATCGTCGATCTCCGGGATCCGCAACCCGTGCATCTGTCCCACAGTCAGCACCACGACGTGCCGGGTGGTGCCGGCGTTGGAGCCGGTGCGACCGCGGACGGTGAGGGTGGGCGCGTAGGGCTCGGTGTGGAAGTCCGCGGCGTCGGTGAAACTGGCCAGATCCTCGGGCTCCCAGGTGGCGCCGGGCACGACAGGCAGGTTGCGCGGGGCGGGCAGTCCCAGCGAACACGACCGGTGCATCAGCCAGGACATCTCTTCGGCGGTGACCGGACGGCCCTCCAGCCCGGCGACGCCGACCACCCCGTCGAGGTGCTCGACCTCGGCGTCGATCGCGACCAGCTCGGCGTCGACAGCGGTGGGGAACACCCGCCGCAGCACCGGCGCGGCCCGTTCCACGACCCGGTCCACCATGGACCGGGTCTGCACCTGCACGCCGAGATAGACCTCCTTCTCGGCCATCGAGTGCCCGAGCAGCTGCTGCTGCTCACCGACCATGTAGTCATCGAAGGACAGTGCACCGGGGGTGTCGGGCAGCCGGCCCACCGCGTTGCGCGCATGCGCCTCGGCCCACATCCGGATCGGGTACGGGCGAGCGGTGACCCGCAGGTGTAGCCACCGGCCCTGCAACTCCGCGTACTGGCCAGCGATGGCGTGGATCAGGTCCTGACGTTGCGAGTCCGAGCGAAACGACCAGCGCTGCGGGGCAAGCCGATACCAGGCGTAGACCTCCTGGCCGTTGCGCACCAGGTGCCCGTCGATGGAGCGCAGCGCGATAGAGGGAGTGTAGGTGGGGGCCGCGGCTTCCCCGGGCAGCATGTGGCTGCGCCGGTTCGAGCCGCCCCGAGCTGCCGGCATGGCGGCCATCGAGCGCTGACTGTTCGGGTCGGGGTGTTGATCGCGTTCACGTTTGTGGGGGGGACGTCCGAGCCTGAACAACGTCACCCTCCTTCCTAGAACGGCCCCGACAACGAGTCGACCCCTGGCCGGGCCGAGGACGGTGGCGTTGGACGCGGATCTGCGCCGCACTGGCGGCACCACCCCGAGCCGCGGTCTTCCTCCGGGGGGCGGTGAGCTCGCGGACCCACATCGTGGCAACGGCGGTCAGCGGACGCTCGTGGCTGATCCGGGAGCCGATCAACCGGGTGAGCAGGATGGTGATGAGCAGTCCCCAGCCGGTCGAGAAGAAGCTGAAGCCGATGCCCAGCTGGCGCTCGACGCCGAGCACGAGGAGGAACACCACCGTTCCCACGCCCCAGGCCACATAGCGCGCACGCCAAGGGAACGTTGCCTTCGGTGGACCAAGCCAGACTGCGTCCACCCGGTACACCTCGTCATCGGTGCGGATCCGCAACGTGCGTTTACCTCCCGATCAGCCGCTGAACAGGCCGGCGATCCACGTTCCGAGGTTCACCCCTGCTCCGGACACGGCCAGCCCGATGACGCCCAGCGCGATGATCACACCTCCGACCCGCCGCATCACCCCGGCGTTGTCTCCCTTGCCGCCACCCAGCCACAGCAGCAGCACCGCCACGGCCAGCAGCATCAGCGGGACGATGTTGTCCAACATCCATGTGCGCAGGTTGTTCGTGCTCAACTCCGCTTGGGCGACCACGGTCAGCGCAGTCATCGCAACCCCCTCGGGGTTTGATCACGGTTCAGCACCGGGCGGCTGCCCGGCGGGTGCTGAGTAGACCATGCCAAGGTTGTCTGACAGCACCCGGCACGCCACGCCCAGTTGTCACCCAGATAGACGAAGAGCAGGCCTCGAGTTCGCCGGTGTGACCGCCAGTTATTCCACTCTCTGGGGTCGCAGCCGAGCCAATTGTCACTCTTCCGGCGTCAGGCGACCCCTTCGGGTGCGCCATCCTGCCGCACCGCTCACGTCCGGTGAAACGCCCGGTTGGCGCAGTGATGGCTGTGAGTGTCCGCGACGGAGGACACGCCCCGTCGCGATCACCGGCCCGGGCAGCGGCGAGCCCGGACTTGAGATGCAGATTTCCCCAGGTGGACAGGGTGGGCGCATCGGCATGCCCGAGGCGGTCCTCACTGCGCGAGCGGGCATCATCTGGCAACCGCCGCGCGGTGCCACACTCATCGAGGCAGATCAAATCCCCGGCTCGCCGGTAGGCGTCGACCAACACCATTGGCGGATGGTCTTAGGGCGGCGGGGGTGGCCCCGGCTGGCAGCGGGGGCAGTAGTAGGTGGTCCTGGCGTAGACATCGCCGCCTTGCACCGCACGGATCACTCGCTCTCCGCAGCGGCGGCACGGTTTTCCGCCCCGCTCGTACACCCAGTGCTGCTTACCGCGGGCCAGCTCCCCGGTGGTGGACTGCTCGGGACGGTCGGCATTCGCCAAGAGAAGCCGCCGAGCCAGGGCCACCACGGCGTCGGGATCGACGTCGCGGACAGGGGCCCAGGGCGATACCCCCAAGAGGAAGCACATCTCCGTCTTGTACAGGTTCCCGACCCCAGCCATGATCCGCTGATCGAGCAACGCGAGGCCAAGCTCGACGCCGGGGTGCCCGCGTAATCGTTGCGCCGCCATCGCGGCGTCGTTCTCGCCCCAGTGCGGACTGAGCAAATCGGGACCCAGATGCCCCACGAGCTGGTGTTCGTCCTGGGTGGCCACCAGTGCCATGTCGTACAGGAGAAAACCCACCGCTACTCGTTCCTGCGTGGTCAGCACCGCACGAGCTTGGTGGCCTGGCCGTCGCCAACGCTGTCCAGGTCGGTAAAGGTGCCAGGAGCCGTCCATCCGGAAATGCGT
>DATHTJ010000299.1:0-5434 GCA_035463315.1 Pseudonocardiaceae bacterium
GACCTACGCCACCTGGCGAGTGCTGCGCCAGCTCCGCCACCGCCGAGCGCAGCACCCGTGCCCGCACCTACACCCGACACGCCCACCTGCGGATCACCGCCGCGGCCCGGTTCCTGACCTAACTCGCCGAGCGCGGCACCAACCTAGCCAACGCTGGACAGGCCGACATCGATAAGTGGCTGGCAAACGGCCAGGCGCCGAGGAGAACGAAACCGGCCCGGGCAGCGTGACCGGGGCAACTGAGACCCAAACTGAGACCCACAGGGGAACGTCAGGTGAGTCGTGGTTGCCTTGCCCGGCGTTTCGGCTAGTCAGTGGCGGTAGCGGTGGGATTTGAACCCACGGAGGGCGTGAACCCTCACGCGCTTTCGAGGCGCGCTCCTTCGGCCGCTCGGACACGCTACCGCCGGTCACCATACCGGACGCGTGCCGCAGCCCTGTGAGTGGCGATGCGAGCTACCGGTCGCATCGCCACTCACAGGCGCCGCAGGCGCATGAAGCCGGTGAGTAGGGCGGCGCACTCGTCTGCGAGGACACCGCCGACGACCTCGGGGCGGTGCGGCGATCGGCGGTCCCGGACGACGTCCCACAGCGAGCCGACCGCACCGGTCTTGGGCTCCCAGGCACCGAACACCAGCCGCGCCACCCGGGCCGCCACCAGGGCACCCGCGCACATCGTGCACGGCTCCACGGTGACCACCAGCGTGCAGCCCGTCAGCCGCCAGCCATCGCCCCGCCCGTCCACGCGCAGCCGGGCCGCCCCGGAACGCAGCACCAGCAGCTCGGCATGCGCGGTGGGATCCCCGGTGGCCTCCCGGGCATTGCAGGCAGCGGCCAGCTCGACACCACGAGCGTCCACCAGCACCGCCCCGACCGGGATGTCCCCGGTAACCACAGCATCGCCGGCTACCTCGATTGCGCGCCGGACCAGCGCCGCATCGGCACCGGCCAGCGCCGTCATCCCGGCTGCTTCTCCAGCAACGCGGACAGCTGCGACCCGAACCCGCACCGCTGGGCGATCATGTCGAGTTGCTCGTCCGGGTACAGGTCCACCTCATCGATGATCACCTGCATCTCAGCTGCCGGCAGCCCCAGGTCGGCGAGCAGCCCGAGATCGCCCTCCGGCCAGACGTCGTCCTCATCCACCGCGTCTTCTTCGGGGACCTCGACGCGCAGCAGGTCGAGCACGTCGGCCGCGACGTCATAGTCCAGCGCTGCACCGGCGTCGGACAGCAGCAACGACACACCGCCGGGCACGGGCCGTACCACGACGAAGAACTCGTCATCGACGTTGAGTAGGCCGAAGACGGCCCCCGTGGAACGCTGCCCGCGCAGCTCAGTGATGGCCGCGTCGAGATCTCGCAGGGCTGCACTGTCCAGTGGTGTGCACTGCCAGCGCCCGTCCTCGCGAACCACAGCGACGGCGAAGCCCGTGACCGCCATGGCACCAGTATGCGCTGTCTGAGACTGCACGGAAGCACAATACGTGTCCAGCCCCCCAATACCCAGATGAGGTGCGAGGATAGTGAGATTGTGACCACGCCAGCCCCCCGTCACCGACGGCACGCCAGCAGCAGCGCCCGGCCGGGTTCGACCGATATGGACGCGAGCAGCCTGGTGTACGCCGCCAGAACGCTGCAGCCGCGCACGGTCGCGCTGCGCCGCGCCCTGCACCGGCACCCGGAGCAGGGCCTGCACCTGCCCGACACCCAGTCCGCCGTGTTGCAGGCGCTGGCCGACCTCCCCGTACACGTACGAACCGGGAGCAGCACCAGTTCGGTGGTCGGGGTGATCGAGGGCGGGCGGCCGGGGCCGACCGTGCTGCTGCGGGCAGACATGGACGCGCTGCCGGTCACCGAGCAGTCGGGGGTGCCGTTCAGTTCGGAGCTGCCGGGCTCGATGCACGCCTGCGGGCACGACACGCACGTCGCGATGTTGGCCTCCGCCGCGCGGCTGCTCGCCGAGCAGCGCGAGGAGCTGGCCGGGCGGGTGCTGCTGATGTTCCAGCCCGGCGAGGAAGGCTTCCACGGGGCCCGGCACATGCTTGACGAGGGCCTGCTGGACGTCGCCGGGATGCCGGAGCGCGCGCTGGCCGTGCACATCACGTCCACCTTGGACCGCGGAGTAGTGCAGACCATGCCTGGCACCATCATGGCGTCGTCGGACACGCTGCAGGTGACCGTCACCGGCCACGGGGGGCACGCCTCGGCGCCGCAGAACGCGGTGGACCCGGTGCCCGCGGCGGCCGCGATGGTCGGCGCGCTGCAGACGATGGTCACCCGGACGCTGAGCGTCTTCGACCCAGCGGTGATCACTGTCACCCGGATCTGCGCGGGCACCACCTCCAACATCATTCCCGAGACCGCGGAGCTGGAGGGCACCATCCGCGCGCTGTCCGAGCACACCCGGGTCACGGTGCACCGGGAGGTGCGCCGCGTCTGCGAGCATGTCGCGGCAGCGCATGGCTGCGTTGCCACCGTGCAGATCGAGCACGGCTACCCGGTCACCATCAACGATGACGAGGTGAGCCCGCAGGTGCTCGACCTGGCCCGCCAGGTGCTCGGTGAGCGCCACGTCACGCTCATGCCGGGCCCGATCATGGCCGCCGAGGACTTCTCCTACGTGCTGGCGAAGGTGCCCGGCGCGATGGCGTTCCTCGGCGCCTGCCCGCCAGGCCACGAACCGGACACCGCGCCAGCGAACCATTCCAACCGGGTGGTCTTCGATGAGTCGGCGATGGTGCACGGGGTGGCCCTGTACGCCGGTTTCGCACTGGAGGCGTTGGCCCCGTGAGCGACCGCACGCTGTGCGTGATCGGGCTGGGCCTGATCGGCGGGTCGCTGCTGCGGGCCGCCGACGGTGCCGGGTGGAGGGTCCGGGGCACCGCGACCTCGGCTGCCGACGTCACCGCTGCCAGCGACGCCGGCTTCGACGTCACGTCCTCGATCGAGGATGCGCTGCGGGCAGCCGCCCACGACGACGCGCTGGTGGCCCTCGCGGTCCCGCTGCCCGCGGTCACGGACGTGCTGCCGGTGGTGGCGCGGCACGCCCCGCACTGCCGGCTCACCGACGTGGTGAGCGTCAAGCAACCCGTCGCGGCAGCGGTGGCGCGACACGCCCCGCTGGCCCGCTATGTCGGCGGCCACCCGATGGCGGGCACGTCCGCCTCGGGCTGGGCGGCCGGGTCGGCGACGCTGTTCACCGGGGCGCCCTGGATGGTGAGCACCGACGACGGCGCCGACCCGATGGTGTGGGCGCAGGTCGCTCGGCTCGCGCTGGACTGCGGCGCGCACGTGGTGCCGGCCGGCGCCGAGGACCACGACGCCGCGGTCGCCCGGGTGTCACATCTGCCGCATGTGCTGGCCGCAGTGCTCGCCTCGGTAGGAGCCGACGGTGGGCCCCTGGCGATGGCCCTGGGCGCGGGCTCGTTCACCGACGGCACCCGGGTGGCCGCCTCCCGGCCCGAGCTGGTGCGCGCGATGTGCGAGGGCAACCGCGAGGCACTGCTCGCGGCGGTGGACGACGCGCTCGGCCGGCTGGGCGCGGCCCGCGGCTCACTGGCGTCCACCGGCGGGCTGGATGCCACCATCCGGGCCGGCCACCTGGCCCGTCAAGCTTTCGACGCAGCCCGCAACGCCGGACGCGGCGACGCCGTGCACATCGACACCGTGCACATCGACCTGACCACCCCCAACGCGCTAGCGCAACTACGCAAGATCGCCCAATCAGGCGGGCACGTGGTCGCCCTCGACACCACCCACTGCCACGTCGCCCTGTGAGGCCGAAAGACCGCGATATGGATGCTGGTGGCAGCGGAAAGCGCCCCGTTGCGGACAACAAACATCCCTGTGGCGACTGGAGACTGGAGAACCCGCACAACGCCGTGGTGCAGGTGGTTGCGATGCAGCCGGCAGTACCCGGGCCGTTGAGCGGGTGGCCGGTGGCGGTGAAGGACCTCATCGACGTCGCTGGCCTGCCCACCCACTGTGGTAGCGCGGTGCTGGCCGACGCCGCCCCAGCGCAGCACGACGCCGCCGTGGTGGCCCGGCTGCGCGCGGCCGGTGCCGTGGTGGTCGCCAAGACCCACACCCACGAGTTTGGCTTCGGCCCCACCGGAGACGTTGCCGTCGAGGGTCCCTGCCACAACCCCCACGATCCGCAGCGGATCACCGGCGGCTCGTCGAGCGGGTCAGCGGCCCTGGTGGCCGCGGGGCTGGTGCCGCTGGCGGTGGGCACCGACACCGGCTGCTCGGTGCGCACCCCGGCCGCGTTGTGCGGCGTGGTCGGGCTCAAACCGGCACGCGGCGCGCTGCCCACCGCCGGGGTGTTCCCGCTGTCGGAGACCTGTGACCACGTCGGACTGCTCGGCCGTGACGTCGACACGGTCGGGGTGGCGTTCGGCGCGTTGACCGGGCGCCGGATCGACCCGTCCACCCCCCTGAACGGCACCGTCATCGGGCGCCTCACCGACCCGTACTGGCGAGTGCACGACGCCGAGATCAACGCCGCGGTAGACCGGGCCGCAGGCGCGCTCCGCGCCGCTGGAGCCATCCTGCGCGACACCAGCCTGCCCGGGATCGAGGAGTTGGCCGCTACCTATCCGGTGATCGTCGGCGCGGAGGCCTACGTCACCCACCGGCGCTGGCTGGCCCAGCGCCCCGGTGACTATCAGCCGGCCACGGCCACGCGGTTGCGGGCAGCCGCTGAGTACACCACCACCGACTACGTCACCGCGCAGCGCACCCGACGCAGGCTGGCCGCCGAGCTGACCAGTCGACTGGCAACCGACGGGATCGACCTGCTGCTGCTGCCGACCACTCCACTGCGCGCCACCCCGATCGGCGCCCGGCAGGTGGACGCCCCGGACGGCACCCAGGTCGAGGTGGTGCCCGCCCTGCTGTCCCTCACACTGCCCTTCAACCTGGTGGGCTGGCCCGCGGTGTCGGTGCCCGCACCGGGAGTAACCGGGCTGCCAGTCGGAGTCCAAGTGGTCGCGGTGCGTGGCGGGGAACAGGCGGTGCTCGCCGCCGGTGCTCGGATCGCCGCTGGCTGATGCCCAGGATTCAGACGCCCAGAATTAAGTGCGACGGGCCAATCCGGGGTATTCCAGCACCAGACCGTCGGCGTCCACGGTGAACGCAGCTTCACACATGTCGCTGGCGAAGCTCACCACCGTCGTCTCGCCCACCGCCGTGGTGCGGTAGGTCTGCCGGACACAGCCCACCTCCAGACCCGGCAACGAGACGAACACCACCGGCACGTCATGCTCGGCGGCGGCGCGGTGCAGGTCCAACCGGCGCACGGGCACAGCGTTGAACAGTGGGCTGCACGCCAGGTCGATGTCCAGGGCACCGCTGAAGTTGGTACGCACGGTGCCCGCACCCTGGCCAACCCGGTCGACCAGCCAGATGCCCTCCTCCGAGCGAGTAAGGCT
>DATHTJ010000300.1:0-7927 GCA_035463315.1 Pseudonocardiaceae bacterium
TAGTGCCCGAGCGCCTGCTTGCGCCGCTCGATCAGCCGCCAGATCATCGGCGTGAAGATGAGCTGCATCGCGAGATCCATCTTGCCGCCGGGGCAGACGATGGTGTTCGCGCGCGACATGAACGAGTCGTGCAGCATCGAGACGAGATACGAGAAGTCGATGCCGTGCGGATCGGCGAAGCGGATGATGAGCATCGACTCGTCCGCCGTCGGGACGGTCCGGGCGATGAATGGGTTGGAGGTGTCAACCATGGGCACGCGTTGGAAGTTGACATGCGTGCGCGAGAACTGCGGGCAGATGTAGTTCACGTAGTCGGGCATGCGGCCCAGAATCGTTTCGGTCACCGCCTCGGTGGAGTAACCCCGAGTGGCCTTGTCGCGATGCAGCTTCTGGATCCACTCCAGGTTGATCACCGGAACGACGCCGATCAACAGGTCAACGTGCTGGGCGACGTCTACCTTGCCGGTCGCAACCGCTCCGTGTAGTCCTTCGTAATACAGCAGATCCGTGTCGGCGGGCAGGTCTTCCCAGGGCGTGAACGTACCGGGGGGCTGTCCGTAGGGCGCCGCCTCCTCCTCATCGTGCAGGTACTTGCGCACGCGGCCGCGGCCGTTCTCGCCGTACTGCCGAAATAGCTCCTCGAGTTCCTCGAACAGGTTCGCCTCCGGGCCGAAATGGCTGAGGCTGTGGTCACCGCGCTCAACCGCCTCGGCCACCTTGGCCTTCATCTCAGTGCGGTCGTAGCGGTGGAAGCTGTCCCCCTCGATGAGCGCCGCGTTCACCTGCTCGCGCCGGAAGATCTGCTCGAAGGTGCGCATCACCGACGTCGTCCCGGCGCCCGAAGAGCCGGTGATGACGATGATCGGATGTTTGGCTGACATGGCTTCCTCCTCCCTTTCGCTCAATCGTTGGTGCGGAAAAGGCCGCGCGTACTGAAGAGCGGCGTGTCGTACTCGACCACGTTGTGGTCGCGGTAGTATTGCTCGATGCGCTCGACCTCTTCGCGCGCGCCGAAGATGAACGCGATGCGCTGGTGCAGATCCTCCGGCGCGACGTCGAGAACTCGCTCGTGCCCGGTGCTCGCGAGGCCGCCCGCCTGCTCGACGATGAAGGCCACCGGATTGGCCTCATAAAGCAAGCGCAGCCGACCCTGCTTCGCCGGGTCCTTCGTGTCACGCGGATAGAGGAACACGCCGCCGCGGGTGAGGATGCGGTGCGTCTCCGCGACGAGCGATGCGACCCATCGCATGTTGAAGTCCTTGCCGCGGGGGCCCGTACTGCCGGCGAGGCACTCATCGACGTAGCGCGTCACCGCCGGCTCCCAGAATCGGCTGTTCGAGGCGTTGATCGCGAACTCGCTCGCGGCGGCCGGAAGCTGGATCCCCGGATGGGTCAAGATGAACTCGCCGAGCTGCGGCTCGAGCGTGAAGCCGTGCACACCCGTGCCGACGGTCAAGACGATCATGGTCGAAGGGCCGTAGATCGCGTACCCAGCGCAGACCTGCTCCGACCCGGGCCGCAGGAAATCTTCTGCGGTGGCGTTCGCTCCCGGATTCGGAGCACGCAGGATCGAGAAGATGCTGCCGACCGCGACGTTCACGTCTATGTTCGACGAACCGTCGAGCGGGTCGAACGCCAGGAGGTACTTGCCCCGCGGGTAGCGCTCCGGGATGGGATACGGTGCCTCCAGCTCCTCGGACACCATCCCGGAGACGATGCCGCCCCATTCGTTGGCGCGCAGGAACAGGTCGTTCGCGACCAGATCGAGTTTCTGCTGCGTCTCCCCCTGGACGTTGGTCGTCGTCGCGGATCCGAGCACACCGCCGAGCGCACCGTAGGCCACTCGCTTGGCGATCGCCTTGCACGCGAGCGCAACGTCGAGGATGAGCGAGTTCAGCTCCCCGCTTGCGCCCGGATAGCGGCGCCGCTCCTCGATCAGGAACTGGGTGAGCGTCGAACGGTCGGTGAGCATGGCGTCCTTACTGATATCGGTGTGAGCAGACTAACCCGGATCTTTCGCGGGCGGGCCGGAGGTGATCACCCGTTCGGGTATCCGGTTGTTGGTATCCGATTCTGACGGGATGGGTGTGACAGTTCCGCCGATGTCGTCTCGGCGGGCGTCGCGGATCTGACCGTCGCAGTGGGGGCGCGGTCCAGTGCGCAGTCGCCGCAGCGACCACCGCCGGGGATCCGGTAGTACAGGCAGCAGCTGCGCCGACGGAAGTCGTCGAGCTTGCCGCCGTCACCTCAGCCGGGTCGGCTCGGCGCAGCGGCCCCGGCCGGACGGCGCGGGCCCAGCCAGCGAGACCGTCGACTCCGCTCGGGGTAGCGCGTGACGGGAAGCCCACGGTCTTCCCGTCGAAGGTCAGATCCTCGCTGTCCAATGCGGTTCACACCGGTTCCCATTGCCGCGACTGACCTGGCGGGCCGGCCGTACCAGCTGTGAACCGGACTCTAGACCGCGGACGCGGTCTTGGGCAGTGTCACACAACTGTGGCTCCGCGTCCGCCCGGTGGCTAGATTGCGGACCTGCCTCACGATCGCCACCACGTGATGCGCGAAGCGCTCGTAACGAGGTCGACTCAGAGTTGATCGGAATCGATCCAGTAGTCTTCGGTACCGAGAATTTGTATTTTCACACCCGGCCATCGGCTCTTCCGAGGGAGCATTGGGCTCGGGCGACCCGTCGGTTCTCCGGCTGATCGCCTCCGCGAAGGTGTCGCGCCCGCAGACGTCCCCCCGGACGCCGTGACCGCTCCAGCGTCCGGGGTGGACCCTCACATCAGCCCCTGATTACTGCAGTTTGCATCCAGACTGCAGCGCGGGTGGGGACCTGCAGTGCGGGTGGGGACGCGAGAGGATGGGCGATGACTCTGGTGCGGATGACGGCCTGGGTGCATGGTCACGTGCAGGGCGTGGGGTTTCGCTGGTGGACCCGGTGCCGAGCGCTTGAGCTGGGCCTTGCGGGCCATGCGGCCAACCTGGCTGACGGGCGGGTCGAAGTGGTTGCCGAGGGGCCGCGGGAGGCCTGCGAGCGGCTGCTCGCCGTGCTGCGCTCCGGGTCTACGCCCGGTCACGTGCAGCAGGTC
The DNA here is from genome assembly GCA_035463315.1 of Pseudonocardiaceae bacterium. Taxonomy (GTDB): domain Bacteria; phylum Actinomycetota; class Actinomycetes; order Mycobacteriales; family Pseudonocardiaceae. The sequence continues at coordinate 3,090 of DATHTJ010000300.1, forward strand.
ACCGAGCGGTTCGGCGACGCCCGGGGCGGCGTCACCGGCTTCATCGAGCGCTGAGTGCCCGCCAGCTGCGGTCGCATAGGTACCCTGCCCGGACAGTGAGGGAGTAAAGAGAGAGGGTCTGGCGCACCGTGCACTTGAAGAGCCTGACGCTGAAGGGCTTCAAGTCCTTCGCCTCGGCCACGACGCTGCGCTTCGAGCCCGGCATCACCTGCGTCGTGGGTCCCAACGGCTCGGGCAAGTCCAACGTGGTGGACGCGCTGTCCTGGGTGATGGGCGAGCAGGGCGCCAAGGCGTTGCGCGGCGGCAAGATGGAGGACGTCATCTTCGCCGGTACTGCTGGCCGCCCCCCGCTGGGCCGGGCCGAGGTCACCCTGACCATCGACAACACCGATGGCGCGCTGTCCATCGACTACACCGAGGTGTCAATCACCCGGCGGATGTTCCGGGACGGGGCCAGCGAGTACGAGATCAACGGCAGCAGCTGCCGGTTACTGGACGTGCAGGAGCTGCTGAGCGACTCCGGCATCGGGCGCGAGATGCACGTCATTGTCGGGCAGGGCAAGCTCGACTCCATCCTGCAGTCCAAGCCCGAGGAGCGCCGCGCGTTCATCGAGGAAGCCGCGGGCGTCCTCAAGCACCGCAAGCGCAAGGAGAAGGCGCTGCGCAAGCTGGACGCGATGCAGGCCAACCTCACCCGCCTGGCTGACCTCACGACCGAGCTGCGCCGCCAGCTCAAGCCGCTGGGCAAGCAGGCCGAGATCGCGCGGCGGGCGCAGGCTGTGCAGGCTGAGTTGCGCGACGCCCGGCTGCGGCTGCACGCCGACGACCTGGTGACCCTGCGCGCGGAGCTGGCTCGGGAGGAGGCTGACGAGGCGGTCGCGAGGGCCCGCCGCGCTGAGGTGGAGGGCGCGCTGGACGCGGCCCGCGCCCAGCAGTCCGACCTGGAGCAGCAGCTCAACGCCACCACACCACGGCTCGCGGCGGCTCAGGACACCTGGTATCGGCTCTCGGCGCTGGCCGAGCGGCTGCGCGGCACAGTGCAGCTGGCGGCGCAGCGAGCCCGGCACCTGTCCGCCCCCACTGAGCAGCACCGCCCCGGTCGGGACCCCGAGGAGCTGGAGCGCGAGGCCGAGGCCGCGCAGGCCACCGAGGCCGAACTGCACGCCGTGGTGGACGAGGCCAGAGCGATGCTGTCCAGTGCCCTGGAGCGGCGCGCCGAGCTGGAGCAGGCCGTCGCCGACGCCGACCGGGCGCACCTGGCCGCGGTGCGGGCCGTCGCCGATCGCCGGGAGGGGCTGGCCCGGCTCGCCGGCCAGGTCGAGGCGCTGCGCTCCACGTCGGGTGCCACCGCGGAGGAGATCGAGCGGCTGTCCAGCGCGCTGGCCGAGGCCCGGGAGCGGGCGGCGTGCGCCCAGCGGGAGTTCGATGAGCGCCAGCACGAGATCGATGCTCTGCACACCAGCAAGGTGGGGCTCGATGAGCGGCATGAGGCGGCGGTGGCCGCGCATGCCACCGCCGCGCAGCGCGCCGCCGAGCTCACCGCGGCGCACCGGGAGGCTGAACAGCAGCGGGCCTCCTGGCGGGCCCGGGTGGAAGCCCTGTCCCTCGGCCTGGCCCGCAAGGACGGTTCGGAACCGCTGCTAGCCGCCGGGCTGCCCGGCCTCCAGGGCTCCGTTGCCGCGCTGCTCACCGTCGATCCCGGTGCGGAGGCCGCCGTGGCGGCCGCCCTGGGTGCCGCGGCAGACGCGCTGGCAGTGTCCGACGTGGACGTTGCCGCTGCGGCGCTGGCCCTGTTGCGCGAGCAGGATGCCGGTCGCGCCGGCCTGCTCGTCGGTGGTGCGCCGGCCACGGCGGACCGGTCGACCTGGCCGCAGCTGCCGGCCGGCGCGCGGTGGGCGGTGGATCTGGTGGCGGCCCCAGAGGCGCTGCGCCCCGCGCTGCACCGGCTGCTGGAGCGCACCGCGGTAGTCGATGACCTGGGCGCCGCCCGGGCGCTGGTCGCCGCGGTGCCCACCACGCGCGCGGTGACCGTGGACGGCGACGTGCTCGGTGCCGACTGGGCGCAGGGCGGATCGGGCCGCAGCCAGAGCGTCATTGAGGTGCAGGCCGCCGTCGACGAGGGTCAGATCCGGCTGGCCGAGTCGGAAACGCGGGTTGAACGCCTGGCCGCTGAGCTCGACGGCGCCCACGCCGAGGAGGCCGACCGCGCCGGGGACGTCGAGAACACCCTGGCCGCCCGGCATGAGTCGGACGCGCAACTGGCCGCGGTGGCCGAGCAGCTCGCCCGGCTCGGCCAGGCGGCCCGTTCCGCCTCCGCCGAGGCCGACCGGTTGCACCGCCAGCGCGACGAGCGGGAGCAGCGCCGGGCCGGCGCGCTGACCGACCTGGCGGAGCTGGAGGAGCGGTTGCGGCTGGCCCAGGACGAGCCGGCGGACTCCGAACCGGACACCGCGGAGCGCGACGAAGTGGCGGCCGCGCTGGCCACCGCGCGCAGCGAGGAGGTCGAGGCCCGGCTGGCGTTGCGCACCGCCGAGGAGCGCGCCCGGGCGCTGGCTGGCCGGGCCGACGGGCTGCGGCGCAGCGCCCAGGCAGAGCGGGCGGCCCGGGAACGGGCTGCCGCTGCGGTGGCGGCCTGGGCGCGCGGGGCCGCGGTGGCCGCAGAGGTCGTGCGGGCCGGGGAACTCGCGCTGGGCCGCATCGAGACCTCACTGGACCGGGCTGCGGCCGAGCGGGACGCGGTGGTGGTCGAGCGGGCGCGCTGGGAGCAGGACCTGGCCGAGGTGCGGGGACGGGTTGGCGAGCTCGCTGGGGAGCTGGCCATGCTCACCGATACGGTGCACCGCGACGAGGTGCTGCGCGCCCAGCAGCGGCTGCGTATCGAGCAGCTCGAGGCCCGGATCTCCGACGACTTCGGCATCGGCCTCGATGATCTCGTCGCAGAGTACGGTCCCACAGTGCCGGTGCCAGTGCCGGCAAGCGAATTGGCTGAATACGAGGTGGCGGCGCAGCGCGGCGAGCAGGTCATTGCCCCGCAGCCGGCGCCCTACGATCGTGCCTCGCAGACCCGCCGTGCCCAGGGGGCCGAGCGCGATCTGGCCCTGCTCGGCAAGGTCAACCCGTTGGCGTTGGAGGAGTTCGCCGCGCTCGAGGAGCGCTACAAGTTCCTGTCCACCCAGCTTGAGGACCTCAAGGCCACCCGGCGCGACCTGCTCACCGTCGTCGCCGAGGTCGACCAGAAGATCCTCGAGGTCTTCACCGAGGCATTCCACGATGTGGCGCGCGAGTTCGAGATTGTCTTTTCCACCCTGTTCCCCGGCGGGGAGGGGCGGTTGGTGCTCACCGAGCCCGATGACATGATCACTACCGGCATCGAGGTCGAGGCCCGCCCGCCCGGCAAGAAGGTCAAGCGCCTGTCGCTGCTGTCCGGCGGGGAGAAGTCACTCACCGCGGTGGCCATGCTGGTCGCGATCTTCCGGGCCCGGCCGTCGCCGTTCTATGTGCTCGATGAGGTGGAGGCGGCGCTGGACGACACCAATCTGAACCGCCTGATCGCGCTGTTCGAACTATTGAGGGATCGCTCACAGCTGATCGTGATCACGCACCAGAAGGCGACCATGGAGGTTGCTGACGCGCTGTACGGGGTAAGTATGCGCGGCGACGGCATCACCACAGTGATCTCGCAGCGACTGCGCGGCACCACCGACTCTGCCGGCGCCGCCTAACCGGCGACGTTAACGAGGAGAGACCACCATGTCGCTGCCCTTGACCATGCTGGACGAAGCGCTCTTACTGCTGCAGGAGGCTCGCTCGTCGTGGAACGTCCAACTCGAGCTCGGTGCTGACCATCACCTTGACGAGGCGAGGTTTCGGCAGGCGGTGCTGACCTGCTTCCGCCGTCACCCGCTGGCCCGGGCTCGGGTAGCACCGGCCCGCAACGGTGTGACGTCGTATCAGTGGCACTTCGCCGATGAGGCGGATCAGGATCCGGTCCAGGTGGTGGACTGCCCCGACGCTGCCGCGCTGGACCGGCTTCGGGCGCAGCTCTACACGCCGCCGATCGCGCTGGACGTCAGCCCCGGGCTGCGGGTTGCCCTGGCCCGGCGGCCCGGCGGGGATCTCGTGCTGCTGTCGGCCAGCCACATCGTCGCCGACGGAGTCGGTGTGGTGCGCCTGATGCAGACCATCGCCCGGGCCTATCTGGGGGAACCGGACCCGCCGGATCCCCTGCCGCTGGGTCAGGCCCGTGACCTCGGCTCATTCCTGGCCCCCAAATCCCGCAGCGAACGGTGGGCCCGGTGGTTGGAAGGGCCGCGGCGGTTTCGCGAGGCGCTCGATGCGCCGAGCCGGATCGCGGTGCTCGGCGGCACCGACCGCGACGACTTCGGGTTCGTCTTTCGTACCCTCGACCTCGGCGAGACGACGACGCCGGGGCTCATGCGGCGGGCCCCCGGCACGACGGTGAACGACGTCCTGCTCGCCGCGCTGCACCTCACGGTGCATGCCTGGAACTCCAAGCACGGCGTGGAAACCGGTCGGATCGGGGTCATGATGCCGATTAATATCCGCCCCGCTGACCGCTCGTGGGACGTCGTCAGCAACCTCACGTCGAATGTCACCGTCTCCACCGCCCCGGATGATCGAGTAGATCTGGCTACCGCGACTGCCGCAGTGGCCAGGCAGACCTATGAGATGCGACGCCAGGACCGCGCGTACGGCTTGCATGACCTTCTGGAGGTCATCAAGAAGGTGCCCCTGCCGGTCAAGCGCGTGGTGTCCAGGCTGTCACCACTGACCGGTGATCGGTTCGTCGACACCGCGATGCTGTCGAATCTGGGCCG
>DATHTJ010000301.1:0-5512 GCA_035463315.1 Pseudonocardiaceae bacterium
GTCGCCGCCGCAAGGGGAGCTGTCGGCGTCCACGTCACCGTCTTCTGATCGGCGGACAGCGCCGGTGTGACCGCCAGTTTCGTCCCACCGGGATCGGTCAGCGAGAACTGCGCACTTCCGAGGTCCACCGGTTCGCTGAACGTCCCCGTCACCACCCCTGACAACGGCACCCCACTCGCGCCCGCAGCCGGCGTCTGAGCCGTCAACGTCGGCGGCGTGGTGTCCCCGTTGAGGCCGCTGCGGTAAATCACGTCAACCCAGTAGTTCGTGGCGTTGTAGCTGGCGGTCGGGAACCCGCCGCCACTGCCGTACCGGTAGACGGCATTCCCACCGTCCACACCGCTGCGTAGGGCGTGAAGCGCACCGTAGTCGGCGCCGGAGGGGCTGAAGTAACCGGAATTGGCCGCGTAATGCCCGTTCGGGGCGTAATAAGACACGACATAGGTGGTATTGGCATCGACCTCAATCGGGACGGAGAAGGCAAGGGTCTGCCAACCCTCGGTGGTCTCCCCGGTAAAGGTTCCGGTCGCCAGCTGCTGCCCGGTTGCGGACCACAGCGACCCGGTGTGCGTCCCGGTATTGCCGGCGCCCTTATAGAACCGGATGCCCATGATCGCACCCTTGCCGTCGAAACGGACCTTGGTGCCGAGCTCGACTGCGCTGCTATCCAGGCTCGCGCGCACCGCCGGAACGGTGAAGTCGTCCCAGATCGTGCAGGGACAGCCCGCGGGACGCGGTGAACCGGTGGTGAAGGACCAGGTCACCGGCGATGCGAGCGCGTTGCCCTCCCGGTCCCTCGCGGTGACAGTGGCGGTGTAGGTGGTGCCGCCCGCCAGCGCCGCCGCCGGCTGGAACCTCACCACGGTGTCATTGGACGCAGTGCTTACCGTGCCTACGATCCCCGTGCCCTCCGGACCGGTAAGGGTGAGCTGCACGGTGGGGGGGTCCAGCGGCTCGTCAAAGGTCGCGGTGACCGGCCCGTCGAGCCCGACGCTGCCCGCGCCGGTGATCGGGGTGGTCGACGAGATCTCCGGAGCCCGGGTGTCCGGGCCGGGATCGAGCGCATACACCACGTCGACCCAGTAGTTACTCGCGCGGTAGGTGCTGCTGGGGAAGCCGGGGTTGCCTGCCAGGTAGACGCCGTTGGGGCCGTCGACCCCGCTGCGCAACCCGGTGAGCGGATCGAGGCGCCGGTCCGCGGTGGCGAAGTAGCCGGGCTCGGCGGCGTAGTGGCCGGCGGGAGTGAAGTACGAGGCGACGTAGGTGGTGCCGCCGGTGATCGCGACGGGCACCGGGAACATCAGGGTTTGCCACCCGTCCGACGTCTCGCCGGTGAACGTTCCGGTGGTCAGCCGTTGACCGGCCGCCGACCACAGCGAGCCGGTGTGCGTGCCGTTGTTGCCCGGCCCCTTGTAGAACTTGACCCCCCGGATGTAGCCGTCGGTATCGGCGCGGAACTTCACACCGAGCTCGAGTGGAGTCGGGTCGGCTACCGCTGGTATGTCTGGGACGGTGGTCTCGGGCCACAGGAAACACGGACACTGCTGGGGTCCGACGGCGATCGCGCGAGCGGCCGGGGCGGACAGCCGTGCGGAGTCATCCACGGCGCGCACCTGTAGCGTCGCCTGCCCGGCTTCCGCCGGAGTGAAGGTATAGCTCCAGGTGCCCGAACCGATGGTCCAGTCCGCTGGATGCCAGCGGGTACCGCCGTCGACGGACACCTCGACGCCGGCCACCTGACCACCGGTGTCGCTCACGGTGCCCGAATAGGTGTTGGCCTGGCCCACCTGGCCGTCCACGGCTGAGGTGATTGCGACCGACGGCGGGGTGACGTCGGCGCTCGCGGTGGCGGCGACGAGTCCGGACTGCAGGGTGGCGGGCTGCACGCCCATATCGGCGAGCAGGTTTACGGTGGCCTGCTTCATCCTCACGTCGGAGGTGGGCTCTCCGGCGTGGGCGTGTTCGTCGTCCAGGCCCCAGGCCCACTGCAGCGTTCCCGCGCCGAACACCAGCGCACCTGAGGAGTGGTCGCGGTACAGCGTCAGCGCATGAGTCTGCGTGCCCGGCCCGTACTCATCACCTTCGTTGAGCAGCACATAGTTCCCGTCCATGGTCACTGTGGTCCGGGACAACTGCGCGAGACCGGGCGGAGTGAACCCGTTGTCCACCACCGAGTTCCACTCGTAGCCCAGCGTTCCGGGGGCAAATGTGTAGGACTGCCCGGCGGGAAGGTTCGCCAGCGACGTGTCGCGCCAGAGCCGCATCTTGCCATGGGCCGCAGGCACCACCAGCGAGTCGTCGCGCCGCCCGTTGACCGTGAACATGTTCCCCACAAGGGCGTTCTCCGGCCTGCCGCCGTCGGAGGGCGGGCTGAACCGGGCATCGCGCCAGGTGCCAGTCCACTCCGGACTGGGGTCGATCTTGCCGTCGTGCCTGGTCTCCTTGTAGGTGACGACCGTGCGCCACGGCGTGGCGGTGCTGTCGAGGCTCGGCTCCCAGCGAGTCTTCCAGAAGATCTCGTTAGCGGTGAAGAACGCGAGGTGCACGCCGGCAGCCCGGGCGGTCTCGACGTTATTGCGCTGCTCATTGGACCAGTACTCGTCGTGCCCGATCGGCATGAATACCTGGTGGTTACGGATCAGTTGGCCGCGACGGGCCGTATCGATGTCCGTGGTATAGCTCAGGTCATACCCATTGGCCTCGAGGAACCGCAGCATGGGGTACTCGGCGTTGAAGATGAAGTTCTCGTCGGGGTAGCCGAACATCGGCCGGTTATAGCTCACCTTGTACGCCGAGCCCTGGGGGCCGGGACCGGTGCCATTGTAGAGGCTATTGCCGCCGTAGCGGTTGTAGGCTTGCCACGTGGAGTCCGACGTCTGGAACAGGATCTTCGACGTGCTGGCGTCGTCACGGACGATGAAGACGATCTCATTCTCCCCGCCGCCGTCGTTACGACGCAACGCGGCGTAATAGATACCGGACACCGCATCGGCGGGCACCTGCCAACTGAGCGACACTGCCCAGTTCCCGCAGTCGATGAGGCCGGTGGGTGGGTCCGTGAGGCAGGCAGGCTGGGTCTGCGGGGTGCTGCGGGACAGCGCGGCGACCTGGCGCGCCCCGATGCCGCCGTACCAGCCGAGCCGGTAGAGGTCGACCCGGTAGGACGGCGCCACGGTGTTAATCTTGAAATTGACGGTTTCGCCTTGATTGACGCTGAGGTCGGTGGTGAAGCCGGCGATCGACGGATCCGTGCTCTGCGCCCGCCAGCCATCGGTGCCGGGCTTGGTGTTCTCGCAGGCCACCGGGTTGCTCACCGGCGGATCGCACGGCAGTGCGGCGACGGCCGCAGGCGCGGCGATCACCACCGGGATCAGTGGTATAACGCAGAGAAGCGCCGCCGTGAGCATGCGAGCCATGCAGGCGCGCCCCCACGACTCCATGGCTCTCGTCCCACCGATCGTCGCCACCGTGACTCCACCTTCCGACCTGACCTTCCAACACCCACGAAGAGTGGTCGTCACCTCATATGGACAGCTCGCTGGGCCGCTCACCTATCACAACCCGGAGGGGGCAGAAAATGCTCTATCAGCCCATATATCGGCACGAAGCGTCGCGCGTTACTGATGTGCGGAACGTCAGGCGTTACGCAGGCGTACTGCTGGCGCACCGTCGCTGAACGACTCCCCGCTGCTGTTGATTAGGCATCGGTGGCACGTCGCTAGTCATAGTCCCGCGGGCGAGCCGGGGTGGCCGTGCTCAGGGTGTGATCCGGTAGATGTGGTACTGGTATTCGGCATCGAAGGAGTCGGTCAGCCCGGCGGGTCCGATGGGCACCTGGCGGTTTTCGTAGAGCACTTCGGCATGGGTGCCTCGGACTCCTTCGGGCAGGGCGAGGGTGTAGTTTCCGGTGCGGCTGCCGGGGCCTGGCATCGCGAAAACGTAGTAAGATCCGTCGTGCTCTTTGAGCATCGTGTCCAGCGCTGGGTGGAAGGTCCACTGGTAGGATTGGGTGCTCAGTACCGGGGCCAGCTCGGTGATCTGACGGTTGACTTCTGTGACGGTCGGGCGAATGGCGGCTCCACACTTGTCACGCAGGACGTGCTGGCTGATGCATGGCCCGCCGAAGTTGTGGTTGAAGTATATGATTCCGCGGGCTTCGTGGATCAGCGAGTTCCACACGGCCCCAGCAATCTGATCACCGTTGATGGTCGGCGCATCGTTCTCAGTGAAGGGGTGGCCCACCTCGATGAACGCCCAGATCGGCTGCCGATTTCCGTCGGTTGCGTCGAGCTTATGCATCCGGTCGATCAGGGCGCCGTACTGAGCGGCGCGTCGGTCCTCGGACGGCTGGTGCGGATCGGTGTAGTTGTACAGGTCCGCTGACGTGAAGTCGGTGTAGTTGTTCACGAACCTCTCGGCCTCAGCGTCGCTCTCCCATACCAGGACGCCCTTCCCGAAGTTGGCGTAGCGGGGACGCCCATCCTTGGGGAGCCGGTCGGAGAGGGCCTGCATCACGCTGTAGCCACACTGGCCGTGTTCCTTCTGGATGGGAATGCAGGTGTTCCAGCCATCCCGCCCGGTCCAGGGGTCCGAACCGGGGCCGTAGGTCATGTCGGCCTCGTCTGTGATCAGCCACGCGACGGTTTCACTCCCGTAACCCGGCAGGGGCTTGCTCAGGATGGCGAACATACCGTTGGCACGGACCAGCGCCATCTTGCTGGTGTCCGTGAGCTCCACGTAGGTGTTGAGCCCGGCGGCCTTGTCCAGGTCGACATTGTCCTGCTGGATCACGGACTCGAACCACACCCCGATGGGGAAGAATCTCGGATCGGTCCAACCCGCCGTCGCAGCAGCGGGGAACCGGGCATAGTAGGCCGGCCCACCGGCCCAGGGCACCCTCGGCAGGCCCAGCACGGCTGGTCCGTCTGGGCCGCCTAGTGCCGGGACCCCACTACCTACGCGCGCGCCGTCGGCGACTGGATCACCGGGGGTGCGGGTGGTGATGAGGATCGCGGCGACCGCCACCACGGCCAGGCCGACGGCGGAGACCACCAGCACGCCGCGCCGTCCACCTCGCGTCCGGCCAAACCCGCTGAGACGGCGCCAACTCCTCATGGGCCCACCGTCCCGGGGTCGTGGGGCGGTCCCTCGACCAGCCCGATGATCTCGTCGGACCGGGTCGCCCAGGACGCGCCCAGCACCGAGCCTCGGCGCGCCTGCGGGGTCCCGGGGCCCCCATCGGTGAGGGTCGAGCGGATCGCGGCGACGAAATCAGCCGATGTCGCCGCGACCCGGACCCGGTCGGTGTAGTAGGTGATCTCGGCGAACGGGGTGCTGACCACCGGAAGGCCAAGCGCAAGGTACTCCTTGAGCTTGACCGGGTTCGCGTGCGCGATCCACGTGTTGTCCAGCCATGGCATGATCCCGACCGCGAAGCCGGAACCGTAGGCTGGGATCTGCTCGTAGGGGCGGAAACCCAACCAATGGACGTTGGAGTACTTGTCGAACCGGT
>DATHTJ010000302.1:0-6302 GCA_035463315.1 Pseudonocardiaceae bacterium
CCCCACGTTCTCCCAGCCGGGAAACTGGCGAGCGTGGACCACGAGGCCATGCAACTCACCGTGTGTTTCGAGCCACGTGTCTGCCGTCAGCGCCAGGGCATCGAAGTCCTGGGCACGCAAGGGTTCCTTGACTTCGATCACGATCAACTCGGACTCGGGAACGAGACGGTGGGAAACACCGGGTCCTTCGGGGAGCGAGCTCAGCCACTCGATGGCCTTGTCACGCTCTTCATTGCTGAAAACGCGCACTGGCCATGGCATCAGGAAGCCGATAACTTGGGTCAACTCCCGGATCCAACCAATATCGGTCACGATCGCGCAGCCGTCGAACAGCCGCAGAGAGCGAAGCCCGATCTTGACGTCTTCCCACGCTGCGCCTGGGGTGACGCCGTGGAAGTCCGGGGCGATTTGGTAGAGGAGTCGAATGCGGCGACCCTGTTGCAGTGCGTCATCGACGAGCGGCTTGAAGACCCTCTCGTAGTCTTCCTTTGATATCTTCCCGACGGCCTTGATTCCCTCGATTCCAGGAGGGACATCCGTTATTTTCTCGAGCATTGTAGTTCTCCTTTGGTCACTTGTCCGCTCCGGGGAGGGTGAGCAATCGTTCCGAACACCTGTAGCCGTGCCCGGTGCGCAAGGTGGCAGTCGGCGGGGTGATCCCGTTCCCCGTGACCATGCAACGTGCCTGCTTGAGCGCCCGGCGCTGCGTTTCCTCGACGGGCGGGAGCCGCTGTTGGCCGCCCGGCCGCGCGCCTGGCGCATTGTCAATGGCCACGGCGACGTGCTGACTGGTGCCATCTTCTACCTTGATGACGGCCCCCGGGTGCTGGACTGGCTGGAGTTTGACGACCGACTGCGCTACGTCGACGGGCTTGATGATGCAGCTTTCCTGGCCATGGACCTGGAATACCGCGGTGCGTCGCAAGGTGGCTGCGCTGCGCGCTCTACACGGCTGGCCTGGCCCTGCGCCAGGCCAAGCCGCCGCGGCACCCACGTCCGGTCGGGAGCCAGTGTATCTGCGTGGGCACTTCGCGTCTCCATCTGCGAGGTGGCGCTGGCACCGGTCACCCTCACCGATCTGCCCCAGGCCCTGGGTACCAGACCGACGGCCACCTCCGCGATGGTCTATCGGCTGATCCACGCTGGGCTGGTGTGCCGCACGCCGGACCCACAGGACCGTCGACGCGTCCAACTGACCCTCACCGCCGACACCGAATCCTCGCAGAGGCATCGACTCCGGGCCGGGGAATACATCCGAGTACGGTCGGGTTATACCCCCGGGGGTAGCCACGAGATGGGCTCGCAGCGCCGAGGGAGAGAAGAACGGCATGGACGTGGACTCAACCAAGCTCACCGACGTGGTAGCGCGGCTCAAGCGGGTGCAGGGCCAGATCGGTGGAATCATCCGCATGATCGAGGAGGGCCGCGACTGCTCCGACGTGGTGACGCAGTTGGCCGCCGCGTCCCGAGCGCTCGACAAGGCCGGCTTCAAGATTATCTCGACGGGTCTGCGGCAGTGCATGACCCAGGGCGAAGGCGACGTCAAGAGGGTGAATGAGGCCGAGCTCGAACGCCTCTTCCTGTCTCTGGCCTGATCGCTCCCACGACACACCTGGCAGCTCGCTGCTGGCCAGCAAGTCGCTTCCATGATCACGGCGGACGCGTGTTCACAGATACCCCACGGGTGTCTGTCATGCGGCAGCCTTCATCGTATACCCTACGGGGTAGAGTAGGAGCAGTTGTGTTCGACATCGTGACCCTCGAGACCATCAGCCTGGGTGACCGCAGCTACCTGATCGTCGACGGTGATGTCGCCGTGGTCATCGACCCGCAACGCGACATCGACCGGATCCTCGACCTGGTCGCCGCACGCGGCGCGCAGGTAACCCACGTGCTGGAGACCCACGTCCACAACGACTACGTCTCAGGCGGGCTTGAGCTGGCCCGGAGCACCGGCGCGACGTATGTTCTCGCCGCGGGCGATGACCTGCGGTTCGACCACCACGCCGTCGGCGACGGCGACGTGATCGAAACCGGCCGGATGCGGCTGCGCGTGCTGCACACCCCCGGGCACACCCACCACCACGTCAGCTACGCCCTGGAATCCGCCGACGGGCGGGTGCACGGAGTCTTCACCGGCGGATCCATGCTCTACGGCGCCACCGGCCGCACCGACCTGGTCGGGTCGGAGCACACCGAGGAGCTGACCCACGCCCAGTTCCACTCGGTGCGCCGGCTGGCCCGCGAGCTGTCCGCTGACACTCCGGTCTTCCCGACCCACGGGTTCGGCAGCTTCTGCTCGGCCACGCCGACCAGCGGGGACGCCTCCACCGTCGGCGTTCAGGAGAAGGTCAACCCGGCGCTGACCCTGGCCGAGCAGGACTACGTCGACACGCTGCTCGCCGGGCTGAGGGCCTACCCCGCCTACTACGCCCACATGGGGCCACTGAACCGCCGTGGCCCCGATCCCGTCGACCTCAGCGCGCCCGAGCCAAGTGACCCGGCCGAACTGCGGCGGCGCATCGACGCCGGTGAGTGGGTCGTTGACCTGCGCGACCGCACCGCGTTCGCCGCTGGGCACATCGCCGGATCCCTCGGGTTCGAGCTGTCGACCAGCTTCGTCACCTACCTCGGCTGGATTTACCCCTGGGGCACCCCGCTCACCCTGCTCGGCGAGTCCGCCGAACAGGTCGTCCGGGCCCGCCGCGAGCTCGTCCGCATCGGCATCGACCGACTCGCCGGCGCCGCCCTCGGTGACATCGACACCCTCGCCGACGGACGGCCGCTGCGCTCCTACCCGGTCAGCGACTTCGCTGGACTCGCCCGGGCGCTGCGTGAGCGGCCGGTGCACGTACTCGACACCCGCCGCGACGACGAACGCGCCCAGGGTGGGGTTACCGGCTCCCAGCACATCCCGCTGCACGCGCTCGTCGAGCACATCGACGAGGTGCCTGACGGCGAGGTCTGGGTCTACTGCGGATCCGGCTACCGCGCCTCGGTCGCCGCCTCGATTCTCGACCGCCCCGGCCGTGACCTCGTCCTGGTCAACGACTCCTACGACAACGCCAAGAACGCCGGGCTCGAGAACCTGGCCGACGAGCGGCGCACCGTCTGAGCGCCATACCACCCCTCACCCACATCGCCGGAACTGGAGAGACCCCTCTGAATCCGAACATCATCGGCGCGGTCGACGCCCGCGTCGGGCTCGGGCTGGCCGTCTCCGCGCTCGACACGCGCCCCCGCGCGGCAGCCACCGACGTCCAGAAGGTGTGACCGCATCATCATCACGCTCGGCCTCGGCCTGCTGATCGGGATCCTGCTCGGGATTCTCGGCGGCGGCGGATCCATCCTTGCCGTCCCCGCGCTTGTCTACGGCGCCGGAGTCCCCCTCGACGCCGCGATCCCGGTATCGCTGCTCGTGGTCGGGATCTCCTCGGCCGCCGCCCTGCTGCCACGTCTGCGCAGCGGAGACACGCAGTGGCGCATCGCAGCGGTGTTTGGCCCGGCCGGAGCCGTCATGGCCTTCGCCGGAGCCGCGGTCAATCGGCTGCTGGACCCCCGCATCGTCCTCGGCGGCTTCGCGATCCTGATGATCACAGCCGGTATCCGGATGCTCGCCAGCACCACCACGATCAGCGGGGACTGCGTCCTGCCCGGCGGCGGCATCAACTGGCGCAGCTGCCTGCCGAAGTCCATCGCAGCCGGGGCGGCGATCGGATTTCTCACCGGCCTGTTCGGCGTCGGCGGCGGGTTCCTGATCATCCCCGCCTTCGTCCTGCTGCTCGGCCTGCCGATGACCTCCGCCATCGCCACCTCACTCGTGGTCATCGTCATCAACTCCGCCGCCGGGTTTCTCGCCCATGCCAACGATGCACCAGTGGACTACCGCATCGCGATCTCCTTCACCGTCGCAGCGATCATCGGCTCGGTCACCGCAGGCCGCCTCAGCCGCAGGCTCTCCACCGCGCACCTGCAACGCTGGTTCGCCTATCTCGTCTTCGCCGTCGCCGCATTCGTCATCGCCCAGGTTCTCCTCGGCGCGCACTGACAGGCAAGCACCTGCAGCGCCGCCGGAACCGCTGGTCGTTCACCTGCTCACGGCAGACCGCGCAACATTGTCGACCCATACTTGGCTGCCTCTGCACCACGCCATGGCTCACGGCGCCATACAGCGGTCATGCCCTCGCTGCGCAGCCATACCCTGTCCAGCCGCCGACGGCGGTACTGCTGCAGGCAGCTCCGTGAGAGCTCCGGCGAGTAGACGTCGAACACGTCGCCCCGCTGGCCGTAGACCAGGGCCGCGTGGCAGTCGACCTGGCCCCAGTCGTTGTCGACAGAGATCCACACCAGGCGACCGCGGTCCAGGGCGCCGCGGATGTCGGCGAGCGTGGGCTGACGGTGCTCAGTCCGCATCCTGGCGCCGAAGGTGCTCAACTCCCGCGCCGCGAGACACTCGCGGCGGTGCCGCTCCAGCCGCTGCTGTGTCCAGTACTCCTCCCAGGACGAGTCCCACTCCTGGCGGTAGTAGCGCCTCAGGTAATCGACGCCCTCCTGCAGGAACCGCTCAGGCTCGTAGGCGCACACCAGGTGCAGGGACAGGCCCTGCTGGAGCAGAAAACGCCGGGCCCCGGCGCGCTGCGCTCCGCAGCCTGGCTCCCGACCAACCTCACGATCAACCCACCGCGTGTCCAGGGTATCGGTGATCCCTAACACGTACAGAACGTTCGCAGTGACACAGGTCAAGCATGAATTGTCATCCACCTGATGCAGGTCCAGCGGTTCTCGCTGGCGCATGACGACGGTCACGGCCCTCTTCTCGTCATGGTTGCAGGAGGATCTTGATAGCGCCGTCACGCTTCTTCTGGAACATCTCGTACGCCTCCGGTGCCTGGTCCAACGGCAGGGTGTGGGTGGCGAAGCCCTCCACACCGAGCGGATCGTCATCGGTGAGCAACGGCAGGATGTCATCCACCCACCGCTTGACGTTGGCCTGCCCCATCCGCAGCTGGATCTGCTTGTCGAAAATCGTCAGCATCGGCAGCGGGTCGGTCATACCGCCGTAGACTCCGATCACCGAGATCGTGCCGCCCCGTCGCACGATGTCTATCGCCAGGTAGAGGGCATTGAGCCGGTCGACACCCACCTGCTGCATCAGCGTCGCGGCTACCGGTGAGGGGAGCAGGCCGGTTGCCTGCTGAGCGGTCTTCGCCCCGGGTGACCCGTGCGCCTCCATCCCGACGGCGTCGATGACAGCATCAGGCCCACGCCCTGCGGTCATCCCCCGAATCACCTCGGCGAGATCATCCTGGTGCTCGCGCAGATCGAGTGTCTCGACACCGTGCAGGCGAGCCCGCGCGAGACGCTCGGGTACCAGGTCGACACCAATCACGTGCCCGGCGCCGCGATGCCGCGCGATACGGGCGGACATGTCGCCGATCGGCCCCAGGCCGAGCACCGCAACGCTCCCACCGGCCGGAATCCCAGCGTACTCGACCGCTTGCCATGCGGTGGGCAACACATCGGAGAGATAGACGAATCGCTCGTCAGGCGGACCGTCGGGCACCGCGATCGGCAGCGTGTTGCCGAAGGGAACCCGCAAGTACTCCGCCTGCCCGCCCGGCACCTGCCCATAGAGCTTGGTGTAGCCGAACAGGGCGGCTCCCATGCCCTGGTCACGAACCTGGGTCGTCTCGCACTGGGAATGCAGTCCCTGCGCACACATGAAACACGTTCCGCAGGAGATGTTAAACGGGATCACCACGCGCTGACCGGGGCTGACCTCGGTGATCTCGCTGCCGATTTCCTCCACGATTCCCATCGGCTCGTGACCGAGTATGTCGCCCTCGCTCATGAGCGGGCCGAGCACCTCGTAAAGGTGCAGGTCAGACCCGCAGATCCCGGTCGATGTGATACGCACGATCGTATCCGTCGGGTGCTCGATCTTAGGGTCGGGGACGGTGTCGACCCGGATGTCGCGTTTGCCGTGCCATGTCACTGCCTTCATGTGCAGTCTCCTCTATATCTGGACGTTGGGTTGGGCATCCCCGGTGTCGTGATGGTTCACACCGTCCAGCGGCGGGTGCCAAGAAAATTTCCGCGGCCGCAGCGGCGTGTGACCGCATCGGCCGTGGCCGACGATCACGCTTGCCTGAAGTTGACCCGCTTGGTAGGTCGCTTGCCATCCTCGAGTTTGCCTGGGCGCAGAACTTCCTCTTCGGCCAGTGTCCGTTCGGTGCCATCGCGCAGGTTCTCCTCGACG
Source organism: Pseudonocardiaceae bacterium (assembly GCA_035463315.1). Classification (GTDB taxonomy): domain Bacteria; phylum Actinomycetota; class Actinomycetes; order Mycobacteriales; family Pseudonocardiaceae. Next base: position 6,260 of record DATHTJ010000302.1, read on the forward strand.
ACGGCGATGTTCGCAGGCAGATTGCCGAGCTCACGAATGTCGG
>DATHTJ010000303.1:0-1645 GCA_035463315.1 Pseudonocardiaceae bacterium
CCCGGCGCACCCCGACGCCCCCACCGTCGAGTACCCGGCACCCCCGAGCCTGCACGTCCCCCGCGCGCAGCAACGCCCGATGACGATCCGGCTCCCGCCACCAGGCCAGGCCGGCGCGAGAGCCGCCCGGCTGGCCACCGAAATGACGGCCCACAGCGGGATCTTGTCCCGGTGATGACGGCGCGGGCGGTGGCCTCGTCGAGCAGCGGTGTCTGGCCTTGCGGCGTGGTGGCCCACTCTCGGCCGTCAGGAGGGATGCTGTTTCTGCAGGCCCCGGCTACCAGCAGGCACGCTGGCTTCTCACCGACTGGCGGGCCCGGCGACGTGGTCGTCCAAGGCAGCTTGGCGAGGATGGACTGCACAGGCGGGGTCACCGAGTCCAACGCAGATTCCACGGTCTGTGCCGCCTTGCTGACGATCTGTCCTGGCCGTCCCGCCTTAACCACACCACCCGGAGCATGGTCCATCTCGACCATGATCACACCGCCGTTGTCCAGCGGCACCGCGAGCAGTCTCAGCATGAACTGGTATCAGCGGGACCCCGGCGACGCTCTGATTCACACCACACCTCACTTCCAGAGGGGAGTCGCGATGTTCACATACCAGTTCTGGCAGTTGGCGATCGAGCGAGCTGTCAAGACTTTCGCGCAGAGCCTTCTGGCGATCTTCAGTGCCACCGGCGTGGGACTACTCACCGTTCCGTGGGCTGCGTCGCTGTCGACCGCAGGCATAGCCGCAGTGCTGTCGGTGCTGACGTCGATAGCGTCAGCACCGGTGGGCGAACCCAACAGTCCCAGCCTGCTGCCCGTCGGTCCACGTCTGCGCCTTCGGCATCTGGGACATCCGGCACGGCGTCCCAGCCCACCCAGCCAGGCCGTAGCGCGATCGTCTAGCCAAAGGGGTCACCGTGGTCGCACCTACCGACCTGAGCCAGTCTTCCCGAGAAAGGGAGCAGGGCAGCAGGTGGCAGGCCAGGTCCCGCGCGGTCTCCGCAAGCAGGCCGGCGATCTCCGTGGCTCCGGGCGTGGTGGCGGTCCGGAGTGCGGTTGCGGTCGCTTGCATCTCGTCGGAGGCGCTCCTGCGGCGATCCAGGTCGCGTCCTCTCGGCCGGTGAGCGACGAAACCGGCTCCTGACCGAGCACCTCTGCCGCAAAGGAGATCCACGATGCGCATAGTCGGGCACCACGCAGTCGTCATCGGCGCCAGCATGGCCGGGCTGCTCACGGCCAGGGTCCTCACCGAGACCTACGACCGCGTGACCGTCGTGGAGCGCAACGTCCTGCCCGCCTGCGGTGAGCATCGCCGAGGCGTACCACAAGCACACCACCTGCACGGTCTGCTGGCCAGCGGCCTCACGGCGCTGGAGACACTGTTCGACGGGTTCGCCGATGAGATGGTGCTGGCAGGTGCGCTGCTCTGCGACATCCTGGCCGACGGCCGCTGGTACCTCGACGGCCACCACTACCGGCAGGTGCCCAGCGGCCTGCACGGCCTTGTCGTAAGCCGGCCGCTGCTGGAGGGCCACGTCCTGCAGCGGGTCCGTGCCCTGCCCACGGTCCAGGTGCTGGATGGCTGCGACGCCGCCGGCGTCGAGGTCAGCGCCGACGGCCGCCGAGTGATCGGCCTGCGGGTGCTGCCCACAGCG
>DATHTJ010000304.1:0-12472 GCA_035463315.1 Pseudonocardiaceae bacterium
CTCGGGCAGCCGTCCCATGAGGCCCTCCACAACCTGCTCGGTGACCGCCGCGAAGAGCTCCTCCTTGCTCGCGAAGTGCTGGTACACCAGCGCCTTGCTCACCCCGGCGGTGGCGGCGACATGCTCCATCTGGGTGAGGTAGTAACCCCGGCTACTGAACTCCCGCAGCGCCGCGTCGAGCAGCTCGCCCCGCCTGGCCTGGGACGACATCCGGCGCCGGGTGCGTGGTGCGCTCGGGAGGTGTCGCGGGGACGGCTGGCTCACGCCGACCAGTGTGCTCGCTGCCCACGGCGTGTCGAGGGGGCGGCCTTGTCCTGACACTGCTGCACCAGTCAGTTCACCTGGCGCTCTCGCCCCTGCCAGTACTCCTGGCGCAACTTGAACTTCTGGATCTTCCCGGTGGCGGTGCGCGGTATCGCCTGGCGAAACTCCACTGACGTCGGCGCCTTATAGCCGGACAGCCGCTCCTTGCAGTAGCTGATGATCTCGTCTTGGGTGACCTGCGCCCCGTCGGCCAGCACGACCAGTGCCTTGATCGTCTCACCCCACCGCTCGGAGGGAACCCCGATCACCGCGACCTCGGCCACCGCCGGATGGCTGAACACGCAGTCCTCCACCTCGATAGAGGAGACATTCTCGCCGCCGGTGATGATCACATCCTTCTTCCGGTCGGTGATTGACAGGTAGCCCTCGTCGTCCACCGATCCGCCGTCACCGGTGTGGAACCAGCCGTCCACCAGCGCGTCGCTGCTGGCTTGCGGATCGTCCCAGTAGCCAGCCATCACGACGTTGGAGCGGGCCAGCACCTCCCCGGACTCGGAGATGCGCAGCCGCACGCCCAGCGCGGGGGCGCCGGCCCGGGACAGCCTTCGGGCCCGGTCTGCGGTAGGCAGGTTGTCATCGGCGGGCATGCTGCGGTTGAAGGTGAGCAGTGGTGCGGTTTCGGTGAGCCCGTAGAGCTGCAGGAATTCCCAGCCGAGTTCCTCATCGATTCGCTGGATGGTCTTGGTGGGGGGCGGCGCCCCCGCGCAGACCAGCCGCACCCGGTCCCGCCCGGGGATCTCGCCGTCCCAGCTCGTGGCGGCATCGAGTACCGCGTTCCACACCGCGGGGGCGCCGCACATCAGTGTCACGCCGTGCTGGTCGACCCGCCGCAGGATCTCCGCGCCGTCCACCTTGCGCAGCACCACCTGCTCCACGCCAAGCCCGACCAGACTGAACGGCATGCCCCAGCCGTTGCAGTGGAACATCGGCAGGGTGTGCAGGTAGACGTCACGCTCCCAGGCCCGGGTATGCAGGGCGAAGGTGACGGCGTTGATCCAGATATTGCGGTGGGTCAGCTGCACCCCCTTGGGTCGTGCGGTGGTGCCCGAGGTGTAGTTGATCGTCGCGGTGGCGTCCTCGTCCGGCTCGGCCCATGGGCGCGGCTCGGTGTCGAAGCGCATCAGCTGGTCCTCGGTCTCGCCGCCGAGCACGAAACGGTGCGGGACCGCAACTCCCTTGAGCGCCTCGTCGAGTTCTGGGTCGACCAGCAGCACCGACGAGCCGCTGTGCGCAACGATGTAGTTCACCTCGTCGGAGCGAAGCCGGAAGTTCACTGGCACGCAGATACGACCGCTGGCCGGCACCGCATGCAGCAGCTCGAGCAGCCGGGCGCAGTTGTGGCTGACCACGGCCACCCGCTCCCCTGCACCCACTCCGAGCGCGTCCAGGCCAGCCTGCCAGGCGCGGACCCGCCTACCCAGCTCGCGGTAGGTCAACGGCGGCACCGGCGGGGCTGGCTGGGCGGATTCGTCCACGACCGCGACGAATTCCGCGAACGCCGTCTCGCCGCGGGCGAGGAAGTCGGCAACGGTCAAGGGCACCCGCATGGCTGCCACCTCCAGCGTGGTCTCGATTCTGTCGGCCCAGGCTATGACCGGCCTCCCGAGCGGAGCAGCCCCTGATAGAGGGGCCGGAGCCGACGTATCCGCCGAGCGGGGTTGCCACGATCGCCCGGGCACTTTACTTGATTGTTACGACTCTGCCCGCTGATCACACTGGCGGGTGGGCAGACGTAGAGTCACGGTTGAGGGCACCAGCTTGGCCCTCCGAGAGGAGTAGCCCGTGACCCACGCAGCAACCAGCACCGACAGCTTCGGCACCCGCGGCACGCTGTCCGTCGGGGATGCCCGCTACGAGGTGTTCCGGTTGGCCGAGCTGGACCAGCGACTCGGCGCGCAGTGGCGCGCTCTGCCCTACAGCCTGAAGGTGCTGTTGGAGAACCTGCTGCGATTCGAATCAGACGCTGCTGGTGCGCATGTCACGGCCGAGCACGTCGAAGCGCTCGCCCGCTGGGACGCCCAGGCCGCATCGTCCACAGAGATCCAGTTCACCCCGGCTCGGGTGATCATGCAGGATTTCACCGGGGTGCCCTGCGTGGTCGATCTGGCCACGATGCGCGAGGCAGTCACGGCCCTGGGCGGCGACCCGCAGGTGGTGAATCCGCTGGCGCCGGCAGAACTGGTCATCGACCACTCGGTGATCGCGGACGTGTCCGGCCGTGCGGACGCCTTCCAGCGCAATGTCGACCTGGAGTATCAGCGAAACCGGGAGCGCTACCAGTTCCTGCGCTGGGGCCAGGGCGCCTTTGACGAGTTCAGAGTGGTCCCGCCGGGAACCGGAATCGTGCACCAGGTCAACCTCGAGCACCTGGCCCGCGTCGTGATGACCCGCAACGGTCAGGCCTACCCGGACACCGTGGTAGGCACCGACAGCCACACCACCATGGTCAACGGGCTGGGCGTGCTGGGGTGGGGCGTCGGCGGCATCGAGGCCGAGGCGGCGATGCTCGGCCAGCCGGTGTCGATGCTCATCCCGCGGGTGGTCGGCTGCAAGCTCACCGGCTCCATCCCACCCGGGGCGACCGCCACCGACGTCGTGCTCACCATGACCGAGATGCTGCGCCAGCACGGCGTGGTCGGGAAGTTCGTCGAGTTTTACGGCGAGGGCGTGGCGGCAGTCCCGCTCGCCAATCGCGCCACTATCGGCAACATGAGTCCTGAGTTCGGCTCCACCTGTGCGATCTTCCCGATCGACAGGGAGACCGTCCGCTACCTGAGACTCACCGGCCGCTCCGCTGGGCAGCTCGCGCTGGTCGAGGCCTACGCCAAGGAGCAGGGCCTCTGGCATGACCCGCACCGCGCGGCAACCTATTCCGAGTATCTCGAGCTGGACCTGTCCGCCGTGGTCCCCTGCATCGCCGGGCCTAAGCGCCCGCAGGACCGTATCGCGCTCTCCGAGGCGAAGGCCGCGTTTCGCCATGCGCTGGCCGACTACGCCTCCGAAGAGGACCCATCGGGGTCAACGGTAGACGAGGCGGGCGAGGAGTCCTTCCCGGCCAGCGATGCGCCCGCGGTGAGCAGCGGCAACGGCGGTGGTGTGCCCCGCATGAGGATCTCGGCCGCGGCTGGCGCGCAGGGCCGTCCCAGCTCTCCCACCCCAGTGCGCGCCGCCGAAGGCACCGGGTACGAGATCGACCACGGCGCCGTGGTGATCGCCTCAATCACCTCGTGCACCAATACCTCCAACCCCTCGGTGATGATCGGCGCAGCGTTGCTGGCCCGCAACGCCGTCGACCGCGGCCTGACCGTCAAACCATGGGTGAAGACGTCGATGGCTCCTGGCTCCCAGGTGGTCACCGACTACTACGAGAAGGCCGGCCTGTGGCCGTACCTGGAGAAACTGGGCTACCACCTGGTCGGCTACGGCTGCACCACCTGCATCGGCAACTCGGGTCCGCTGCTCGGGGAGGTTGCGCACGCCGTCCGCGACGCCGATCTCGCAGTGGTCAGCGTGCTGTCGGGCAACCGCAACTTCGAGGGCCGGATCAACCCGGACGTCATGATGAACTACCTCGCCTCACCCCCGTTGGTGATCGCCTACGCGCTGGCGGGAACGATGGACTTCGACTTCGTTCGCGACCCGCTCGGGCTCGACCTCGACGGCAACCCCGTCTACCTGGCCGACATCTGGCCCGCGCCGGAGGAGATCCAGAACGTGATCGAGTCCACCATCAGCCAGCAGATGTTCGCCAAGGACTACGCCGACGTCTTCGCCGGTGATGCTCGTTGGCAATCACTCCCGACCCCGGAAGGTGAGACCTTCAGCTGGGACCCGGAGTCCACCTACGTCCGCAAGCCCCCGTATTTCGAGGGTATGGCGGCGCAACCGCAACCGGTGGCCGACGTCTCCGGGGCCCGGGTGCTGGCGCTGCTTGGTGATTCGGTGACCACCGACCACATCTCTCCCGCCGGGACGATCAAGGAAGACTCCCCGGCTGGCCGGTATCTGTCCGAGCACGGTGTGGCGCGCAAGGACTTCAACTCCTATGGATCCCGCCGGGGCAACCACGAGGTGATGATCCGCGGCACGTTCGCGAACATCCGGTTGCGCAACCTGCTGCTGGAAGACGTGAGCGGCGGCTACACCCGTGACTTCACCGCTGGCGGCGAGCAGGCGCCCATCTACGAGGCGGCGCAGCGCTACGCCGAGGCCGGCATCCCGTTGCTGGTTCTGGGTGGCAAGGAGTACGGCTCGGGTTCCTCGCGGGACTGGGCGGCCAAGGGCACCCGGCTGCTCGGGGTGCGCGCGGTGATTGTCGAGTCATTCGAGCGTATTCACCGCTCCAACTTGATCGGGATGGGCGTGCTTCCGTTGCAGTTCCCGGCAGGCGAATCGGCCTCATCGCTGGGTCTGGATGGCACTGAGACCTTCGACATCTCCGGCATCACCGCGCTCAATGACGGCTCCATCCCGGGCACCGTGCACGTCACGGCCACCCGCGAAGGAGCGGCTCCGGTGGAGTTCGACGCCGTGCTGCGCATCGACACCCCCGGCGAGGCCGAGTATTTCCGCAACGGCGGGATCCTGCAGTACGTCTTGCGCGCCATGGTGCGACGCGCCTCGTGAGTGGCGAGCAGTGTTCTAGCACTCAATGCCACGCACAGTGTGATCCTCGCAGCGGGTCTGGTGGTGGTGCTGGGTGCGCTGGTACAGGGCGCGGTGGGTTACGGCATGGCCTTGGTGGCGGCACCGTTGCTGGTGCTGTTCGACCCCGCGCTCGTCCCAGTTCCGTTGATCTTGCTGACAACCGTGCACTCGGCGCTCGCGGTGGTCCGGGACGGGCGGCACGCCGACTGGCCCGGGATTGGGTGGGCGATGCTGGGCCGGCTGCCCGGCACCGGCCTGGGAGTACTCGCCGTGGCCATGTTGTCGCAGCGGGTGTTCACCCTCGTTGTCGGACTCTGCGTCTTTGCCTGCGTCGTGCTCTCCCTGCTCACCTGGCGGCCGCGCCCCCGACCGCGCTTGCTGCTCCTTGCGGGCATCGCCAGCGGGGCGGGGGGCACCGCGGCGTCGATCGGTGGGCCCCCCATCGCGTTGCTCTATCAGAATGAGGCAGGCCCGCGGGTCCGCGGCACGCTCAGCGCCTACTTCGTCCTGGGATCGGTGACCTCGATTGCCGCGCTGGCTGCCGCGGGCCAGGTCACGGGCGAGCAGTTGGCGAATACCGCCTTACTCGCTCCCTTCTTGCTGGTCGGTTTCGCGCTGTCCGGGCCGGCTCGCCGGGTGCTTGACAATGGCTGGACGCGTCGAGCAGTGCTTGCAGTGGCCGCCGCGAGCGCCGTGCTACTGATCGGTCGCGCATTGTTGTCGAGTGGGTGAGACGGATGCTGGCTAGTGGGGGGACTGCGCAGCTGATGCCGGCCACGGTTGGCTCATTGCCGGGTCGCGAGGCTCAGGGCGAAGCGCTCCGCTGGGTCGGTCCACCAGTGCGCGAGATCGAACCCGGCGGCGTCGAGTTCCTTCGACAGGCCATCGCGGCGGAACTTGCCCGAGACCTCGGTGCACATCTCCTCGCCTTCGGCGTAGTGCACCGTCATGTCCACTGCGGGCAACCGCACGGTCATCGCGCGGCAAGCCCGCAGCCGCATCTCGATCCACTCGTGGGTGGCATCCCACACCGCGACGTGGTCGAAGGACGCGACGTCGAAGTCGGCCCCGAGCTCGCGGTTAAGGACGTGCAGCACATTGCGGTTGAACTCGGCGGTCACCCCGGCGGCGTCGTCGTAAGCGGGCACCATCACCGCTGGGTCGGTGACCAGCCCGGCGCCGAGCAACAGCAGCTCACCGGGATCCAGCGCCCCGCGGAGCGCAGTGAAAAAGCCGGCCCGCTCATCAGGCAGCAGATTGCCGATCGTGCCGCCCAGGAAGGCCACCAGCCTGCGCCCGCTCTGACCGGCCGGCAACAGCTCCAGATGCTGAGTGAAGTCTCCGACCACGCCATGCACCGAGACCCCCGGGTACTCCCGCGCCACCGCCGCCATCGCGCCGCGCAACGCGGACTCCGACACGTCCAACGGTACGAAGCGCTGCAGCGATCCGCTCGCGGTGAGCGCGTCGAGCAGCAACCGGGTCTTCTCCGAAGAGCCCGAACCGAGTTCCACGAGGGTGTCGACAGCCGCCCACTCGGCGATCTCCCCCGCACTGCGCCGCAGCAGCTCGCGCTCGGTGCGTGTTGGGTAGTACTCGGGCAGTGTGGTGATCTGCTCGAACAGCTCGCTGCCACGGGCGTCGTAGAACCATTGGGGCGGTAGCCACTTGGGATCGGCGGACAGCCCGACCCGCACGTCATGATGCAGCGCATCAGCGGCATCGGAGTCGGACAGGTGGATCTCGAGCACAGGTGCGGTCATGGCTCCTCGGCAATGGTCGCAGGGATCGGCGCAACGTCCACGGTGGACGGTGTCGCGGTGAGCAGATGGCCGTCGGGGACCGCTTCCCAGCCAGCGGACTGGTCGGTGGGCTCGGAACAGACCAGCACTGTCCCGTCGCCTGCGCGCACCGCCAGCGCGTGATGCACAGCGGTCGCGGCGAGCAAGATGCCGTCAGTGACCAGCAGGTTTAGCCGAGAGCCCGGGGCGGCGGCGAGCACTGCGGCGGCTATCGCCCCCAGCGCGCGGTCGGGCGAGTCACCGGCCGCCAAGCGGTGCCGGACCAGCGCCCACAGCAGCGCGGAGTCCGTGGGCGCCTCGAGAGTGAGCAGGTCAGTCACCGGCAGTCGAGCGGCCAGCGTTGCCATGCTGTGCGGCCAGCCGGCGACCTTCCCGTTGTGACTGAACAGCCAGCGGCCGGCGCCGAACGGGGCGCAGGCGGTCTCTACCACCGGCATCCCGACCGTGGCCGAGCGCACTGCGGCGAGTACCGCACCGCTGTGCACGTCGCGAGCCAGCGCGGTGAACGAGGCGTCAGTCCACATCGGGACTGCCCGCCGGTACCGGATCGGTGTGGTAGCGCCGTCGGGATACCAGCCTGCGCCGAACCCGTCGGCGTTCACCGTGCCGCCGCCCCGCATGTCTGCCGGCGCGTAGCTCTGCCGCAGCAGCGAGTGCGGCGGGTCCAGCACCAACGTCGCGAGGTCGCGCGGCGGCCCGAGGTAGGCCAGGTGTCGGCACACGGTCAGGACAGGTCCGCCGGATCAGCGTCCCGGGCGCAGCGGAAACCGGCGAAGATCTGCCTGCGCACCGGGTGGTCCCAGTTGCGGAAGGTCCCCCGGCAGGCCGCCGCGTCGGTGCCGAACGAGCCGCCGCGCAGCATCCGGTAATCCCCACCCAGGAACACCTCGGAGTACTCCCGGTACGGGAACGGCGCGAAGCCCGGGTAGCCAGCGAAGCCGGACGACGTCCATTCCCACACGTCACCGATCAGCTGGTGCACGCCCAGCGGGGACGCTCCGGCCGGGTAACTGCCCGCCGCAGCGGGCTGCAGGTGCCGCTGCCCCAGGTTGGCGTGCGCCGGGGTGGGGCCCTCATCGCCCCAGGGGAAACGGCGGGAGCGCCCGGTGGCGGGGTCGAACCGGGCGGCCTTCTCCCACTCCACCTCAGTCGGCAGGCGCTTACCGGCCCACGCCGCATAAGCCTGCGCCTCGAAGAAGCTGACGTGCACGACCGGCTCGTCGGGCGGGACCGGCTCGGTGTTGCCGAACCGGGTGCGCCACCACGACCCGCTGTCGAGGTACCAGAACTGCGGGGCCACCAGACCTGCATCGCAGCGGTGCGCCCAGCCCTGTTCGCTCCACCACCGCGGGTCGTCGTAGCCGCCGTCGGCGAGAAACCGCTGGTAGTCGCCGTTGGTCACCGGGGTGGTGTCCAGCCAGTATGCGTCGGTGCAGGCCCGATGCGCTGGGCGCTCGTTGTCCAGCGCCCACGGCTCGGTGGAGGTGCCCATGGTGAACTCGCCAGCGGGGACCAGCACCTCGGCGGGCAGGCCGGTAGCCCGCTGTGGTGCGGGAGCGGGGGCGTGCAGCGCGGCCGGGCCAGTTCGAAGCTGGTGAGTGGCCAGCATCGTCTCGTCGTGCTGCTGCTCGTGCTGCACGATCATCCCGAAGGCGAACCCGTGCGCCACCAGCCTGCGGCCCTCCAGCGGGATGCGGTCCAGCACGTCGAGCACCTTGCTGCGGACCTCGCCGAGGTAACCCCTGGCCTCGGCCGGTGTGAGCAGCGGCAGAGCAGGCCGGTCCGACCTGGGGTGCTGGAACGCGTCATAGAGGTGGTCGATGTCCGCGCGGACGGGGTCACCCCCGGCCACATCCCGGACCAGCCAGAGCTCCTCCTGGTTGCCGATGTGCGCCAGGTCCCACACCAGCGGGGACATGATCCGGGAGTGCTGGCGGATCAGCTCGCCGTCGTCCACCGCCTCGGTCAGCGCCACGCTGCGGGAGCGGGTGCGCGTGAGCTCGGCAGCGAGGTGGTCACGCAGGGCGGCGGTACCCAGCTCGGTGATCGGCGCACTCACAGCGGTTGTCCTCCGTTGAGCCCTGCGGATCGGGTTCCACTACGGCGGCCGGCGTACTCCTCGACCATGTCGTCTGCTGGGCAGCGACCGCGGCGGACCCGGTGTTCGGTGATCTCCTCGACGAGCTGCTGCACCCTGGCTGGCGCGCCGAGCGCCGGCAGGGCATGGCAGGCCAGCTCGAACACCGCGATCGCGGCCTTGGCGAGCGTGTCGTCGCGTAGGCCACGTTCGGCCGCTTCCCACCACCGCCCGACGGCTGGCGCGCAGGCATCCCGGGCGTCGGCGGTGACCACGGGGTCGGCCAGCAGGGCGGCCAGCACGGCCACCGGTACCACCCACTGCCCCACCGGCTGGGTGTCCAGGTAACGGACCTCGAGATACCCCTGCGGTCGGACCGGCGGGAACAGCGTGGTCAGGTGATAGTCGAGATCAGCGGTGCTGGGGTGGCCGGGCAGCGCCCCGGACAGCCAGTCGGCAAAGGTGACTCCGCTCGGCACATCCCAACGCCCCCCGGGACGGCGCTGGCACAGCACCGGGGTGTCCAGTGCCCGCCGGGCCCAGTCCGCGGCCGGATCCCCATCCAGGTCCCAGCACACCGGGCTAGGCATGGTGCGCACCGGGTCCAACGCGAACCATGCCTGCATCCGGGAGGACGCCCAGCCCGTGCGCAGGCCACCCAGCCAAGGCGAGTTTGCGAACGCCGCGAGCAGCACCGGTCCCAGCTCGTGCAGAGCCGCCCAGCGCGCCGCCACCTCGGTGGAGGTGCCGGCGTCCAGGCACACCTGCAACGCGGCGGTGGAGCACATCATGGCCCGGCCCATCGGACCGATCCGATCGAAGGCGGTCTCCATCGCGGCGTAGCGGGGGATGTCGATCAGCCGGCGGGACGGGCGATGCGGATCGGAGCCCGAACCGGTGAGAACCAGTCCGGCGGGATCGAGCAGATCGGTCAGTGCGGCGGTGTCGCCCTCCACGGTGGCGATGAGCTCGGTCAGCGAGGCGCAGGGCGGGCTGGAGATCTCGAGCTGACCACCGGGTTCGACCGTGACGGTGGAGCCATAGGGAAGAGGGGTCGGGGAGCTGTCGGGGACGAGGGAAGCTGGGACGTGCGCACCGAGTGCAGTGGCGAGGTGGCGGGCCTGCAACGGGCGATGGGGGTTCCCGGAGTGCTGCACCACCCACTCGAGCTCGGCGCCGAGCAGCTTGGGCGGCCCGTGCTTGAAGCAGACGGAGGCGACATAGACCTCGGCCTCTGCCCGACTGCGCAGCACCGTCGGCGGTGCTGCCGGCGTCGACGCCCAAGGCAGCGGTACCGCTGGTGTCATGAACCCACCTCCTACCAATCGACCCAATCGACGAGTCGATCCGCCACGCTACCCAGTTGCTCCGACGCCCGCAGCGTTTCGTACGCCGATCCTTAAGCGCGCCTAACCTCGCAAGCCCGCCTAACCCCGCGGAGCTCAGGCGGCAGCGGGCTCAGCGAACTGAGTGCGATGCAGTTGCGCGTAACGCCCGTGGGCGGCGAGCAGCTCCTCGTGCGAGCCGCGCTCGACCACCAGGCCGTCCTCGATCACGAGGATCTGGTCTGCGGCCCGGATGGTGGACAGCCGGTGCGCGATGACCAGTGCGGTGCGACCATGCAGCGCCTCGGCCAGTGCGGCCTGCACTGCCGCCTCGGACTCGGAGTCCAGATGCGCGGTGGCCTCGTCGAGGATCACCACTCGGGGTCGGGCCAGCAGCAGCCTGGCGATGGTCAACCGCTGCCGCTCACCACCAGACAGCCGGTACCCGCGGTCGCCCACCACGGTGTCCAGTCCATCCGGCAGTGACCGCACCAGCTGCTCCAGCCGGGCTTGCCGCAATACGTCCCACAGCTGTTCGTCCGACGCGTCCGGCGCGGCGAAGCGCAGGTTGCCGGCGATGGTGTCGTGGAACAAGTGCCCGTCCTGGGTCACCACGCCCACGGTGTCCCGCAGCGCCGCAAAAGACAGGTCACGGACGTCCACCCCATTAAGCCGCACCGCCCCGGCATCCACGTCGTAGAGTCGCGGCACCAGCGACGCGATGGTGGACTTGCCCGCGCCCGAGGAGCCGACCAGCGCCACCAGCTGCCCTGGTTCGGCACGGAAATCCACCCCATGCAGTACCTCGGCGCCGCCACGCGCGTCCAACGTCGCGACCTCCTCCAGCGAGGCCAGTGACACCTGCTCGGCCGAGGGGTAGGAGAAGCGCACCTTGTCGAACTCCACGGACACCTCGCCGGTGGGCACAGTCCGGGCGCCTGGCCGCTCGGTGATCATGGGGCGGACGTCGAGCACCTCAAAGACCCGCTCGAAGGCCACCAGCGCAGTCATTACGTCGACCCGAGCGTTGGCCAGCGCGGTCAGCGGCGAGTACAGCCGGGTGAGCAGCAGCGCGAGGCTGACCACGGTGCCCGGGGCGAGGTCGCCGCGCAGCGCGAGCCACCCGCCCAGCCCGTACACCAACGCCTGCGCCAGCCCGGAGACCAGGGTCAGCGCGGTGAGAAACACCCGCGTCACCATTGCGCTGCGCACCCCGATATCGCGAACCCGGGTAGCCCGGTAACCGAACTCCGCGGCCTCGGCGTCCGGCCGCCCGAAGAGCTTCACCAGCGTGGCGCCCGGTGCAGAGAACCGTTCGGTCATCTGGGTGGTCATCGCCGCGTTGTGCGTCGACGCCTCGCGCCGTAGATCAGCGAGCCGGACGCCCATCCGGCGCGCCGGCAGCACGAAGATCGGCAGCAGGATCAGGGCCAGCACGGTGACCTGCCACGACAGTGTCAGCATCACGACCAGCGTGAGCGCCAACTGGATCACATTGCTGACTACCCCGGACAGCGTGGAGGTCAGCGCGGTCTGCGCGCCGATCACATCGTTGTTGAGCCGGCTGACGAGCGCCCCGGTGCGAGTGCGGGTGAAAAAGGCCACCGGCATCCGCTGCACGTGCTCGAACACCGCGCGGCGCAGGTCGAGGATCAGCCCCTCACCGATCCGGGAGGACTGCCACCGCGAGGCCAGCCCGACACCAGCGTCGATCACTGCCAGGACAGCGATGAGCACCGCCAGCCCGATGACCAGCACCTCCCCCGCCTGGCCGACGATGGCATCGACGACCCGGCCGGCCAGCACCGGGGTGGCGACAGCCAGCACCGCCGAGATCATGCTCAGCGCGAGAAAGACCAGCAGAGACAACTTGTGCGGCGCGGCGAACTCGACGATCCGCCGCAGCGTGCCCGGCGCCAGGGCGCGGGGCACTCCACCCTGCCGCATCGAGCTACGCAACAAGCTCCACGAGTTGTCCATCAAGCGTCCTCCGCTGGTTGTGGCCTACGTTGCAACGTTGTAAGCAGGTCGTTGTTTCCGTGCCGGGCGCGGCTGACACCGTGTCGCGAGGCTGGGATCTCTAGCGCTGTGGCCCTTCACACTGTGCCCCACCCTCCTGCCGTCGCTACCATTAGGGCGAACGACCAAGTCGATCGGACAAGGCGGACGTCCAGAAGAGGAGAAGTGGCCATGCTGGCACGGACAGCGGCGGATCGGGGACGGGAAGTACGGCTGCAGCTCCTGAGTGCTGCAGCCGAGCTCATCGCTGAGCGAGGCTGGAATGCGGTGAGTACCCG
>DATHTJ010000305.1:0-18932 GCA_035463315.1 Pseudonocardiaceae bacterium
CCTGGTGCCGGGTGGGCGGCTCATCGTCGGATTTCAGCTGCAGGAGGGCTGGCCGTCCCTGGCGGACTACGACAGGTGGTGCGAGAGCGCCGGCCTTGCCCTCGAGGCCCGCTATGCCACGTGGGATCGTGATCCGTTCACTAATACGGACACCTACGCCGTGTCAGTGCACCGCCGGCTGTGACTGATCGCCGACCGTCCTTGGCCAGCAGCATCGATGCACTGCGCGCTCGCGAGCTCGCCGACGCATCCACCGATGGGGGCGCCGTGCTCGGCGGCCCACTCGGCCAGTCGGGCACGTGTCCGCTCGTCAACTTTGATCATCCTGTTCGCGTTGCCAATGGTGTCGATTCCGAGTAGGTCAAGATTGACGGTGTAGGCTCGGTAGCCGTCGGCGACGAGCCGGGCGGCCATCAGGGTGACGTTGCTCGGCGAGCCGAGCCCACGGCCGTCGCCGCGATCAGGACGAGCGTGGCCAGCATCCCGCGGACCACCCACCCTCCGGGCCTCGCGGGCCACCCCAACCCACAGTGGACATTTCAATCCCTCTCGAGTCACCTACCCTGATGCCAGGGAAGCGCCTGGGTCAACAAAGATGATCTGGCAGGCGGGCAAGCCGACCGTTGACGGCGCCGTCACGCGCTGCGGAGCACCGAGTCCGCCCCGGCGAGCTGAGCCAGCCGGTCAATCACCGCTGGATGTGCACCCAGTGGTGTGGCCACCACGTCGGCCCCCGATGAGCCAAGCCTGTGGTGGAACAGCCCAGGGGCGAGCAGCCACGAGGCCACCGCCACCCTGGGCGCACCGGCCGCACGCAGTCCTGCGACCAGGGGTGCCACCCGAGGAGCTCCGGTGGCAACGAACCCGATCCGAACCCGGGCACCCACCTCGCTGGACAGCTGAGCTGCCGCGGCCCGCACATCAGCGACCGCATGGGGATCAGACGAGCCCGCGGCGGCCAATACCACCGCGTCGCCGCGGCGCCAGCCGGCCGCGCGCAACCGGTCTCCCATCGCGGTCACCAGCAACGGATGCGGCCCGAGGGCGGCGGTGACGGTGACGTCCCGGCGGCCGGTGGCGGCCACCTCCCGCGGTACGTCGGTCCGCACGTGGTAACCAGAGGTCAGGAAGGCTGGGACGACGGTGACCGGGCCGGGTGCCCCGGCAACCACCTCGCGCACCGCCGGGCCGAGCACGTCGACGAAGGCGAGCAGCACCGACCTACCGGGCAGCCGATCGCGCAGCGCAGCGACGACCTCCCGCACCACCGCGACACCAGCGGTATCCCGGGTGCCATGCGCGGCCACGACTGTGCACCCGTGAGTGGCATTGAGTGCTACAGCACGCATCGCCACTCACAAGGCAACGCCATCACCGGCAGTCCCCGGGTTCCAGGGCCAGCCGGTAACCGCGCTTGACCACGGTCTGCACCAGCCGTGATTCGCCCAGCGCAGCGCGCAGGCGAGCCACCGCGGTCTCCACCGCGTGCTCGTCGTCACCGGCCGCCGGCATCACGGAGAGCAGGTCGGCACGGGGCACCACCCGGCCGGGACGGGCCGCCAGCAGCCGCAGCAGGGCCATCGGGGTCGGCGGCACGGCACGCAGCTGGCCATCGACCACCGCAGCGTGCCCGCGCAGCTCCAGCAGGTGGCCTGCGACCGGCCAGCGCGGCGCCCGGGCCGGCAGCGTCTCCGACAGCGTGCGCACCAGCGCGCCGATTCGGGAGCGCTCGGGTTGCACCGTAGGCACGTCCCGGGCCACCAACGGACCTGCGGTGACCGGCCCGACGCAGGCAGCGAGCACGTCCCGGCGCAGCCGTTGCAGCAACGGCTGCAACACACCCAGCTCATCGGCCCGGCGCAGCATGCTGGCGGCGGCAGGTGCACTGGTGAAGCTGACCGCGTCGGCTCCACCGTCCAGAACCGTTGCGAGCAGCCGATCCAGCGGACCGAGGTCATCGGGTGCCACCCACCGGTAGACCGGCACCTGTATCACCTGCGCACCCGCGCAGTCCAGCGCGTCGACAAAGTCCGGCAGCGGCTCGCCATGCAGCTGCACAGCGACCCGCACACCCTCCAGCTCACCAGCCAACAGGTGCTCCAACACCTCGGCTGAGGACTCCGACGGTGGCGACCACGCGTCGGTCAGACCCGCCGCCCGGACCGCGCCACGTGACTTGGGGCCTCGGGACAGCAGGGTGGCGCGGCGCAACGCCACGATCAGCGCCTCGCCCAGCCCCCACCCGTCGGCGGCCTCCACCCACCCGCGGAACCCGATGCCGGTGGTGACCACGACGACGTCAGGCGGATGGTTGATCAGCTGCTCGGTGGCGGCATGCAGTTCAGCGTCATCAGCCACCGGCACGATCCGGATCGCCGGGGCATGAATCACCTCGGCGCCCCGACGCTCCAGCAAAGCGCCCAGCTCGGCGGCTCGCCGGGCGGCGGTGACACCGACGGTGAAGCCCGCCAGCGGTAGCGGCTCGGGTCGCGGCCGCAGCGACAGCGCGGTCATGGCGGCCCGACCTCGACGATCCCGTCGACCACCCGAACCGGATACGTCGGCACCGAGACGTCGGGATCGTCCAGGCATACTCCGGTGGCCAGCTCGAACACCTGCTTGTAGATCGGCGAGGCCACCGTCGGCCGTCCTCCGCGGTCCCCCACGATCCCCCGGGAGAGCACCGAGGCATTACTGAACGGGTCCAGGTTGGATAGCGCAAACACTGCACCGTCGTGGGTGCGGAACACCGCTACCGCAACCTCGTTGACCAGCGCCGCCACGCCCCGTTCCGGGATGATGTCGTCGTAGCGGCACACCGCCGTCCAGTGCGCCCGCACCTGCGCGGTCATATCGCCGCTTCCACGGGCTGTGTCGATGGCGCCTGCCCGGTGAAGAGTGCTTCGGCACCCCGTACGTCGGTGGTCACCGGACCACCGCCAGCTTCGGGCCGGCGATCAGCACCGGTTGGCCGGGCCGGCGATGGGCCGGCGATGGCTGGCCACGCTCCTGGACGAACTCGACGGTCGGATCGGGCACGCCCGGCGCGTTGACGAACGAGGTGAAGCGGGCCAGCTTGTCGGGATCCTCCAGCACGCCGCGCCACTCGTCGGAGTAGCCCGCGACGTGCGCCTCCATCGCGGCGTCGAGCTCAGCGCAGATCCCCAGCGAGTCGTGCACGATCACGTCACGCAGGTGGTCCAGGCCGCCTTCCATCTCCTCCAGCCACGGCGCAGTGCGCTGCAGCCGGTCAGCGGTGCGCACGTAGAACATCAGGAACCGGTCGATGGTGCGCACCAGGGTCTCGGTGTCCACATCGGACACCAGCAGGTCGGCATGCCGCGGCCGGAAACCGCCGTTGCCGCACACGTAGAGGTTCCAGCCCGTCTCAGTGGCGATCACTCCGAAGTCCTTGCTGCGGGCCTCGGCGCACTCCCGGGCGCAGCCCGAGACCGCGGACTTGAGCTTGTGCGGGGCACGCAAGCCCCGGTAGCGCAGCTCCAGCGAGATGGCCATGCCCACCGAGTCCTGCACCCCGTAGCGGCACCAGTCGGTGCCCACGCAGGACTTCACGGTGCGCAGCGCCTTGCCGTAAGCGTGCCCGGACTCGAACCCGGCGTCCACCAGCCGGCGCCAGATCGCCGGCAGCTGCTCTACCCGGGCGCCGAACATGTCGATCCGCTGTCCACCGGTGATCTTGGTGTAGAGCCCGAAGTCACGGGCCACCTCGCCGATGACGATCAGTTTCTCCGGGGTGATCTCACCGCCGGGAATCCGGGGAATCACCGAGTAGGTGCCATTGCGCTGCAGGTTGGCCAGGAAGTGGTCGTTGGTGTCCTGCAGGGTGGCCTGCTCGCCGTCCAGGATGTGGCTGCCCGGAGACAGCACCCCGCTCAGCGAGGCGAGGATCGAGGCCACGGCGGGTTTGCACAGGTCGCATCCGCGGCCCTTGCCGTGCTTGCCGACCAGCTCGGAGAAGGTCCGGATCCGGGTGGCGGCGACGATCTCGAACAGCTCCGCACGGCTGTAGGCGAAGTGCTCACACAACGCCTTGGACTGCTCGACGCCGTTGGCGGCAAGCAGCTTCTTCAGCATCGGCACGCAGGACCCGCAGCCGGTGCCGGCCTTGGTGCACTCCTTGAGCGCAGGCACCGTGGTGCAGCCCTGCTGCGTCACCGCCTGACCGATCGCCTCGACGGTGACGGCGTGACAGGAGCACACCTGGGCACCCGCCGGGAGGGCACCGGCGTCCAGCTCGGCGCCGGACGGGGAGATCAGCGCCCCGGGGTCGGCCGGCAGCTCGGCGCCGACCAGCGCACGCAACGTGCCATAGGCCCCCGCGTCGCCCACCAGAATCCCGCCGAGCAAGGTCCGCGCGTCGTCGGAGACGACCAGCTTGGCATACCGCCCGGCGACGGGATCGTTGTGCACGACCTCCAGCGCGCCCTTGGTCTGGCCGTGGGCGTCGCCGAAGCTGGCCACGTCGACCCCGAGCAGCTTGAGCTTGGTGGACATGTCGGCGCCGGGGAAGGTGGCGTTGCCGCCGAGCAGCCGGTCGGCCACCACCTCGGCCATCGCGTAGCCGGGCGCGACCAGCCCGTAACAGCGCCCTTCGACCGCGGCGCACTCCCCGATCGCCCAGATGTCCTCGTCGGAGGTGCGGCAGCGGTTATCGACCAGCACGCCACCCCGCTCACCCACCGGCAACCCGGCGTCGCGGGCCAGCGCGTCGCGGGGTCGCACCCCGGCGGAAAACACCACGACATCGGTGTCGAGCTCGGTGCCATCGGCAATCCGGACCAGCAGCCGCCCTCGGTCAGGTTCGATGGCTTGGGTAGCGTGCCCGCAGTGCACCCGTACCCCGAGGGCCTCGATGAACCGGCGCAGCAGCGCCCCGCCGCCCTCGTCCACCTGCATCGGCATCAGCCGGGGGGCGATCTCGACCACGTGCGGGGACAGCCCGAGCTGGCGCAGCGCATGCGCGGCCTCCAGGCCGAGCAGCCCGCCGCCGACCACCACTCCGGAGCGCCGACCGGCCGCCGTGGTGTCCATCGCGCGCTGCGCCGCCGCGCGGATGGCGTCAAGATCCTCCGGAGTTCGGTAGACGTAGCAACCGGGCAGGTCGCGGCCAGGGACCGGGGGCACGAATGGTGCCGACCCGGTGGCCAGCACCAGCGCGTCGTAGGCCACCCGATGCCCGGACGCGGTGCGGACGGTGCGCTTACGCCGGTCGATCGCCACGCACGGGTCACCCAGTCGCAGCTCCACCCGGTCGTCCAGGACTGCGGGCAGAGTTAGCTGAGCAGCGTCCCAGGAGTCCACATAAGACGACAACGCGACCCGGTCATAGGCCGGCCGGCTCTCCTCGGCAAGCACCACGATCCGCCACTGCCGCTGGAGATCCCGACCGACCAAGGCATCCACCATACGGTGCCCGACCATGCCATGACCCGCGACGACGAGCGTGCGCATCATGCTGCTCCCTCCCTGCCTAGCGGCGACAACCAGTCCCGGGTCCCTGCGTCCAGGGCGTCGTCCCGGCGCACCGATCGGTCGTGCAGCAGCAAGCTGGCGAGCTGCCCGAGATGACGGAGTAGCTCACCAGCCGTCTCAAATATCTTCCGTCCTAGCTGACATCTTGAGCGCATTGCGTGAACTCGGTGTTTCCGCACTGTTTCGTCATACCCCGGCATAGGCCAGACGCGGATGCGCGGACGCCGCCACGGGCGCCGGACGCAGATAGATCAAGTAGGTGACGGCGACGCACACCCCGTAGAAGATCAGGAAGGACCAGAACGCCGGTATCCCGGACTGCGCGGTGAGGAAGGACTGCCGGAAGGCCACGTTGATGAACAGCCCACCCATCGCACCAATCGCGCCGGCGATGCCGATCACCGCGCCGGACAACCGGCGGGCTCTCATCAGCGCAGGCTCCCTGGGCTCACCGGCGTCAATCGCCATCCGTGCCCTACCAGCAAAGATCGACGGGATCATCTTGTAGGTGGACCCGTTGCCGATCCCGGAGAGCACGAACAGCACGATGAAGCCGGCCGTAAACAGTGGCAGGGATTTCTGCTCGGATGCCATGATCACCACAGCGGTGGCCAGTGCCATCCCGATGAAAGTCACGAGAGTGACCCTTGCACCGCCGAACCGGTCCGCCGTCCACCCACCAACCGGACGAATCAGCGAGCCGATCAGCGGGCCGATGAACGCAACCGAGGCGGCCTGCAGCGGGGTGCGACCGAACTGGGTCTGCAGCACCAGACCGAAGGCGAAGCTGTAGCCGATAAACGAGCCGAACGTGCCGATGTAGAGAAACGACATCACCCAGGTCTGGGAATCCTGGACCGCTTCGCGGATCGCGCCCTTGTCGTTGCGCACCGACGAGATGTTGTCCATGTACCGTGCGGCGCACACCGCGGCGAGCACGATCAGCGGAACGTAGAGGGCCAGCACCAGACGGGGGTAGGCGGCGCCTACCGTTGCGATCACCAGCAGGCCCACCAGCTGCACTGCCGGCACGCCGATGTTCCCGCCGCCGGCATTGAGCCCGAGCGCCCAGCCCTTCTTGCCTTCCGGGAAGAAGGCGTTGATGTTGACCATGGACGAGGCGAAGTTGCCACCGCCCACGCCGCCGAGTGCCGCGACCACCATGAACGTGGTGTAGGACGTGCCCGGCTCCATGACGATGAGAGCCAGCACCGTCGGGACGAGCAGCAACAACGCACTGACGATGGTCCAGTTGCGCCCGCCGAACCGGGCTGGTGCCATCGTGTAGGGGAGCCGGATCAGCCCACCGACCAGGGCAGGCAGGGCCACCAGGAAGAACTTGCCGGCCGGGTCAACGCCATACGCCGGCCCCATGAACAGCACGAGCACCGACCAGATCGACCACATCGAGAACCCGATGTGCTCGGCGAGGATCGAGAACCACAGGTTCCGGTTCGCCACCCGCTTGCCCGTCTTCTCCCAGAATCCAGGGTCTTCCGGCTCCCAGTGGTCGATCCATCGCCCCCCGTGAGCCGGCTTGGCCGGCGCCGTCATCTCGGTCGTGCTCATCGCGCCTCCTGCAGAGCTGGTGGGTATGACGAGCGACGCTAAATGCCGGATATGTTTGTTGTGTTGCCGTCTGTTGCGGCGCCGAGAACTCCCGTTCACATGAGGGGGCGGACCCGGCGTGAGGCCGCATCAGTCCCGCTCGCCGCATCAGTCCCGCTCTGTGGTGAGCCGGTCGCCGTGGTCGCGCCCCCGCTCACCTCAGAAACCCCGACCCGCGCACCCCAGGGAAACGCATGCGACAGCGAAGCGCCCCCACTGCTAACGTCATCGCATGATCTGCTGAGGTCCATGCCGCGCCGTTAAGTGCGCGTGCGGCTCGCCGCGGTCCAGCGGCGCCCCCGAACCCCTCCTGGTGACGCCCTCGGACCTGTCATCCCGAGCCGGCTACCGCGCCCGAACACAAGGCGCTATCGCTGACCCACGCACGTTGAGTCAAGGAGACCTTATGGAACAGCAACCCGAACCCCAGGACCAACACCGGCCAGACGATGCCGCCTCGCCGGTACCCAACCGCCGCGAGCGCCGCAGCGGGAAGGCGGGGGCATCGGCGCAACACGCCGGTAAGTCCGCAGTCGGGCGCAAACCCGCCCCACTAGTACACCCCCGGCAGTACTCCACGCGCCGCAGAAGCGGGTGAACCCGCTTGTGAGTGGCATTCGGTGCCAGGGCACCGAATGCCACTCACAAGCTCAGTACGTGGGCCTCAGTACGTGGGCCTCAGTACGTAGGCAGGGAGGGGTCCACCTGCTTGGCCCAGGCCAGCACCCCACCGCCGACGTGCACGGCGTCCCGGAAGCCCGCCTTGTGCAGCGCGGCCAGCGCCTCCGCGGAGCGCTGCCCGGACTTGCAGTGCAGCACGAGCGGCTTGTCCTGAGGCAGCTCGGCCAACACCTCACCGGACAGGATCCGGTCCTTGGGAATCAGCGTGGCGCCCGGGATCTTGACGATCTCGTACTCGTGCGGCTCCCGGACGTCGATCAGGACGAAGTCCTTACCAGAGTCGATCATCTCCTTGAGCTCGACGGCGGTGATCGTCGAGCCCACCGCGGCGTCGGCGGCAACGTCGCTGACCGCACCGCAGAACTCCTCATAGTCGATCAGCCCGGTGATCGGCTCCGCTGCCGGGTCCTTACGGATCTTGATGGTGCGGTAGCTCATCTCCAGTGCGTCGTACACCATCAGCCGGCCCAGCAGCGGCTCACCGATCCCGGTGATCAGCTTGATCGCCTCGGTGACCATGATCGAACCGATCGACGCGCAGAGCACACCCAGCACGCCGCCCTCGGCGCAGGAAGGCACCATCCCGGGGGGTGGGGGCTCTGGGTACAGGTCGCGGTACTGCAGTCCTTGTCCGCCGGGGGCATCCGCCCAGAACACCGATGCCTGGCCCTCGAACCGGAAGATCGAGCCCCACACATAGGGCTTGCCGAGCAGTACGGCAGCGTCATTGACCAGGTAGCGGGTGGCGAAGTTGTCCGTGCCGTCCAGAATGAGGTCGTAGTCACGAAAGACGTCCAGCGCATTGGACGACTCCAGCCGCAGCTGGTGCACGTTCACCCGGACGAACGGGTTGATCTCCCGAATGGAATCCCGCGCGGACTCGCCCTTGGGCCGGCCGATGTCGGACTGGCCGTGGATCACTTGGCGTTGCAGGTTGGACTCATCGACCTCATCGAACTCGACGATGCCTAAGGTGCCCACCCCAGCGGCGGCCAGGTACAGCAGGGCCGGACTACCCAGCCCGCCAGCGCCGATCACCAGCACCTTCGCGTTCTTCAGCCGCTTCTGACCGTCCATCCCGACATCCGGAATGATCAGGTGGCGGCTGTAGCGAGCCACCTCCTCCTTGGTCAGCTCCGCAGCGGGCTCCACCAGCGGCGGCAGGCTCATCAGCGCACTCCTCACGGGTGTCGGTGCCTCTCGCTGCCCTTAACGTTGCCGGCCCCGTTACTCTTCCCTCTGGTTCTCTGCCTCCAGAACGCGGTTGTGGTCAGTTGACCGTCGGGAACGGCCAGGCGTTGGGTTGGCACACCAGGCCGTCGGCGGTGACCCGGTCGGTGCCCAGCACCGCGAGGTAGTCGTCGGCCACCCCCCAGGTCTGCTGCATCATCACCGGCGCCAGCCGTCCGGTCGCCTCACACGCGATGTGGGGGAAGCCCAGTCCGTGCCCGACCTCGTGGTTGACCAGGTACTGCTGGTACTGGACCACATTGCCCTGGAAAGCCACCGCTCCACGGGCCCATCGGGCGGTGTTGATCACTACCCGGTGATCGTCGGGCTGCCAGCAGGAAGCGTCGAAGGGAATCCGAAAACCGCAGAGTCTGCGAGTGGTCAGCTGCGAGGTGAGGCTGATCCGCAGAGTCGCTGCCCGGCTGTCGTCGATCCGCTGGAAGCGGTAGCGCCCGCTGCCGATCCAGCTCTTCGGGTTGTTCAGCGTGCGGTCCACTGTGGTGGCAAAACCCGCCGGGCCACCTTCGAGCTCGACCCCATTCTCGACCTCGACGGTGTAGGTGAACAGCTGGCCCGTCCCGAAGGGCGCGCCCGCACCAGGAACCACCCGCCAAGTGCCGGCGCCCTGGACGGTGAACGGCCCGCCACCGGGCAGCTCGGCGGACGCCTTGACCGCCTCGAAACCTGGGCCGGCCAATGGGTTGGGAATCAGCGGGTTCTGCGCGGGGCCGGACGTGCTGGCCTGGTCCGACGGCACCAGGGCCGACGATCTGGCCGCGTCAAGCACCGCCAGCACGGTGAGCACCACAAGGACGGGCAGCGCATAGACCCGCCAGCCGTAGGTGCACACCGCACGGGCCAAACGACCGGAACCACGACGTGGAGAACCGCGGTGTCCGGAATTACGGTGTCCGGAGCCATGGGATCCAGGACCACGGGGTCCAGAACCACGGTGCCGCGATCCTGGCCCGGGCCTCGGGTCCCAGGATGCGGCCAGCGGCTCGTCGTCGGCGATGCGTTCGCCGCCATGATGCTCAAGACGCCGCGCCGGGATCCGCTCGTCGTCCCGACGCCGGCCGGCAGGTCGGCTGGGGACCGCCGGTCCGAGGCGGCCACCGGCGGGCGTGCGGCCCGCAGGATCGGCTCGCGTCGGGCGGATCACCGCGCAAGGATCGCACAGCCACCCTCCGTGCTTCGCGCATCACTGGGATACCGACGAGTAGGGTCAACCTGTCGGGCGAGGTGACGGTGGAGGAGGCCGATGACCGGAACGGCATCGACCCGGGCGGACGCGACACCCCGCGGGGTGCGGATGCCCCGGGACGAGCGGCGCGCTCAACTACTCGCCGCGGCGACTGACATCTTTGTCAACAATGGGTACCACGCCACCGTCATGGACGACATCGCCGAGCGCGCCGGAGTCAGCAAGCCGGTGCTCTACCAGCACTTTCCCGGCAAACTCGAGTTATATCTGGCGCTGCTGGAGCGCCACACCGACGAACTGGCCCGGCGGGTCCTGGCGGCGATCGAGGAGACCCCCGACAACCGGCAGCGGGTTCGCAACGCGGTCGGCGCCTACTTCGACTTCGTCGACGGTGACGGTGAGGCGTTTCGGTTGGTCTTCGAGTCCGACCTGCGTAACCAGCCCGCCGTGCAAGCACTCGTGGAGCAGGCGAACACCGTCTGCGTGGAGGCCATCGCGCAGGCAGTAGTGGCGGATGCCGGGCTGGACACCGACCGCGCCTGGCTGGTTGCAGTCGGCGTCGTCGGGATCAGCGAGCACAGTGCCAGATACTGGCTCACGCGCCGGCACGAGGTACCCAAGGAGGAGGCAGTCGCGCTGACCGCGTCACTGGCCTGGAGAGGCCTCGCCGGCTTCCCGCTGTCCGGCTCCATCAAGTAGATATGGCACGAGCCACGCCATGTCCGTCTCGGCGGCTCGTCACCCCCGAGCGGGTACCAGCAGAGTGAAGGTAGGGGGAGCGGGTTGGGTCAGCCGGAGCCGGCCGCCTTCCGCCTCGGCCAGGCTGCGAGCGAGGGCAAGCCCGATCCCGTGCCCGTCGGCGAGTCGCGATCGCCGGGTGAACAGCTCCGGTTCGGGCGCCGTGATGCCGGTGCCCTCGTCGGAGACGTCAATGGCCAGCGCGTCGGCGGCGTTGCGCACCGCCACTGACACCGTGCCCGAGCCGTGGATGGCAGCGTTGTCCAACAGCACCGTGAGCACCTGCCGGACAGCCGCGGTGGAGGCAAGTGACACCGGGGCCTGCGGATCCACCGCTACCCGCAGTGTGCGGTCCTGGGACGCCAACCGGTCATGCCAGCCTCGCTCGATCTCGTCAAGCAGGCCGGTGAGGTCTAGCGGCGCGGAGTTGGAGCTGCGGGTGTCCCGAGCCAGGGCAAGCAGTTCCTCAATGGTCTGCTCCAGCCGGTCCGCGGCGTCGATTCCGGCGGTGATGGCGTGACGTAGATCCTGCCCTGGCCGGTCCAGCGCCGCTTCGAGCCGCAGCCGCAATCCGGTCAGCGGGGTGCGGAGCTGGTGGGAGGCGTCCGCGGAGAACGCGCGTTCCCGCGCGAGCATCTCGTCCAGGCGCCCAGCGGTGCTGTTCAGCGCCATGCCGACAGCGTCGATCTCGGGAATGTCCACCGATTCGGTTCGGACGCTGAAGTCACCGTCTCCGAGGCGGCGCGCCGCCTCGGAGAGTTCCTCGAGTGGACCCGCCAGCCGCCGGGCCTGGCGGCGGGCGACCAACCAGACCGTCCCGACTGCCAGGACGGCCAGGCCGAGCATGGCCAGCCACACCAGCACGACCTGCCGGTAGACGGCACTGCGCGGGCTGGCGGCACGCACGGCGCCGATCACATCGCTGTCATGGGTCACCGGCACGGCCACGACCAGATCACCGGCGACGTCCCCGGTGTCGGTATCGCCGCGCAGGGCGCGCTGGACACTCGCATCCCCACCCTGCGGCCCGTTACCCCCGATGCGCAGGCCGCGCTCTACATAGACCGCGAGGCGGGTCTTACCCATCGGGGCGGGAAGATCGTTTGGCAGGTTGCCGCGAAGCACGTCTGCCGTGACGGCCACTGCGGCGGCGTCGGCCATTTGCAGCAGCCTTACTCGCTCCTCGGACAGCAGGTACTTCAGTACGCCGGCGGCCAGCGGTATCCCGAACAGGCCGACGGCGAGCACAGCGGCGAGCACGGCGAGGCCGACGATCCGAGTCCGCACGGGCCCCTCCCCCTCTCACCTGGCCAGCCGCGTGCCAGTCTGAGTCTGTCCTACCAGCCCAGTGTCCCCTATCAGCCCAGTGTCCCCTACCAGCTCAGTGTCCCTACCAGCCCAGGTACCCTGCCAGCCTGGGATCCCTTATCAGCACAGCATGCTTGGGGCGGAATCGACCCCGTGCTACGCCACATTTTGCCAACAGCTCACCGATCTCTGGCTAGTGGATAACCAAGGCCACCTCTGTCGGATCCCAGGATCGATCAGCTCACGCACCAGGGTAAAGTCATTGCAATGGCAAGTCGGCTGAACGGTGGGGGGACGGCGGTGACCGCCCAGCATGTGGTATCCCGCTGCGTATTCGCCACGATCATCGGGCTGATGCTGATCGTCAGCGGTTGTACGGCTGCCCAGCCCTCCGGTACTCCACCGCCCGGCGCCCCGCCTCCGTCCAACCAGGCCGGCCCGCTTCCGCCGGACTGCGCCAACCGGATCACCGACCCCGAGCAGGCCAGCGCGGCCCTGGCGCAGGCCAGGCCCGGCAGCACCGTGTGTGTGAGTGGCGACGGTCTGCACGACGCCGAGCTGGAGATGACGACCTCGGGGACGCCTCAGCAACCGATCACGATCGTTGCTGACGGCGCGACCATGCGAAGCATGAACGTCAAGGCCGACTACGTCGTCGTCGAGGGCCTGACACTGCGAGACGGGGAGGGTCTGACGATGACCGGCCGGGGACTCGTCGCCCGCAACAATGTTATCTACAACGCCACCAGGGATGGCCTCGCCTGCATCAGCTGCCTTGACACGATCATCGAGTCGAACACCGTGCAGCGTGCCGACGGAACCGGCATCTACCTCGCCGGCATGCGGATCATGGTACGGGACAACACAGTGAGCGAGTCGATACCACGCACCCAGGGCGACGCCGACGGCATCCGGTTCTTCGGAGTTGGTCACCGGTTGATCGGGAACACGATCAAGGACATCAAGGCGAGCGGATACCGCGACGAGGGTCCGCACACCGACTGCTTCCAGACCTACAACAACGCCAGCAACCCACCCACCTACGACGTCGTCATCGCCAACAACGTCTGCACGAACGTCGATGTCCAGTGCCTGATCGCCACTGCCAATGAGGGCGGTGCCCGGGACGCCCCCGAAGGGCAGACCGCGATCCTCTTCGAGGGCAATACCTGCGAGGTCAACGGTTCGCAGGCAGTCTTGATGGAGAACTTTCCCCAGGTCATCGTGCGCGGCAACACCTTCTCCGGCCCCGGATCCCGCGCCGTGCAGCTCAGTAGGGGCTCCACTGACTGCGCCGTGATCAGCAACACCGTGACGGGCCGGATGCGCCCGTTCGAGATCGACCAGTCGTCCCGGCCGGGGTTCCAGGAGTCCGGCAACTCCGCGCGCTGACCCACTCACGAGGGCCCGCGCTCGGGTGGCGCCTCCAGCCGGTACCCGTGCCCGCGCAAGGTCACGATCCGCGGCACCGAGCCAAGCTGGGTCATCCCGGCCAGCTTGCGACGCAGCGCGGCCACGTGCACATCGAGAGTCTTGGTCGAGCCGAACCAGTTCTCGTCCCACACCTCAGCCATCAGAGTCTCCCGGTTGATCGCCACTTCCGGCGCTGCCGCGAGGCGGGCGAGCAGGTCGAACTCCTTGGCTCGCAGCGGCATCTCCCGCCCTGCGATGGTCGCCCGCCGGCTGGCGGTGTCCACCAAGAGGTCTCCGACCGCAAGCATGGGTTGGGCGCCCGGTGTGGCCGGCGCCACCCGACGCAGGTGTGCTCGGACCCGAGCCAGCAGCTCAGCCAGCCGCACCGGCTTGGTCAGGTAGTCGTCCGCGCCGGCCTCGAGACCGACGACGACATCCATCTCCTCGGTTCGGGCAGTGAGGATCACCAGCACTGTCGTGGGATTACTGGCCCTCAACTGCCGGCACACTTCGACGCCGTCCAGGTCGGGCAACCCGAGGTCCAGGAGCACCAGGTCGAACTCTGTCTCGGACGCCACGCGCAGCGCGCTACGACCGGCGCGCTGCCACACCACATGGTGCCCGTGTGCGCGCAGGCTGGAGTCCAGCACACTGCCGATGGTCTCGTCATCTTCCACTACCAGCACCCGGGACACCCCACGAGCGTAATGAATCACTCCGCGCCCCACCGCCGGTTCGCCTCGACTGCGGTGACCAGCTCACCGATTCGCCCTGCGACCTGCTCGGCCCGCTCCAGCTGCACCATGTGCCCGGTGCCGGCGCAATAAAGAGCCAGTCGAGTGCCGTCTGGCGTGGTGAACCACCGAACATCCGCAGTGGGCATCGGCGGCTCCCACTCAAAGTATTACCCCAGGTAACTGTTACCCTCAGTAACATGTCGGACGACCCCGGTCGTGTCAAGACCAAGCGGAGCTTGCCAAGCCTGGGAGGCAACCGCTCCGAGCGCCGCGCGGTGCTGGTGCACGCCGCCATGCGGGCGATCCGCCAGCACGGACCCGATGTCGCGATGGAGGACATTGCCACCGCGGCCGGGGTCAGCAAACCGATCCTCTACCGGCATTTTCAGGACAAAAGTGATCTTTACATGGCGGTCAGCGAGACCGCCACCCAGCGCCTGCGCGCCGCCCTGCTGTCCGGCCCGGACACCGACGGCGATCCCCGGGAGCTGCTCCGGCTGCTGATCGAGACCTACCTGACCTTCATCGAGGAAGAACCGGAACTCTACCGCTTCGTGGTGCGCCGCTCGTTCGCCGACCAGCCAGTGCGACGCGACCCGGTCACGACCAACGCCGAGCTCATCTCCGGGGCTCTCACCACGATCTTCGAAGACCGGCTGCGCAGCCTGGGCATGGATGCCGGGGGTGCGGAGACCTGGGCGCACGCCGGAGTCGGCATGGTGCAGTCGGCCGGGGACTGGTGGCTCAAGCATCGCACCCTGACTCGGGAGCGGCTGCGCGACTACCTGCTGATGATGGCCTGGGGAGCGCTGGACGGGATCCTCCAAGCCAATGGCTCACCGGCCCGAATGCTGCCGGACCGCTGCGAAGCGATTACGGCTCAACCGCCTACCGAGAAGCCGACCCGGCGGCTGTCCGCCGGTCCAATCTCGACGTAGGCGACCCTCGACGCGGGCACCATGTACCGCCTGCCCTTGTCGTCGACCAGGGTCAGCAATCCCTGGGTGTTCCGCAGCGCCTCGGCCACCAGCGCCTCCACCTGGTCCGGCGAGTCCGCAGTGGACACCGTCAGCTCGCGAGGACTGTCCGCGACGCCGATCTTGATCTCCACGCTAGAACCTCCAGGTGCTCGATGTTGGGGTCAAGGCTAGTCGAGCGGCACGCAGGTGCTCACCCTAGCCCGAGAGCCACCATCCGGCGGCAGTGCAGGACCTGTACCCGGCGGATCAGCGTGGCGAGACCGGCCAGGTCCCCGGAGCCGCGGATGATCAGATCGGCGAGGGCGTCCCGCTCGGCCACGACATGCTGGGCATGGGTCACCGCCTCGCCGAGTAGCCGACGCCCCCACAGGGCGAGCCGGTCGCGGGTGGTCCGGTCCCGCTCGCAGGCAGCCCGCACCTCCCGTTCGGCGAACGCCGAATGCCCGGTGTCGGCCAGCACTTCCTTGACCAGTGCAGCGGTGACGGGGTCCAGCCAGCCACCCACCTCACCGTAGAAGTCCGCCGCCAGCCCGTCCCCGACGTACGCCTTCACCAGCGACTCCAACCAGGATCGGGGTGCTGTCGAGGCGTGGAACTGGTCGAAGCGCGCCACGAACGGGTGCATCGCGTCCTCCACCGAGACACCCAGGCCGCGCAGGTGACGCTCAAGCAGCCGGAAGTGCCCGATCTCGGCGGCCGCCATGGTGGCCATCGCGGCCCTGCCGGCCAGCGTGGGGGCGCGGCGGGCGTCCTCGGCAAGCCGATCGAACGCGGAAAGCTCGCCATAGGCGAGAACTCCCAGCAGATCGATGATGCCCTCATGTGCCACATCCACGACGGGAGCCTAGGCCGGAGCGGTGCCACGAGCGCGCGGGACGCCCGGACGGGTATGATCTGTGCACAAGGCGTGACACCAACCTGGCACACGCCCGGCTCGGTGGCTGATGCCACCGGGTTGCAGTCATGTGAGCGCGCACCTCGTGTCCTCGTTCCCTGCTCCGCTGAGCCGCCTAGCGGCCCGGAGCTGGTCGAGCGAGACGGCGGTGGGCGCGCCGGTACGAGAGAGGCGATCACGCTGACCGTCAGTCAGACCTACCTAACCGACATTGAACCCTCGGAGCACCCCAACCCCCGAGCCCTGGACCTTTCCGACACCGCCATCGATGAGCCAGCCTTGCCGCAGCCGCTGCAGGCGGGCGCTCCGGTCCGGGATGACTCCCCTACTTTCGCTGAGCTTGGCGTCCGCGACGAGATCGTTCGCACGTTGCGCGCCGCGGGCATTGAGCGCACCTTCGCGATCCAGGAGCTCACCCTGCCGCTGGCCCTGGCCGGCGACGACCTCATCGGCCAGGCCCGCACCGGCACCGGCAAGACGCTCGGCTTCGGTGTGCCGCTGATCCAGCGGATCACCACCGGGGACATCACACTCGACGGCACCCCCCGCGCCCTGGTGGTCGTGCCTACCCGCGAGCTGTGCCTGCAGGTCAGCGCGGACCTCACCGAGACCGGCCGTGATCTGGGCGTCCGGGTCCTGCCGGTCTACGGCGGCCGGCCTTACGAACCCCAGATCAAAGCCCTGACCAGAGGGGTTGACCTGGTGGTCGGCACCCCGGGCCGGCTGCTGGACCTCGCCGAGCAGCGCCACCTGGTATTGGGCAAGGTGCGCATGCTCGTGCTCGACGAGGCCGACGAGATGCTCGACCTGGGCTTCCTGCCCGACATCGAGCGGATCCTGCGGATGGTGCCTGAGCAGCGCCAGACCATGCTGTTCTCCGCCACCATGCCGGGCCCGATCATCACGTTGGCCCGGGCCTTCCTGACCCAGCCGACGCATATCCGGGCCGAGGAGCCCGACGCCACCGCCATCCACGAGCGGACCCGGCAGTTCATCTACCGGGCGCACGCGATGGACAAGGTGGAGCTGCTCTCCCGCATCTTGCAGGCCCGCGACCGGGGCCTGACGATGATCTTCACGAGAACCAAACGCACTGCGCAGAAGGTGTCCGACGAACTCACCGAACGCGGTTTCGCGGCTGCGACGGTGCATGGCGACCTCGGCCAGGGGGCCCGCGAGCAGGCCCTGCGGGCGTTCCGCTCGGAGAAGGTCGACGTGCTGGTCGCCACCGATGTGGCCGGCCGTGGTATCGACGTCCCCGAGGTCACCCACGTCATCAACTACCAGTGTCCAGAGGACGAGAAGACCTACGTGCACCGGATCGGACGGACTGGCCGGGCCGGCCGGAAAGGCGTCGCGATCACTCTTGTCGACTGGGACGACGAGCCGCGCTGGAAGCTGATCAGTGACGTGCTAGTCCTCGGCATGCCGGAACCGGCCGAGACCTACTCCACCTCCGCGCACCTGTTCAGCGACCTGGACATCCCTACCGACTCCACCGGGCGGCTGCCATTGGCTCGACGTACCCGGGCTGGGCTGGCTGCCGAGTCCAGCGACGAGGACAGCCGGCCCCGCGGTCGGCGTGCCACCGGCGCGCGGCGTACCACCCGCGGTGGGTCCGTCGACGCTCAGGTGGCTCCGGTCCGCTGCCGTAGGCGGCGCCGCACTCGGGGTGGAGACGCTACTGGAGCCGGCGGCGTCGAGACCGCGCTGGTAACGGAGCACCCGGGCGACCACGGTGACGCACGGCCGCGTCGTCGGCGGCGGCGCGGACGAGGTCGCGGCGCTGGTACCGGGAGCGACGGTCCGGGCGGTGCCGGTCCAGCGGACTGACCTGGCCGGATGCCCGCTCCCGAACGCCGCACCCGGCTGGACCTGATCGTCGCGGCGGTATTGGCCGTGGCGGTGCTGGCGGTGTCTACCGCGCTGTGGTGGACCAGTGACGCACGACGCACCACCCTGATCACTGCCCCCGGCCCGGCCAGGCAGGTCCCCGCGAGCGGGCAACTGCCACCGTCACTGGCTGAGGCGTGGCGGGCACCGAGCCCAGCAACCCCGGTCCCGCTAGTACAGGGTGGCACCGCAGTCACCGGGGCGGGCGGTGTGGTCGCCGGTCGCGACCTCGGTTCCGGCGCAATCCGCTGGAGCTACCAGCGCGACCTTCCACTGTGCACGGTGGCCGCCGCCTTCAACCAGGTATTGGCGGTGTACCAGCGGGGCGAGACCTGCAGCGAGGTGGCCGCCTTGGACTGGGCCGACGGCCGGCGTGGACCACAACGCACCGGTCCGGTAGAGGCACCCACCCGGCTGATCGCCGGTGGCAACCAGGTCGCCGCCAGCGGCCAGCGCTACCTGGAGGTATGGCGCTCCGACCTGGTGCGCACGCTAGCCTACGGACTGCTGCCAACCCCAGCACAGCCCGAAGCCCAGCCGCGACCAGACTGCGCCCACGGATCGATGGCGCTGGACTCTACTGTCGAGTTCGGGGGGCGGCTGGCCGTGGTCGAACAGTGCCCGGGCGAGCGGGTGCGACTCACCGTGCAGCGGTCCGACCCCAAGCAGCCCGACCAGCCCGAGGTTGACTTCAGCATCCTGCTGGGGGGCACTCAGGCTCGAGTCGTCGCGCTGAGCCGGGGGCGGGTTGC
>DATHTJ010000306.1:0-7275 GCA_035463315.1 Pseudonocardiaceae bacterium
CGTGACGTCCTCGGCCCCGATCCGGACCAGGGCCCGCTCGAGGGCCTGCTGACTGGACGCGGAGGCCTCCCGGCGCACCAGCGGCACCCGGCCGACGGCGACCTCCTCCAGCTCCACCGGACGGCTCAGGGTCGCCAGCCCGACGTACCAGCTGCCCATCCGCCACCCCGCCGACGCCGACTCCGGCCGCGACAGCAGCCCGTAGCCGTCGGGGCCGTGCACGCAGGCGGCATGCGCCCGACCTGCCTGCACCGCCTGGACCGCCTGCGCGCTGGAGGCGTGCACCGCCACCACGGCGTGCCCGCGCCCACGCAGCATCGCCGCGGCCAGACCCAACGCCGGATCGCAGCCCAGCACGACGAAGGTGTCCTCCCGGACCGGGTGCAGCATCCGCAGCCGCCCGTGGTCGGCCATCGCGTCGGCCCCCACCCAGGCGTTCAACCCGTCCGAGGGATCGATCATGGCGAACACCTGCCGGTCACCGATCCGGGCCACCACGGCCGGACCTGACGACGGCGCCCCGTCCAGCACCGGCACCGGGACGCCCAGCGTCGGGGGCGGGGTACCGGCGGGCGCGAACAGCGCCTCCACCGTCGTCCCTAGGACCGCCGCCAACCGCAACGCGGTGTCCACGGCGGGGACGTGCCGGCCTGCCTCCAACGCCCCGATCAGCTGACGGCTCACCCCGACCAGCGCCGCCAGCTCCTGCTGGCTCAGCCCCCGCGCCCGCCGCAACCGCCGCATCCGTCCACCCGTCACGCCAGGAAACTAGCCCGCCGGGCCGCGACGATCGGTACGCGACATGAGAATGACCCACGAACGTTACGTACCCGCCCGCGCCGTGGGCCAGTTTCCTGTCGTTCATCGGGTTGGCCTGGCGGCCACGGGTAGACCGAGACCCCCAGGGTGCGGGGCTATGAGGTCGAGGTTCTGCCCGCCGGTGGACACCTGGGTCTGCTCGCGGTCCTCGTGCGAGACCGGCGGGTGGGTGCGCTTGGTCGAACTGCTTGCGGGCAGCGGCGATCCGGTCGGGGTCGAGGCTGGTTCCGTTGCGGTGGAACAGGTTGAACGCGTGGATCGCCAGCCGTAGGGCGTCGGCGGCCTGGATGCTCCACACCTGGGTGTCGCCGTCGATGTCGGTGACATCCTGAAGGTGGCGCAGCAAGTGCGACAGACACTGCTGCACGCCGGCCAGGTCGTCGTCGTAGGAGACGTAACCGCCGAAGTCGTCGCGGACCAGGACCCCGTCGAAGTTGTCCAGGATCCCGAACGCGGTGATCGCCTTCTTGGTGCGGGTACCGGCCGCACCGAACCAGACCAGGTCCGGGCCGCCGCCGGTGTAGGCGCACAGGGTCCGCACCGTGAACACGCGCGGGTTACTGATGTCCTGCCCCGTCCGGGTGGCCTCGGCAGCAGCACCGGACGCGGTGACCGGCGCGGGAGTCTCGTCGGTACCCAGCACGGGCTGTTCGCACAGCGCCGCCTTCAACGCGTCTTCGAAACCGGCCGCGGTCAACGCGGCGTCCAGACGGGCCAGGCAGGACGACACGAACCCGGTCGAGACCGGCGCGCCCAGCAGCGCGGACATCATGTCCGCGGCCCGCTGAACCCCGATCACGTCCTGGGACGCCAGCCACGTCGCTGCTGCGGTCACGTTCGGGCCGTAACAGGCCGGGCCGCCGCGCACCCCGGCCGGCAGGTCCGCGGTCGTGGCGCACCCACAGGAACACACCCGGCGCATCATCAGGTATTCGGTCACCGTCAACGCCGGCGTGGGCAGGTCGAACACCTGCACGCTCCAGGCCACCGACCCCTGCGCACCCGCCAGGCCGGCGCCGCACCCCGCGCACGTGGGCGGTTCCACCGGCTCCTTGCGATCCGGGGTGGCCACCCGGGTCAGGCCACGACCCCGATGCCCCGGCTGCCCGCCCTGCTTCCGCTTGCCCGTGCCGCGCTTGGGTCCTCCGCCCGCCCCCCCGGCATCCGCCGCCCCCGCGGACCTCCAGCGCTTCTCGGCCCGAGCCTTCGCCCCCGGCCCGTCCTGGCTCGGTGGCTGCGACGAATTCGACGAGTCCCGCCCCGCCGCTCGTCGCAACGCGGCCAACTCACCCCGCATCGACTCGATCAAGACCGCCTGCTCAGCCAGTTGCGCGCTCTGCACCGCGACCAGCGCCGCCAACTCCTCATACGAGGGCAGCACAGGAAACTCGGGCGACTCGGGCACAACCAGCAGTCGCGGTAGGGACCGCCCTTGCGGGCGGCCCCCCGCACAGATCCCAGCGTGCGGGATTACCGCACTGGGCTCCTGCCTTGGGTGATGGCGGCGAAGCGCACTTCGGGGAAGGGGTGCTTCACGTGGGGTTGCGGTAGGCATCGGTTCGCGATCAGCTTCATCCGGGCCCAGGTCAGCCTGGTCTTCTGGCTTCGGCGCCGTAGCGCCTTGCGCCAGAGCCCGACGACTTGGAACCGGAAGTTGTTGAGCGCATCGGAGTTCCCGTTCACGGCGTAGTAGGCGAAGTGGCCGCGCAGTACGGCGGCCAGCCAGGCGCCTTGCTCGGGGATGGGGTGGTGCCGGCGTCGCCTGAGTTCGAGTTTGACCTCGGCCAGCTTTGCCCGTAGCCGCTTGGCGATCGTGATCCTCCGGACCCAGAACCGTCCGCCCTTGGACGTCGCGCAGATGTGCGTGAAGCCCAGGAAACCGAACGTCTCCGGTTTGCCCTCGCCCCGGCGGCGTCGCTTCCGGGCAGCGTGCCGCCCGAACTCGATCAGCCGGGTCTTGTCCGGGTGCAGTTCCAGCCCGAACTGCGCGAACCGCTCGCGTAGCTCAGTCAGGAACCGTCGGGCGTCCTGCTCGTCCTCGAATCCGACGACGAAGTCGTCGGCCCATCGGACGATGATCACGTCGCCTTCGGCGTGGTGGTCGCGCCACCACGCCACCCACCAGTCCAGGACGTAGTGCAGGTAGACGTTCGCCAGCAGTGGGGACAGGCTCGCCCCTAATGAACAGTGCTGGGTTATGCGCAGCGTCCGCTCGTCGCGCCTGGTGAGAGGGGGTCCGAGGTCCGTCCGCTGCGCATAAGCTGCCAAAGATCCTGATCATGTCGGCCTGGCAGGGTGCCGGGCCCGCATGATCGGAGGTCGATCGTGATGGTCGCTGTGTCTGTGCTGGTCTCGGGCCTGGACGCGGAGCTGGTTCGCCTGGGCTACAAGCCCTCGACGATGGTCTGGTACCGGGGCTGCTGGCGCCGGCTGGAGCGGTACTTCGCCTTCCGCGGCGTGGAGGAGTTCTCCCTGGACGTGGCGATGGCCTGGGTCGACGCGGCGTGTGGCGGGTTCTTCGCCAAGGAGCAGGCCGGCACCCTCAAGTCGACGGACGTGTACCTGTTCCGGGTCGCGGCGATGCTCGACGACTACGCCGTCCACGGGGCGGTGCTGCGCCGGTACGGCCGGGCCGTGGACAAGGTCACCGGGGCGGACGCCGAGATGATCGCCCGGTTCCAGGAGCGGTTGCGGGCCGACGGCCGGGCCACCTCGACGGTGCGCACCTACGGGACGCTGGCCGGAGAGTTCGTCGCGTTCGTGAACACCCGCGGCGGGCTGGCTCGCCTGGACGCCGACGTGGTCGCGGCGTTCGTCTCCACGCTGAGCGGGTACCAGGTCAAGACGGTCGAGCAGAAGCTGTGCGCGGTGCGTTCCTTCGTCAGGTTCGCCTCTGCCGAGGGCCTGGTCGACGCCGCCGTCCTGGAGGCGGTCCCGCCGGTGCGCTCGAGCAAGCAGACCCGGATCCCCTCGGTCTGGGACCCGGGAGAGGTGGCCCGGATCCTGGAGGCGGTCGACCGGGGCAACCCGTGCGGGAAGCGGGACTACGCGATCATCTTGCTGGTCGCCCGGCTCGGGCTGCGTGGCATCGACGTGAAGCGGTTGGAGTTCGCCGACTTCGACTGGCCGGGCAACCGGCTCTGCGTAACGCAGGCCAAGACGACCCACCGGGTGCAACTACCGTTGCTCAAAGAGGTCGGATGGGCGGTAATCGATTACATCCGCCATGGTCGGCCGGTCTGTGACTGCCCGCAGGTATTCATCCGGCACCTCGCCCCGATCGGCCCGTTCTCCGACCAGGACCACCTGCATCAGATCCTGGTCAAGCACGCCCGGGTGGCTCACGTCCCGATCAGCGAGAAACGCCGCCACGGCATGCATTCACTCAGGCACACGCTGGCCACCAAGTTGATGGAGGACGGCACACCGGTCGAGCAGATCGCCGACATCCTCGGCCACCAGTCAACTCAATCGACCGGCGTGTATCTGAAGTCGTCGCTGGGCCTGTTGGCCAAGTGCGCCCTGGATCCGGACGCACCGGGGCGGGAGGCGGCACGATGACCCCGGGCATCACGTTGACCGACGCGATCACGGCTCTGGTGGCGGAGAAACGCGCAGTGGGCTACAAGTACGCCGCCGAAGCGCGGGTGCTGGCCCGGTTCGCCGCGTTCAGCCGCGACCAGTTCCCCGGGCTGGCCGCGCCGAGCCGGGCCTCGGTCGAGGCGTGGCTGGCAGCCGCGCGGCGGCGCGCAGTCACTCCGGCGACCCTGCAGACCCTGGCCGCGCCGGTCCGGGAGTTGGCCCGTTGGCTGGGCCGCCGCGGCGTGCCGGCCTACGTCCTGCCCAAGGGCGCGCTGCCGCGCCCCGCCCGCTACGTCCCGCACATCTACACCGACCAGGAACTGGCGGCCCTGTTCAGGCAAACGGACCGCTGCCGCTACTGCGCTGAGGTTCCGTTACGGCACCTGGTCATGCCGGTGCTGTTCCGCACGATCTACGCCTGCGGGCTGCGTGCTTCCGAAGCCCGCCTGCTGCGGAACGACGACATCGACATCAACGCCGGCGTCCTGCAGATCCGCGACGCGAAGGGCGGCAAAGACCGGCAGGTGCCGGTCAGCGCGCCGTTGCGCGTCAGGCTCGCCGACTACCACGCCCGCGTTGTCGGGCGCTCGGACGGAGACTGGTTCTTCCCCGGCACGGCCAGGCAGCCGCTGACGCTGGGGAACGTCGACAAGAACTTCCGCCGATTTCTGTGGCAGGCTCGCATTCCCCATGGTGGTCGAGGCCACGGCCCCCGCGTACATGACCTGCGGCATGCCTTTGCTGTCCACAATCTGCGGTCGTGGTTCGCCTGCGGCGAGAACGTCGGAGCGTTGCTGCCGGTCCTGCAGACTTACATGGGCCATTCCTCGATCGCCGACACCGCCTACTACCTTCGGCTGACCGCCGAGTCCTACCCCCACATCAGCGCCCAGGTCCAACGCGTCACCGGCGACGTCGTCCCACCCATCACCGCCGGGCCGCGTCATGGCCACTGACTTCGCGGTCTTCCTGCACCGCTTCCTCACCGCGCATCTGGCCGGGCTGCGCGGCTGCTCACCCAACACGGTCGCGTCCTACCGCGACACGTTCAAGCTCCTGATCACCTATTTCCGCGACGACAGATCCATCCCACCGGAAAGGCTCGCCCTCGACCGCATCGACGCCGCCGCCATCACCGGATTCCTGAACTGGCTGGAGGTCAGCAGGCACAACAGCGCCTCGACCCGCAACCAGCGGCTGGCCGCGATCAGCTCCTTCTACCGGTGGATGCAATCGCAGGACCCCACCCAAATGGCCTGCTGCCAGGACATCCTCGCCATCCCCGCCAAGAAGCACACCCAACCGGCCGTCAACCACCTCAGCGTCGAGCAGACCCGCCAGCTGCTTGCTCAGCCCGACCGGTCCACCCGGCAAGGCCGTCGCGACGCGACCCTGCTGGCCACCCTCTACGACACCGCAGCCAGAGTCCAGGAACTGGCCGACCTCGCCGTGCGTGACATCCGCCTGCAACCCCCTGTCCTGGCCGTCTTGACCGGCAAAGGCCGCAAGACCCGTCACGTCCCGCTCTCCGACAACACCGCAGCGCTCCTGGACGCCTACCTGGCCGAACACGGCCTCAACAGGCCCGGCCACGACGACCACCCGATGTTCGTCAACCAGCACGGCGGCAAGCTCAGCCGCGGCGGGATCGCCTGGATCATTTCCAAATACCATGCCAAGACCGCCGACCCGGCACTCGCCAACGCCGACATCACTCCGCACACCCTGCGTCATAGCAAGGCCATGCACCTCTACGAGGCAGGCATCCCGCTGCCCTACATCCGCGACATCCTCGGCCACGTCGACCTGTCCACCACCGAAATCTACGCACGCGCCTCGACCGAAGCCAAACGCAGAGCCCTCGAAGCCGCCTATACCGACATCGTCACCGACGACCTACCCGAATGGAACCAAGACCCCGGACTGCTCAACTGGCTCGCCACACTTTGAGCCTCCACACCCGAGACGTTATGCGCAGCACTCGACCCCCGGACCCCGCCCTCACCAGGCCCAACAGGCCAACGCTGCGCATAACCCAGCACTGTTCATAAGGGGCATTATGTTCAGCTGAACATAATGCTCCTTGCGGGGTACCCCGGTCTCGCTTCAGCACGACACCGTCGGGGTTCTGCACCGGCGCATCCAGCCACCGCGTCACGTACAGGACTACCCACGGCAGATCGGTGTTCACCTCCACCGACCTGATGATCAGGTCCCTCGTGACGCTATCGAAGAACTTCTGGATGTCCAAATCGATCACCCAATCGGTGCTCCAGCAGCGCCGCCGACACACCTCCACCGCGTCCTGCGGGGCTCGCCCCCGACGGTAGCCGTACGAGTCCGGATGGAAGATCTCCTCGACCCTCGTCTCCAGTCTGCGTGCCACTACCGTCTGCGCGACCCGATCGGCCACGGTCGGCACCCCTAAAATTCTGGTGCCTCCACCGTGCGGCTTCGGTATTTCCACCGCCCGCACCGGCGGCGGGAAGTAACTCCCCGAGGACATCCGATTCCAGACCTTGTACAGATTGTTCTTCAGATCGGCCTCGAAGTCCTCGATGGAGCACCCGTCCACCCCCGGTGCACCCTTATTGGCCTTGACCTTCTCCCACGCCTGCCACACCTCCGCTTTCACAATCTCGAACGGCTTGCCGGGTGACTTCAGCTCGCTCATGCGACTCCTCCCAGGGCCAGCGCCCCGGTTGATCGAACAAACGCACCACGAATGACCTGATCGCGGTAGGGACCGCCCTCGCGGGCGGCCCCCCGCACAGATCCCAGCGTGCGCTGCTAACGCACTGGGCTCCTGCCTTGGGTACGAACGTCGAAGCGTTCGTCGGGATAGGGGTGCAGGACGCGGGCGGGTGGTAGCCA
>DATHTJ010000307.1:0-2051 GCA_035463315.1 Pseudonocardiaceae bacterium
AACGAACGCCCAGCCGAGCTCCCCGACCCGCACGGCCAGCAGCGAGCCGGGGTCGGAGTCCACGACGTGCATCGCATAGACCGTAGGCAGGGAGTCGTTCTCGTTCACCGCGTCGGCCGAGACGTTGAGCCTGGTGGTTGATTGAACAGCCCCGACCATGACGGGTTCGTAGCGGTAGAGGTCCCCTCGCCTCACGCTGTCTCGTCCAGCGCCGCCACAGTCTCCACTTCGCTGTCAGCTGCGTAGGTCGGGTGAGCTGCGTACCAGCTGGCCGCTGATGCCGCTGCCTCCCGCAACGCGTCCTGACGCACCAGGTGCTCGAGGTACGCGGAGGCACCACCTCTGGTTCGTGCCCCACACTGCCGCACCCGCGCCGCCGTCTGCGGTTGCAGGCTCACCGTGAGTCGCTCTCGCTGCATACATGGCAGCGTACGGAGGAGCACACACGACTGCGAGCCGCGTCCTTCCTTCCGCGGCCATGACGACGGGAGCTGTGCTGGCGCTGTTGCGGAAGGTACTCGACCAACGCACCGGCTCCGCGACACCGGGAAAGTCCTCAACCAGGCAGTCGATGACCTCCTCAGGCGGCGCGTGCACCTTCGACCAGCTCCGGTGGTGGCGCCGTCGGACGAGATCGACCTGCTACGGCTGGAGGCGAGCCGGGAGGCCGAAGGCGGCGAAGAGGTTGGTGTCGAGGAAGTTGTGATGCCCGACGATCCCCTCGCCTGAGATCTCGATGACCTGGAGGGCAAATGGCTGGTGGCCACCGTTGGCGTCCGGGCGGTACGAGCCGAACGCGGCGCAGCCGTTGGCCGCCGTCGCCACCAGGCGCGAGCCACGGCACCCGATGCCCTGGCCGAGGAACCACCGGCCCATCTCGACTGGCCCGCGCAGCCAGAAGTCGTAGGGCGGCATCGACATGACGGCGTCGTCGTGCAGGAGCGAGACGAGCGAGTCGATGTCGTAGCGCTCGAAGGCGTCCACATACCGGGCGAGCAGCGCCCGCTGGTAGTCGGTGGGCACCCCGCTCGAGCGGGAAACGTCGCGGACCGCGAGAGTGGCCCGTGCTCGCTGGAGTGCGCTGTTGACCGACGCCACGCTGGTCTCGAGCAGCTCGGCCACCTCGGCTGCGTGCCAGCTCAGGACCTCCCGCAGGATCAACACTGCTCGCTGCCGAGCGGGCAGGTGCTGCAGCGCGGTGACGAACGCCAGGCGAATGGTCTCCCTCGACGCCACCAGCTCGGCCGGGTCACCGTCACCGGACAGGACGCGGGCGTCGGGGACGGGCTGTATCCAGGCGTGCTCGGGGAGCATCGGGCCGAGTGACCCGTCCGCCGTCGAGGACGGCCCGAGGTCCACGGGCAAGGCCCGGCGCTCGCGGCCCCGCAGCATGTCCAGGCATACGTTGGTGGCGATGCGGTAGAGCCACGACCGCAAGGCCGACCGGCCCTCGAAGCCGCCGATGCCCCGCCAGGCCCGCACCATCGCCTCCTGCACGGCGTCCTCAGCCTCGAAAAACGAGCCGAGCATCCGGTAGCAGTAGCCGGTGAGTTCCCGGCGGTACTGCTCCAGGTCCTCCGGCTGAACATCGCGGGTGTCGACGGCGTCGGGACGGACGGGCACGGAAGCCCATGCTACGCCGACGCTCCGGTCATCGGCCTCACCTGACATCAAGGTCACGTAATGTAGCAATCACACCTGAGCTGGACGGGGACCTTGCCACCGAAGCCGAGGCTGCCCGGCAAGCTGTCCTTCTTGGATCGGCACAGGGGTTTGCGGAGGGATAGACGGCGGATCAGGTTCGGTATGTTGCCGACGTGACAGACCAGGGAGCCGAGCGGATCGTAGACATTTACACCGACGGTGCGTGTAGCGGCAATCCGGGGCCGGGTGGGTGGGGCGCCGTTCTACGGTACGGCACGCGCGAGAAGGAGATCTACGGCGGCGAGCCGGCCGAGACCACCAACAACCGGATGGAGTTGATGGCCCCGATCCGGGCGTTGGAAAGCCTGACCCGGCCGGTGGTGGTGCGGCTGCACACCGATAGCAAG
>DATHTJ010000308.1:0-4913 GCA_035463315.1 Pseudonocardiaceae bacterium
GATGACGTGGGCGGGGAGGTCTCTCGTCATGGCGGTCTCCATGAAGCCGGGCGACAGGGCGTTGACCGTCACACCGCGGCGGCCGCACTCGGCGGCCAGCGTGCGGGTGAGGCCGATGACGCCCGCCTTCGAGGCTGAGTACGCCGTCTGACCGGACGTCGCGATCAGACCCGAGGGCGACACGATGTTGATGATCCGTCCCCAGCGTTGGCGGAGCATGTGCCCCACGGCGATCCGAGCGGTGTGGAACGTTCCCAGCAGGTTCGTGTCGATCACCCGCTTCCAGTCCTGCGGGGACTGCATGGCCATCAGCCCGTCCTTGCGGATGGCGCCGTTGTTGACCAGCACATCGACGGGGCCGAGCGCCTCGGAGATCTGCTCGTACATCTCGGTGACGGCCTCCCAGCAGCCGACGTCGCCGGTCACCACGACCGAGTCGTTCACCAGCTTGTCCGCGACCACCCGGGCCTGCGCCGCCGAGCTGTGGTAGTGCACGGCGACCCGGCATCCGAGCGCGTCGAGCTCGACGGCCAGGGCCTGCCCGAGTCCGCCGGACGCTCCCGTGACGAGGGCGACCGGATTCTGGGGACGCCGGTCACCCGCCTGCTGTGCACTGCTCATGCCGCCGCACCGCCCCACTCCAGCAGCGCCGAGCCCCACGTCATGCCGGCGCCGAAGCCAGCCAGCAGGACCAGGTCGCCGTTGTTGATGCGGCCCGCGTCGAGCGCCTCGGTCATCGCGATGGGCACCGACGCCGCGGCGGTGTTCCCGTACCGTTCCAGGTTCGTGACCAGGCGCTCGGGCGCAAGGCCGGTGTGGCTGAGGATCGAGTTGATGATGCGGATGTTGGCCTGGTGCGGAATGATGTGATCGACGTCCGCGGGCTCCACCTTGGCCGACTCCAGGGTGGCGCGCACCGAGCGCACCGTGAAGCGGACGGCGTTCAGGTAGATCTCGTTTCCCTTGATCTCGGCGAAGTGCAGGCCGTCTCGGACCGTCTGCTCGGTGGTCGGCATCCGGCTACCGCCCGCCTGGATCCGCAAGCTGTCCGTGCGGGAGCCGTCGGCGCCGAGGTTCCATGACAGCATCCAGTTCTCCGGGCTGGGCTGGAGCACGATCGCGCCGGCCCCGTCGCCGACGAGGATGCTGAGGTCACGGTCGAGCGGGTTGACCGTGAGGGAGTGGGTGTCGGAGCCGATCAACAGGATCGGGCGCGGATCGATGGTCATCAACGCCGCCGCCGTGATGAGCCCGTACAGGAAGCCCGAGCATTCGGCGTTGACGTCGTGCGCGCTGCCGGCGATGCCGAGATCGTGGTGCACGAAGGCGGACGTGGCCGGGGAGAGCTGCTCGGGCGTCGCGGTGGCGACGATGAGGTGCGCGATGTCGGTGCCGCTGCAGCCCGCCCGGTCCAGGGCCCGCCGGCCGGCCTCGACGGCCAGCGACGCGGTGGTCTGGCCCGGGTCCACGGCCCGCCGTTCGCGGATCCCGCACCGGCTGAGGATCCAGTCCTCCTCGACGCCGAAGCGGGCCGCAAGCTCGGTCGTGGTCACGACGCGCTCGGGCACGGCCATGCCCCATCCGGTGATATCGAATCCGTTCACGACTGGCCGCTACGTGAGCTGGGTCTGGTGCGGGGCGAGCGAGATGATCTTCTCGTGCACGGTCCGCAGCGTTGTGGAATTATCGATGTCGCTGAAGAGCGACTCGTCGGCCGGGATGTGCGGGTACCTTTTCTGGAAGCCATACAGCCACTCCATCAGGTCCAACGAGTCGATGTCTGAGATGTGCAGCAGAGCAACGTCGACGTCGACAGTCTCCGCTCCCGACACGGCTTGCAGCTGGCTTGCCAGGTCCTCGATAGTGGGCAATTCCATGAGCTTTGCTCCTCTCGCTGTTCTGGGCGGCCGGTGACAACCCAGCGCGCCGGTCCTGAGCAGCATCAAACTCCGACCTGCGCAACACACGCGCAACGGTCTTCACGGGCAAGACGGGGTCGTGCCGACCCGTCTTGCGCATCTCTTGCGAGCCTTAGGTTT
The DNA here is from genome assembly GCA_035463315.1 of Pseudonocardiaceae bacterium. Lineage (GTDB taxonomy): Bacteria > Actinomycetota > Actinomycetes > Mycobacteriales > Pseudonocardiaceae. The sequence goes on from DATHTJ010000308.1 coordinate 2,040, forward strand.
ACCTCGACACCACCTCTCACGCTCACGAGCCCGATGTGTGACAGAACAGGAATGAGGTCGAGGATGACGATGGTCGAAGCCGGCAAGGACAACGGCAAGCCGACGATCGGCCGGCGTCCCCTCCGGCACCTCCGGGTGGCCGTCGTCGGCAGCGGGTTCTCCGGGTTGGGCATGGCTATCCGGCTGCTCCAGGAGGGCATCGACGACTTCCTCGTGTTCGAACGGGCCGACGAGGTGGGCGGCACCTGGCGCGACAACACCTACCCCGGGTGTGCGTGTGACGTGATGGCCCACCTCTACTCCTTCTCGTTCGCGCAGAACCCCCACTGGAAGACCACTTTCGGTTCGCAGGCGGAGCTGTTCGACTATCTGCGGGCCTGCGCCGACCGCTTCGGGGTGCGGCCCTACCTCCGCTTCGGCCACGACGTCCGCGCCGCGCGCTGGGACGAGAGCACCCGACGGTGGCACATCGAGACCACCCACGGCGACTACACCGCTCGGGTCCTGGTCACCGGCACGGGCTACCTGAGCGAGCCGTCGATCCCGGCGCTGCCGGGCCTGGAGACCTTCCAGGGGACGGTGTTCCACTCGTCGCGCTGGAACCACGACTATGACCTGTCCGGTGACCGGGTGGCCGTCATCGGCACCGGCGCATCCGCCATCCAGCTGGTGCCCGAGATCCAGCCGGCGGTCAGCCGGCTCGACCTCTACCAGCGCACCCCGCCGTGGGTCGGTCCCAAGCACGACAAGCCCACCGGGGCCCTGCAGAGCTGGCTGCTGCGCACTGTGCCGGGTTACCAGAACCTCCGGCGAAACTGGAACATGTGGGGCCGCGAGGTCCTGGCGTTCGCCATGGCCCGCCCCAAGGTCATGCTGAAGATGCAGCAGATGGCTAGCAAGAACCTGGCGCAGGGCGTCACGGACCCGCAGCTGCGGGCCCGGCTCACGCCGGACTACATCATGGGGTGCAAGCGCATCCTGTTCTCCAACACGTACTACCCGGCGCTCTGCCAGCCCAACGTCGAGGTCGTCACCGACGGCATCGACCACATCAGGCCGAGTTCCATCGTCGCGGCTGACGGCCGCGAGCGCGAGATCGACACGATCATCTTGGCCACCGGGTTCCGTGCCACCGACCGCCCGGTCGCCCAGCGGGTGTGGGGTCGCCACGGTGTCACGCTGAGCGACGCCTGGCGCGATGGCATGTCGGCGTACCTGGGCACGACGGTCGCCGGCTTCCCCAATATGTTCATGCTGCTCGGCCCCAACACGACGCTGGCCCACTCGTCGCAGGTGGTGATGATCGAAGCGCAGATCGCGCACGTGCTCGACGCTCTGAAGCACATGGAGAAGCGAGGCCTCGCCAGCGTCGAGGTGCGTCCGGAGGCGCAGGCGGCCTTCACCGAGTGGGTCGACTCGCACCTGGACGGCTCCGTGTGGAATACCGGGGGTTGCCGGAGCTGGTATCTCGACGGCAACGGGCGCAACACGTCGATCTGGCCCACCTACACCTGGCGGTTCCGTCGTCAGGTCAAGCGCTTCGACGTGACGTCATACCAGCTCGTCACGTCGGTCGGTGCCGACAAGCACGTCGAGCACGCAGTGCCAGAACCCATGACGAGCTGGAGGGTTGGATGAGCAGCGCACTACCCGCGGTGCCGGCGCTGGACGGCACGGGGGAGACCGCCCCCGAGGTGGTCGGCAGGTTCTCGCGGGACTTCGGGAACCTGATCACCTGGATGCCGCAGGCCGGAATGACCCAGGAAGAGTGGCGGCGGCACTTCGACCGCCAGTTTGATCGCTTCGCGCATGCAAAGAAGCGTTGTGACCCGGACAACGTGCTCACTCCCGGTCAGGGATTTTTCTGCAAGGAAGGCTCCCATGAATAGCTACGACCTCATTGATGAGGCGGTCATCGGCGCTTCGCCTGACCTCGTCTGGGAGTCACTCGTCGCTGAGCTCCGCGGTGCCGCTCGCTGGTGGGTCCCGTACAACACCTTCGAACCCGGCACGGTGCCGCCCGACCAGGTGGGCGGCGAGGTCCGGGTCACGGTCCACACCAGAGGGGTCGACCGGCGGGGCCTCAAGCTCCGGTTCACGGCCCGCACGCGGTCGGTCAACCCCGGCCGGCAGTTGGTCGCCGACTATGTCGATGGTGTCTTCCGGGGCTCGTGCGAGTACGTCCTCGACCCGGTGGACGGTGGGCAGTGCACCCGGTTGTCGATGCACTTCCGGGCGTGGCCGCACGGGTGGCTGCGCCACCTTGCCCGCGTCGCCGACATCAGCATGGAGCACTCGAAGGCGACCCAGTTGGCCTTCGCCCACCTTGACGCCCTCCTCGGCGCGGCGCGCAGCGCCGACCGGAGCCGGCGATGAGCCGGCCCTCGGGCAGCTCGCCCGCCAGCACGACAGAGCACACCTTCCGCACGGACGACGGCGCCAGGCTGGCCACCACCATCCTCGGCCCCCCGCCGGGCCCGGGCGGCTCGACGGTCGTGCTGTCCCACGGGTGGGCCGCGGACCGCCGGCTGTGGTGGGCGGTGGTCGATCGGCTGCTCGTTGAGGGGCACACGGTCGTGCTGTACGACCAGCGCGGCCACGGCGCCTCGACGCTGGGGCGCGAGCCGATCGGCATCACGCGGCTCGGCGCGGACCTGGCGACGGTCCTGGCCCACGTCGATGCCAGGGATGCCGTCGTCGCCGGGCATTCCGGGGGTGGCTTCGCTGCCATGGCGTACGCCACCGCCGATCCGCACGGCGCCGCCACGCGGCTGCGGGGCCTGGTGCTGCTGGCCACCGCCGCCCACGACCAGGACACCAGCGCCGGCGAGGTGCGCATGATGGGCAGCGGCCTCTTCAGCTGGGCCCTGTCCC
>DATHTJ010000309.1:0-31091 GCA_035463315.1 Pseudonocardiaceae bacterium
TGGCGCCACCACATCGAGCCATACCTGGGCCGGATCGAGCTGGCGGAGATCTCCACGGACACCGTCCGAAGCTGGCGGGCAACGTTGCTGCGGGAGGGCCGCTCGCAGGACCGCACGGCGAAGGCCTACCGGCTGCTGCGCGCCGTGTTCAACACGGCGGTGGATGACGGGAAGATCAAGCGCAACCCGTGCCGCATCAAGGGCGCGGGCGACTACCGGGCCGCCGAACGCCCGACGGCCACCGTCGCGCAGGTATACGCGCTCGCTGACCGCATGCCGGACCGGTTCCGAGTCCTTGTGCTGGCGGCGGCGTTCACCGGGCTGCGGTGGGGAGAACTGATCGCCTTACGCCGCTGCGATGTGGACCTGACTGGGGGAGTGCTGCACGTGCGCCGCCGCCTGGCTCAGCCGCGCCGGGGCGGGCTCCAAGAAGGGCCCCCGAAGTCAGCGGCCGGTGTGCGCTCGCTCGCGCTGCCCGAGATCCTGGCCGACGAGCTAGGCCAGCACATCGACCAGTACGCCGGGCCGGGGCCGGAGGGGCTGGTGTTCCGGGGACCGAAGGGCGCCGCGCTGCGGCGAAGCAACTTCGGCCGGTCAACGAAGTGGACGGCCCTGGTCGCGGCGGTGGGCTTGCCAGTCGGTTTCCACTTCCACGATCTACGCCACACTGGAAACCAGCTCACCGCCGCCTCGGGCGCGACTACTCGCGAGCTGATGCACCGCATGGGGCACGGCTCGATGCGAGCTGCGCTGATCTACCAGCACGCGACCAGCGCCCGTGACCGCAGCATCGCGGCAGCGTTAAATGCCCTCGTCGCTGCCGACCGCCAGACGGTCAGCAGGCCTGACTAGACGAACGAGCAGGGCAGCGGCGAGCAGAACGGCCAGGCCAGTGCGGTGCACCGTGCGGCGGCTAATGGCACGTGAATGGCACGACCCGAGACGGCGACCCTTCCCATGATCGAAAGAGGTCGCCGTCTCGGCTGGTGGAGGATGTGGAGCGGGCGACGGGAATCGAACCCGCATGGCCAGCTTGGAAGGCTGGGGCTCTGCCATTGAGCTACGCCCGCATGCCCCGCGGCGACGGAGCGGCCCCAGCGTACCTGCTGCCGACCTCTTTGCGGGAACGTGTGTAGTGGCCGGCGCGGAGTTCCTGGCGGTCGCGTAGGCTGCGCCTGCACCAATCGGTGCACCGGGGTGTGGCGCAGCTTGGTAGCGCACTCGCTTTGGGAGCGAGGGGCCGTGGGTTCAAATCCCGCCACCCCGACCAGGCAAGACAGGTCGGGCCGAGATCGACAGTGGGTCCAGAGGGCAGCGTTCTGGCACCGAGGCGCCCGCAGCGGCCGGGCTGGAGTGCTCGCCTAGACTCGGTTCACACCTCCTGTCCGGCGGCAGTGGCTGCGCCGGGCGCGTTCTCGATCTTCTCCGAGGAGTATCCGTGAAGAGCACCGTCGAACACCTCAGCCCGACGCGCGTCAAGATCAATGTTGAGGTGTCGTTCGACGAACTCAAGCCCGACTTCGACCGCGCTTATAAAAAGATCGCCCAGCAGGTTCGGATCCCGGGATTCCGGCCGGGCAAGGCGCCGGCCCGGATCTTGGAGCAGCGGCTGGGCCGCGGTGCGGTGCTCGATGAGGTGGTCAGCGAGGCGGTGCCGGCGAAGTATGTCGAGCTCGTCACCTCGGGTGAGGTTCACCCGCTGGGCCGTCCGGAGATCGAGGTCACGAAGATCGAAGACGGCGACCACCTCGTGTTCACCGCCGAGGTCGACGTCCGGCCAGAGATCGAGATGCCGGCGTTCGGCGAGCTTGCGGTGTCCGTCGATGACGCTGAGGTGACCGACGCCGAGGTCAGCGAGCAGCTCGACGGGCTGCGCTCCCGCTTCGGCACCCTCACGGGAGTCGACCGGCCGGCGCAGCAGGACGACTTCGTTGCTCTTGACCTGTCGGCCACCGTCGACGGCGAGGAGGTCGAGGAGCTGGCGACCACCGGTTTGTCCTACCAGATTGGCTCCGGTCAGCTCATCGAAGGCATCGACGACGCTCTGGTCGGGGCCTCATCGGGCGAGGAGCGCATCTTCACCACCACCCTGGTCGCCGGACAGCATGCCGGGCAGCAGGCCGAAGTAACGGCCAAGATCCAGGCAGTGAAAGAGCGCGAGCTGCCCGTGGCTGACGACGAGTTCGCCCAGCTCGCCAGCGAATTCGACACCATCGACGAGCTTCGCGCCGACCTGCGCGACCGGCTCGGCCGGGTCAAGGCGATGCAGCAGGGCGCGCAGGCCCGGGACGAGGTGCTCAAAGCCTTGCTCGCCATCACCGAGGTCCCGCTGCCGGAGTCGGTCGTCGACGTCGAGCTCAAGGCGCGCAAGCACGACGCCCTGCAGGCCTTTGAACACGACGAGCAGCGCCTTGGCCAATGGCTGGAGCGGCAAGGCCACACTGCAGAGGAGTTCGAGACCGACTTGCGCAACGGCGCACAGGAGACGGTGAAGGCTCGCCTGCTGCTCGACGCGATCGCCGACGCCGAGAAACTCTCGGTCACCAACGACGAGCTCAGCGAGCGGATCGTCTATCAGGCACAGCGCCACGGCATCAGCCCGAACGAGTACGCCCAGCGCGCTCAGGAAGCGGGCGAGTTGGGCGCCATGTATGCCGACGTCCGCCGCGGCAAGGCACTGGTCACGGTGGTGCGCCAGGCCACCGTCACTGACGCCACTGGCAACCCGGTCGACATCGAGGCACTGGTTGGCTCGGTGACCCCGGAGAAGGCCGAGTCGGTCGGGTGACGCAGGCAGCAACTGGCGTGACGCTCTGAGCGAACGGAGGGCGCGTCAGGGCGTAGTCGCCGCCCGCCTTCGTTAGGGTCGGCAGTGTCGGAGTTCGGTCATTTCCGAGCCGGACTCCACCCACCCCAGGCGGATCTGATGACAGAAGGCAGGCATACGTGACCTCGGACCACATCGCCTCGGCCGTGCCGCTGCGGGACGCCCCCGCGATGCGGGCCACCACGGCTGGCCTCAACCTGAACGACTCGGTGTATGAGCGGCTGCTACGCGAGCGCATCATCGTGCTCGGCTCCCAGGTCGAGGAGAACATCGCCAACCAGATCTGCGCTCAGCTCCTGCTGCTGTCTGCGGAGGATGCCGACCAAGACATCCGGCTCTACATCAACTCACCGGGCGGATCGGTCACCGCGGGCATGGCCATCTACGACACCATGCAGCTGATCGAGCCCGACGTGGCGACCTACGCGATGGGCTTGGCCGCCTCGATGGGGCAGTTCCTGCTGTCTGCGGGCACCCGCGGCAAACGCTACGCTCTCCCGCACGCCCGGATCCTCATGCACCAGCCGTCGGCTGGCGTTGCCGGTACTGCGGCGGACATCGCGATCCAGGCCGACATGCTGATCAAGCACAAGCGTGAGATGGCAGAGATCATCGCCGAGCAGACCGGTCAGTCGGTCGAGCGGATCATCATCGACTCCGACCGCGACCGCTGGTTCACCGCGGAAGAGGCCCGTGAGTACGGCTTCGTTGACCATGTCCTCACCCGCGCCAATTCGCTGCCCGACGCGAGCCGTTGAGCTTCGAGGAGCCCTCATGAACCACCTGCCCGGAGGCCCTGTGTCCTACGATCGCCTGTACCAAGGTCATATTCCCCAGGATCGGATGCCGCAGTCGCGATACGTCCTGCCCTCGTTCATCGAGCGCACCAGCTATGGGGTCAAGGAGTCCAATCCCTATAACAAGCTGTTCGAGGAGCGGATTATCTTCCTCGGGGAGCAGATCAACAACACCTCGGCCAACGACACCATGGCGCAGCTGCTGGTGCTGGAGTCCACCGACCCGGACCGCGACATCATCATGTACATCAACTCGCCGGGCGGGTCGTTCACAGCGATGACGGCGATCTATGACACGATGCAGTTCGTCCGACCGGAGATCCAGACAGTCTGCCTAGGCCAGGCTGCTTCGGCCGCTGCGGTGTTGCTCGCCGCAGGCACCCCGGGCAAGCGGATGGCGGTCCCCAACGCGCAGATCCTCATCCACCAGCCGGCTACCGAGGGCGTGTACGGGCAGGTCTCGGACCTGGAGATCCAGGCTGCCGAGATCCAGCGGATGCGGCGCCTGTTGGAGACCACCTTGGCCCACCACACCGGTCAGACCGAGGAGCGCATCCGCAACGATATCGACCGGGACAAGATCTTGACCTCCGCTGAAGCCAAGGACTATGGGATCATCGATGAGATTACCCAGATTCGGAAGCTTTCCGCGGTCCGACCCTGACCCGGCGTTCCCCGCGACACGCCGAGCGGACGGCGAAGCCGCGTCCATCCGGCGATATCGGGGAGGCTAGTTCTCCCGCACGGCAGGGTTGGGCGGGTACGGTCAAGCACACATACGCAGCCAGGCGCGCTGCGCACCACGCGCCGGGAGGGACGAGAGGCCAGCGCCCATGGCACGGATCGGTGACGGCGGCGACCTGTTGAAGTGCTCCTTCTGCGGGAAGAGTCAGAAGCAGGTCAAGAAGCTCATCGCCGGCCCCGGCGTGTACATCTGCGACGAGTGCATCGACCTGTGCAACGAGATCATCGAGGAGGAGCTCGCCGACGCGGGTGACGTCAAACTCGACGAACTACCCAAACCGAGCGAGATCCATGACTTCCTCGAGACCTACGTCATCGGCCAAGACGATGCGAAGCGCACGCTGTCAGTTGCCGTGTACAACCACTACAAGCGCATTCAGGCCGGCGACAAGGGTCGTGACGACGAGATCGAACTGGCGAAGTCGAACATCCTGATGCTCGGCCCCACCGGGTGCGGGAAGACCTACCTGGCCCAAACCTTGGCGAAGCTGCTCAACGTGCCCTTCGCCATCGCCGATGCCACCGCGCTGACCGAAGCTGGCTACGTCGGCGAAGACGTGGAAAACATCCTGCTCAAGCTGATCCAGGCGGCAGACTATGACGTCAAGCGGGCCGAGACCGGCATCATCTACATTGATGAGGTCGACAAGATCGCCCGTAAGTCGGAGAACCCCTCGATCACCAGGGACGTCTCCGGTGAGGGCGTCCAGCAGGCGCTGCTGAAGATCCTGGAGGGCACCACCGCCAGCGTGCCACCGCAGGGCGGGCGCAAGCACCCGCACCAGGAGTTCATCCAGATCGATACGACGAACGTCCTGTTCATCGTCGCCGGCGCATTCGCGGGCCTGGACAAGATCATCGAGGACCGGATCGGCAAACGGGGGCTGGGTTTCGGCGCTGAGCTGCGGTCGAAGGCTCAGATCGGCACTGCCGATGTGTTTGCCGATGTCATGCCGGAGGACTTGATCAAGTTTGGGCTGATCCCGGAATTCATCGGTCGGCTGCCGGTGGTGGCCAGCGTGACGAATCTGGACAAGTGCTCGCTGGTGCAGATCCTCACCGAGCCCCGCAACGCCCTGTCGAAGCAGTACAGCAAGCTCTTCGAGATGGACGGCGTGGAGCTGGAGTTCACCTGCACCGCGCTGGAGGCGATCGCCGATCAGGCGATCCTTCGCGGCACCGGCGCCCGGGGGCTGCGCGCCATCATGGAAGAGGTGCTGCTGCCAGTGATGTACGACATCCCCAGCCGCGACGACGTGGCGAAGGTGGTCATCACCGAGCAGACCGTGCGGGAGAACGTGAACCCGACAATCGTGACCCGGCAGCCCACCCGCCGCGAGCGTCGCGATAAGTCGGCCTGAGTTGGGGGCCCTTCAAGTACCGCCAACCCCCGCTGGAGCAGCTCACAACGACTACCAACCCGCCCTGTCTCCCCGTCTCATCGTGGCACCAGACGCCAGTGAGGTGCACGATGCTGGAGTGGTGAATCGAGTCTCGACCTGGATCACCTGCGGAGGGTTGCTTGGTGTCCCAAGGTGACTGAGAAGCATGTCTGGGGTGATCTGACATGGTGGTTCGCGCCGCCGGACAGAGCCGGTAGTGCCCATCAAGGAGCGATGGTCAGAGACTGACTTCCGCGACGAGTGTGTCATCCCTGGTGGTGACGACCTCGATTTGTCCGATGTGACCGGCAGCTTGCACATCGCGCCGAGCCCCTTCGAACAGAGTGAGGAAGGAGCGGGAGCCACGAACCGTCAACCGCTCTACCTCTGCGCGCATCGAAAGCTTTGCGTCTGACTTACTCTTGCGCACGGTACGGATGACGTCTACCGCTGTAGAAAGAACGCGAGGATCGATGTCTCCGCAGACGGAATAAAGATCACTGGCAGCGGGCCAGGGCTGGCGGTGCACCGTCCCGGGGCGCCACCAAGACCACACCTCCTCGGTGGTGAACGGCATGAAAGGAGCGAACAGGCGAAGCAGGGTAGAAAGTGCCGCGGCTAGCGCGGCTTGCGCGGAGTTCGCCCCCTCTTCGCCGTACTCGCCGTACGCACGGACCTTGACAAGTTCCACGTAGTCGTCGCAGAAGGTCCAGAAGAATCTTTCGGTCCGCTCGAGCGCTCGAGCGTAGTCATAGGACTCGAATGAGGTGGTCGCCTCGTCGACGACTGCGGCCAGTTCGGCGAGCATCGCCCGATCCAAGGCATCAGTGACGGCCGCATCGCCATCAGCGACGCCGAGGCCGAGAACGAAGCGGCTGGCATTGAGTATCTTGACGGCTAGCCGGCGACCCACCTTCATCTGGGCTTCGTCGAAGGCGGTGTCAGTACCAGGACGACCGCTAGCCGCCCAGTATCGGACCGCGTCTGACCCATGCTGCTCAAGCAGGCCCATCGGGGTCACGACGTTTCCCTTGGACTTGGACATCTTCTTGCGATCGGGGTCGAGAATCCATCCGGAAATAGCGGCGTGCTGCCACGGCAGCGAACCGTGTTCGAGGTGGGAGCGAAGGACGGTCGTAAAAAGCCAGGTTCGGATGATGTCATGAGCCTGAGGGCGCAGGTCCATCGGGAAGACGCGCTTGAACAAGTCGTCATCAACGCTCCATCGGCCGGCGATGTGTGGAGTGAGAGACGACGTGGCCCAGGTGTCCATGATGTCGGCGTCGGCGACAAACCCGTCCAGCTGGCCGCGCTGGTCCTCGCGGTAACCAGGCGGAGGCTCCGAAGTGGGATCGACCGGAAGATCACAGTCGTCCGGGAGGAGGGGCTTGTCGTAGCGCGCCTGCCCATGGCCGTCAAGCGGGTACCACACCGGGATCGGCACGCCGAAGAAGCGCTGCCGGCTGATCAACCAGTCACCGCTGAGGCCGTTGACCCAGTTTGTGTACCGCACCCGCATGTGGTCCGGGTGCCACGTCAGCTGAGTTCCGCGATCGAGCAAGGCGCAGCGCAGGTCGCTGTCCCGGCCCCCGTTGCGGATATACCATTGCCTGCTTGAGACAATCTCAAGCGGCCGATCACCCCTCTCGTAGAACTTCACCGCGTGGACGATCGGCTGCGGTTCGCCCTCGAGGTTGCCGGAGTTCCGGAGAAGCCGAACGATCAGCTCCCGAGCAGCGTGAACTGTTGCGCCGGCGAGTTCGGCGTACGCGGCCCGACCGGCGTCGTCGTCCAACCCCGGTGGTGGCTCCGAGATCAGCCGACCATCGCGACCGACGATCGTCCGGGTATCCAGGCCGAGTTCCCGCCACCAGATAACGTCATTGAGATCACCGAAGGTGCACACCATGGCTATCCCAGAGCCTTTATCCGGATCGGCGAGTCTATGAGAGATGACTGGAACCCGGACATTGAACAACGGGCTCAGCGCGGTCTGCCCGAACAACTCAAGGTAGCGCTCGTCATCGGGATGCGCGACGAGCGCCACGCACGCCGGAAGCAGTTCCGGACGCGTGGTGGCAATGGATATCTTCTTGCCGTCAGCGCCGTGAAACGCAATGTTGTGGTAAGCGGCGGGACGGTCGCGGTCTTCGAGTTCCGCTTGAGCGACGGCGGTCCGGAAGGTGACGTCCCAAAGAGTCGGCGCTTCGGCTTGATACGCCTCCCCCCGGGCGAGATTGTGCAGGAACGCTCGCTGTGAGATGGCCCGCGCGGTCTCGTCAATGGTCTGATACGTCATGGTCCAGTCGATCGAGAGCCCGAGCCGACGACAGACGTCCTCGAATGCCTGCTCATCGATGGCAGTGAGCCGCTCGCACAGTTCGATGAAATTCTGCCGTGAGCAGGCCACGACGTTCTTGCCGGGCTTGTCGGGCGGGGTGAAGCTCGGGTCGTAGGGCAACGATGGGTCGCACCGAACCCCGAAGTAGTTCTGCACCCGCCGTTCCGTCGGCAGGCCATTGTCGTCCCACCCTATCGGGTAGAAGACTTCGCGGCCGCGCATCCGTTGGTAGCGAGCGATTGTGTCGGTGTGGGTGTAGGAGAACACGTGTCCGACGTGCAGGGAGCCGCTGACCGTCGGCGGTGGGGTGTCGATCGAGTAGACCTGCTCCCGCGCCTTCGTCCGGTCGAAGCGGTAAACGCCCTCGTTCTCCCAGACAGGTACCCACTTGTCCGCCAGCCCGTCGACTGAGGCTCGGTCTGGCACGCGGACGCGGTGTGGTTCGGACATCATGGCGCTCATCGTATTCGGGGCAGGGCAGCCGAGCGCTGGGCGACCCTCGAAGGACACATGGCCTGCTGGACGTCGCTGACTGCTCCGTAGACTCCTTACGTGGCGATGACCCAGCCATCGGTTCGTAACGTGGGTTCCCGGCGTGACGTGGCGCGGGCCGATGTCAGCCCACCGGAGGCATGAGCGGGCGTGGTGCAGATCGATACCGATGCGCTGGCAGCGCTGCGGGCAGTCGAGACCGAGCTGGGCCGTCGCTGGCCGGAGAGCCGGATCGAGCCATCGTTGAACCGGATCGCGGCGCTGGTCGACCTGCTCGGCATGCCGCAGCGGTCCTACCCGGTGCTGCACATCGCTGGCACCAACGGCAAGACCTCAGTGGCCCGGATGCTGGATGCGCTGCTGCGCGGGATCGGACTTCGGGTGGGTCGTTACACCAGCCCGCACCTCCAGCGCGTCACCGAGCGGATCAGCCTGTACGGCGCGCCGATCGGCCCTGAGCGCTACGTCGAGGCATACCAGGACATCGAGCGGTATGTGGCCATGGTCGATGCCGGATCACAGGTCCCGATGAGCACGTTCGAGGTGCTGACCGGGATGGCCTTCGCGACCTTCGCCGACGCGCCGGTGGACGCCGCGGTCGTGGAAGCCGGTCTCGGCGGCAGCTGGGATGCGACCAACGTCGCCGATGCCACGGTGGCAGCGATTACTCCGGTCGCGGTGGATCACGTCAACTACCTGGGCAGTGACATCGCGGGCATTGCTGCGGAGAAGGCCGGGATCATCAAGCCGGGTTCGGTGGTGGTGCTCGCTGCGCAGCCGCCCGAGGTGACCAGGGTGATCACGGCCCGCAGTGTCGAGGTGGGCGCGACGGTGGCGCGAGAGGGCATGGAGTTCGGTGTGCTGCACCGCGATATCGCCGCTGGTGGGCAGCTGTTGAGGCTGCAGGGTCTCGGCGGGTTGTACGACGAGATCTTCCTGCCGCTGCACGGCGAGCACCAGGCCCGCAATGCCGTGCTGGCGCTGGCCGCTGCCGAGGCGTTCTTCGGGGCAGCCGGGCGCCGGTCGCTGGACGTCGACGCGGTGCGTGACGCCTTCGCGACAGTGACCGCGCCGGGACGGCTTGAGCGGGTCCGCGCGGCGCCCTCGGTCTTGCTTGATGGCGCGCACAATCCGCATGGGGCGCGGGCACTGGCGGCCGCGTTACGCGAGGAGTTCGCCTTCCGCAGGCTGCTCGCCGTGGTGGGGGTGATGCGCGACAAGGACGTCGCCGGCATCCTCGCGGAGCTGGCGCCGGTGGTCGATGAGGTCGTGGTCACCGCCAGTAGCTCGAGGCGGGCGATGGACGTCGACGAGCTCGCCGCCGTGGCCCGGGAGGTGGTCGGCGAGCAGCGGTTGCGGGTGGAGCCACGGCTACCGGAGGCGATCGAGACGGCCGTGGCCTCGGCCGAGGAGATCGCTCCGGGCCAGGACCGCAGCTCGGGCGCGGGCGTGGTGATCACTGGCTCCGTGGCGATGGTCGGCGAGGCCCGCACCCTGTTCGGCCGGGAGCCGCAGTGAGCGATCCACTGCAGGGGCTGCGGGGGGTCTTCGCGGGCACGCTGGTGATGGAGGCGATCGTCGTCGGGCTGGCCCTACTGGTGGTCGATCGGCTCGGCGGCGGGGTGGCTGGCCCGGCCGGCTGGTACACCACCGGCCTGGCGCTGGCGATGCTGGTCGCCGCCGGTGTGCAGCGTCGCCGGTGGGGCGTGGGACTGGCCCTGACACTGCAGGTCGCGATGGTCGCCGGCTGGTTCGCCCACCCCGCGCTGGGCGGACTCGGCCTGCTGTTCGTCCTGGTCTGGGGTTACCTGCTGTACGTGCGCTGGGCGGTCGCCCGGCGGCTTGGGGCCTGACCGCACTGCCTTGGTGCCGCACGCATTTTCCCACCGTCGAGCTCATCGCTCCGACGCCAGGTCGCTAGGCTCTCCGGGGTCACCGTTGTCACCCTGAGGAGAATGAGCAGCAGTGAGTGAGCGCACCCTGGTCCTCGTCAAGCCCGACGGTGTCAGCCGCGGTCTGGTCGGCGAGGTGATCGCCAGGATCGAGCGCAAGGGGCTGACGCTGGCCGCCCTGGAACTGCGCACAGTTCCGCGCGACCTGGCCGAGCAGCACTACGCCGAGCACGTGGACAAGCCGTTTTTCGGCTCGCTGCTGGAGTTCATCACTTCCGGTGCCGTGGTGGCGGCGGTGGTCGAGGGCGAGCGGGCGGTGGCGGCCTTCCGGCAGCTGGCCGGGGGCACAGACCCGGTGGACAAGGCCGCTCCTGGCTCGATCCGCGGTGACTTTGCGTTGGAGACCCAGTCGAACCTGGTGCACGGCTCGGACTCGGTGGACTCCGCCAAGCGCGAGATCGCGTTGTGGTTTCCGGAGTTGTAAGTGTTCCCAGAGTTCTAAGCCTCCCGGAGATGTAGGTCTGTCGGCTGCGGTCGAAAACCTGCCGGAGTTTGTCGGGGGTGGCCGGTAGCGTCGATCGCATGTCGGACAACGGCGCTGCTCTCGTGCATGCCCGCGGACTGCGCAAGCGGTTCGGCACGGTCGAGGCGGTGTGCGGGATCGACGTCGACGTCCGGCCTGCCGAAACGTTCGGTTTTCTAGGTCCCAACGGTGCCGGGAAGTCCTCCACCATGCGGATGATCGCCTGCGTGTCCCCGCGCAGCGCTGGCGAGCTGCAGGTGTTCGGGATGGACCCGGACATTGAGGGGCCGAGAATCCGCGCGCGGCTCGGAGTGGTGCCGCAGGAGGACAACCTGGATAACGAGCTCTCGGTACGGGAGAACCTGCACGTCTATGGCCGCTATTTTGGTCTGTCGCGAGCTACGGTACGAGCCAAAGCCGCCGAGCTGCTGGACTTCACCCAGCTCACCGACCGGGCTGCCGACCCTGTCAATCTGCTGTCCGGCGGTATGAAGCGGCGGCTGACCATCGCCCGGTCGCTGGTCAACGACCCGGAGCTGATGCTGCTCGACGAGCCGACCACCGGGTTGGACCCGCAAGCCCGGCACCTGCTCTGGGACCGGTTGTTCCGGCTCAAGCAGCAGGGCGTCACGCTGATCATCACGACGCACTACATGGACGAGGCCGAGCAGCTGTGCGATCGGCTCGTGGTGATGAACGGCGGGCTGATCGTCGCGGAAGGCTCGCCGGGTGAGCTGATCGCCCGGTACTCCACCCGCGAGGTGCTGGAGCTACGGTTCCGACCTGGCGATCAACACAGCTGGCTCGATGCGGTGCACGATCTGGCCGACCGAGTCGAGAAGTTACCCGACCGGCTGCTGCTTTACACCCTTGATGGCGAGGCCGCGCTGGCCACTGCGCACCAGCGCGGGGTGCGACCGGTATCCAGCCTGGTCCGGCGGTCCACCCTGGAGGATGTGTTCCTCCGGCTCACCGGGCGATCGTTGGTGGACTGATGACCATGGTCGAGGCTGTGCGTTGCACCGGTCGGGTGCTGCCCGGGTGGCGTGCCGCGTTGCTCGTCGTCGAGGAGCGGTGGATCTGGTATCGGCGCAACTGGCGGGCCACCGCCATCTCCAGCCTGCTGCAGCCGCTGCTGTTCCTGGTGGCCTTCGGCGTCGGCTTCGGCAGGTTGATCGACGCGAGTGACCGGGCGGCACAGGTCACCGGCGGGGTGCCTTACCTGGTCTACCTCGCGCCCGCTCTGCTGGTGATCGGCGCGATGCAGACTGCGGCCTTCGAGTCGACCTACCCGATCCTGTCGGCGTTCGCATGGCAACGTACCTACTGGAATGTCACGGCTACCCCGGTCACGCCCGGACAGCTGGCGGGCGGGCAGCTCACCTGGATCGCTTTGCGGCTGACCTTATCCGGCGCCGCATACCTCCTGGTGGTTGTGCTGTTCGGCGCGATGCACGGGCTCGGGGTGCTGGCTTCGCTGGTCTTCGCAGTGCTGTCCGGTATGGCGTTCAGCGCGCCGCTGGTGGCGTTCTCAGCTGTGCAGGAGAACGAGGGCACCGCGTTCACCGCCGTGTTCCGGTTCGTGGTGGTGCCGATGACGCTGTTCTCGGGCACCTTCTTCCCGATCTCGCTGCTGCCCGGCGTGATCCAGCCGCTGGCTTGGATCAGCCCGCTGTGGCACGGCACCGAGCTGGCCCGCGGCGCCGCCCTGGGCACCGTGGTGCTGTGGCCTGCGGTGGGGCATGTCGCTTATTTGGCGGCGTTGCTCCTGGTGGGGGTGCTGCTGTCGCGGTGGCGATTCCGGGTCAGGTTGACCCGATGACCGCGGTGCGGGAGGTGCCGCCGGAGGTCGCCGCGCCGCGGTGCGGGCTGCTGCTGCGGGTGTTGCCACCGGGGTTGTACGTTGGGCGTGCCCGGATGCTCATCCTGCGCTCCTCAATGGCGTCGCGCAGTGCCTGGATGGCGATTTTCTCTGGGTTCTTCGAACCACTGTTCTTCCTGGTGGCGATGGGGCAGGGGCTGGGCAGCCTGGTCGGGACTGTGCCGGGGCCAGCCGGGCAGCCGCTGAGCTACGCGGCGTTCATCGCGCCCGGGCTGCTGGCCGCGTCGGCGATGAACGGGGCGGTGTACGACTCGACGTACAGTTTCTTCCTCAAGCTCAGACACGTGAAGCTCTACGACGCGATGCTCGCCACCCCGTTGGGACCGGTGGACATTGTGCTGGGGGAGATCGGCTGGGCGCTGATCCGGGGCGGGATGTATGCCACCGGTTTCCTCGCCGTGATGCTCGCTCTCGGGCTGCTCTCCTCGCCCTGGGCGTTGCTGGCCCTGCCCGCCGCGCTGTTCGTGGCGTTCGCGTTCGCGTCGATCGGGATAGCTGCCACCTCGTTCATGCGTTCCTGGCAGGACTTCGACCTGGTGCAGCTGGCTGTGCTGCCGATGTTCCTGTTCTCGGCGACCTTCTTCCCGCTGTCGGTGTATCCGCCCGCGCTGCAGTGGTTGGTTCAGGTGTTCCCGCTCTACCACGCCGTGGCCCTGATGCGCGGCCTCACCACCGGTGTAGTCGGCTGGTCAATGCTCGGAAACCTGGCGTACTTCGTGGTGATGGCCGCCCTCGGCGTCGTGGTGTCCTCCCGCCGCCTGAAGTCCCTCTTGTTGCAGTAGGCGGCTCTTCAAGGACTACCAACCCGGCTCAGCGGTGCCGTTAACTGCTACCAACACCAGCGCGCACGGTGACGGTCGTACACAGACGAAGTGGTTATCCACAGCACCGGGCTCTGCCGCTTGGCAGCGAGCTAGCTGGACGCCACGCTCGGCCCATGCACGAGTGGTGGGTTCCCTTACTTGAGCCAGACGGGCTGCTGTTGCGCGACCGAGCGCTCGTCGCCGTCGACCCCGACGACCTGTTGACGGCGCTGCGGTCGGGCCGGCTACGACGCATCCAGCGTGGGATCTACCTACCCAGACGAGTCGAGGCGAGTCCGCTCGTGGTTGCGAGGGCCGCGTTGCTCAGCTCGGGCGCCGTCGGTGCGGTGCCCAGCCACGCGACCGCAGCCCGGGTGCACCAGATCGCGGTGCCGGACGAACACCGTGTGCAGCACGTGACAGTCACCCGGGAGCAGCGTCGTCGCAATCGCCGCGACCTGCACTTCCATACCCGGTCGATCGGCTGCGGGGAGGTCGAGAGACGCGACGGCGTGCCGGTGACGTCCGTTGCCCGCACGCTGGCCGACCTGGCCACGAGTCTGGAGCGGCTGCCTGCGGTATGGGCGATGGACGACGCTCTGCGGCGACGGCGATGTGCCAAGGCGGACATCATTGCTGTCATCGAGCGGTGGCGCGGTGGTGCCGGCTGCATCACGGCGTGGGAGCGGCTGGACGAGGCAGACGGAGTGGCGGAGTCGATCCTCGAGACGGCGGGACGCCTGGTGTTGCGTGATCGTGGGGTGCCCCTGCCGATCCCGCAGTACGAGCTGTGGGCGCCGGACGGCACGCTGGTGGCTCGGCTTGATGGCGCCTACCTGCGCGAGAAGGTGGCCCTGGAGTATGACGGGGCGGATCCGCACGGCCTGCCCGAAGCCGTGTTCCGTGACCGTTGGCGGCAGAACGGCCTGCCCGAACTTGGCTGGACTGTGCTCCGCTTCACCTGGTGGGATGTAATGCGCGACCCAGATGGGGTAGCCGCGAGAGTGCAGCGCACCCTAGGTCGACGAGCGGCCTGAAGCCCCCACCGCGAGAGTTGGTAGCAGTTAACGGCCCCGCTGAGCCGGGTTGGTAGTCCTTGAAGAGCGGCCAACTACGCTAACCGGCATGGCTGTCATGTCGGTGTTCGAGGAGCTTGAGCTGCTGCTGCCCCGGGTTTCCAAGCCGGTTCAGTATGTCGGTGGCGAGCTCAACGCCACGGTGAAGGACTGGGACACCACCACGGTGCGCTGGGCGTTGATGTACCCGGACGCCTACGAGGTCGGGCTGCCCAACCAGGGAATCATGATCCTCTACGAGGTGCTCAACGAGCAGCCCGATGTCCTCGCTGAGCGGACCTACGCAGTGTGGCCGGATCTTGAGAAACTGATGCGCGAGCACGGCGTCCCGCAATTCACCGTGGAGTCGCACCGGCCGGTCGGGGCTTTTGACCTGCTCGGGGTCTCCTTCGCCACCGAACTCGGCTACACCAACCTGCTCACCGCCCTGGACCTCGCTGGAATCCCCCTACCCGCCGCAGCGCGCACTGAGGACCATCCCGTCGTCATCGCCGGAGGTCACGCCGCGTTCAACCCAGAACCGATCGCCGACTTCATCGATGCCGCTGTCCTCGGAGACGGCGAGGAGGCTGTCCTGGAGATCACCGCGATCGTGCGGGCCTGGAAGGCGCAAGGCTGCCCAGGAGGCCGCCAGGAACTGCTGGGTCGGCTGGCTACGGTCGACGGCGTCTACCTGCCGGGCTGCTATGACGTGAGCTATTTGCCCGACGGCCGGATCGAGCGAGTCGTCAACAAAGGACGGGCCCCACAGCGAGTAGCCAAACGCACCACGATGGACCTCGACGAGTGGCCCTACCCCAAGCAGCCACTGGTGCCGATCGCGGAGAGCGTGCATGAGCGGATGAGTGTGGAGATCTTCCGTGGCTGCACTCGTGGCTGCCGGTTCTGCCAGGCTGGGATGATCACCCGCCCGGTGCGGGAACGGTCCGTCGAAGGCGTCAACGAGATGGTCCAGCGCGGCGTGGCGGCCAGCGGGTTCAGTGAGGTCGGGCTGCTGTCACTGTCCAGCGCGGACCACTCCGAGATCGGCGAGATCACCAAGGGCTTGGCCGACCGCTACGAGGGCACTGGAACCAGCCTAAGCCTGCCGTCGACCCGGGTGGATGCGTTCAATATTGACCTGGCCAACGAGATCTCCCGCAACGGCCGCCGCTCCGGCTTGACGTTCGCCCCCGAGGGCGGCTCTGAGCGGATCCGCCGGGTGATCAACAAGATGGTGTCTGAAGAAGATCTCATCCGCACTGTCTCCACCGCATTCGGCGCAGGCTGGCGGCAGGTGAAGCTGTACTTCATGTGCGGCCTGCCCACCGAGACCGACGACGACGTGGTGCAGATCGCCCAGATGGCGTACAACGTGATCCGGGCCGGCCGGGAAGCCAGCGGCAGCAAGGACATCCGGTGCACGATCTCGATCGGCGCCTTTGTGCCCAAGCCGCACACCCCGTTCCAATGGGCCGGCCAGGAGCATCCCGACGTCGTCGACAACCGGCTCAGGAAACTCCGCGCGGAGATCAACAGTGATCGCAAGATCGGCCGCAATATCGGCATGCGCTACCACGACGGGAAGCCCTCGCTGATCGAGGGCTTGCTTTCCCGTGGGGATCGGCGCGTCGGCCGGGTTATCGAACGAGTCTGGCGCGAGGGGGGCCGCTTCGATGGTTGGAGCGAGCACTTCAGCTACGACCGGTGGGTCGCTGCCTGCACCGAAGAGCTCACCCCTCAGGGCGTGTCGCTGGAGTGGTTCACCACCCGCGAGCGCGGACGTGACGAGGTGCTGCCCTGGGATCACCTGGACTCCGGTCTGGACAAGGAGTGGCTCTGGGACGACTGGCAGGACGCGCTGGCCGGTCGCGAGCAGGACGACTGCCGGTGGACCCCATGCTTCGATTGTGGGGTCTGCCCATCAATGGGCACCGACATCCAGGTCGGACTCAGCGGCCGGCAATTGCTACCGATCAGTCCCGTGCACTGAGCCCGGCTGCGCGGTCACTGCCCTCAGCGCGTCTACCAGGCCATGACCACGAGAGGTATCGATGCGTCCCAACCCCTCCGCCGCCCCGGTCTGCAAGGTGCGGCTGCGCTACGCCAAGCGTGGAAAGCTGCGGTTCACCTCGCACCGCGACGTTGCCAGAGCCTTCGAGCGGGCGTTACGACGGGCCGGTCTCCCGATGGCCTACTCGCAGGGATACAGCCCGCATCCGAAGGTCTCCTGGGTGGGTGCGGCCCCCACCGGGGCGGCCAGTGAGGCGGAATACGTGGAGATCCAGCTCGTTGACCATGTCGATCCTGAGCTGGTCCGCGCCCAGCTGGACACGGCTTTGCCCGAGGGGCTCGCCGTGCTCGAGGGGGTCCTGGCCGGTCCCGGCGGGCTTGCCGAGCGGATCGAGGCCAGTAGATGGCGCATCGAGGTCCGCGGGTGGGGCGGTGAGCAGCTACGGCGGAGCACCCAGGCGCTGCTCGCCGTCCCAGAACTGCTGGTCGAACGCATCACCAAGGACGGACGGCGATCGCTGGATGCGCGGGCGGCGATCGCCTCGCTGGACGTCGAGGTTTTCCCCATCCTGCCGCCTGCGCCCGATCAGCTCACTACGTATGGGATACTGGTGGCGGTCGTACGGCAGGTCAGCCCTGCGGTCCGACCCGATGACGTGCTGAGTGCGCTCGGCGTCGTCGCCGGACTCCCGCCGCCGGTGCCCGCGAAAGCGATCCGGATGGCGCAAGGCCGGCTCGACGACGACGGGGATCTCGTTGATCCGCTCGCCGCGGACCGGGCATACGCCCGGACGGTTGTGGTGGGGTGTGATGGCGGGCCGGGTCAGCACGATGTCGCGGGACACGCCGGTTGACCGCTCCGGACCGCGGAGCTGCCGGTGAAAGACAGGATTGCCGTCGCCGGGCTCGGCGGCGGACGACGCAGAGGGCCCCTGCGCGGCCGCGTCCCGACATGTCGGGACGCGCCCGGGGGCTGGAGGAGCTGAATGGCGAACAGGACAACCCCCGCCGGAAACATCGGCGGGCGGGCAAGCATATCCACGACGGCCTCGCCCGGCGGGGCTGAGCTGGCCGCTTCCCTGCCGGACCGGCTGCGCGTGCATGCCTTGGCCAAGTTGCTCACGGTGAGCAGCAAGGAAGTCATGGCTGCGCTGACTGAGCTCGGCATCGCGATACGTAGCCCGCAGTCCAGCATCGACCGGGAGACCGCGTTGCGGGCGGTGCAGGTGCTGCTGCCGGATCCCGAGCCTGACGCTGTGGAGACCGAGCAGATCGACCTGCAAGCCGGCGAGGTGGACGACCGGGGCGCACCTGGGGTGCCACTGGCGCCGGTGTTCAACTCAGCGGCCCCGGTGTTCCTGCCGCCGGCCTCGACGTCGGCGCTCGCCGAGGAGGCCGAGGACGGGAGCGAGGACGAGCAGGGCGAGGGCGAGGTGGAGGCCGATGGGGCCACCCGGCGCCGACGTCGGCGGGGCCGGCGGGGCCGTGGCCGGGGCAAGACCAGCGAGGACACCGAGGACGGCTCGATTGAGCAAGACGACAACGGGGAGCAGGACGGTGGCGACTCCTCGGATCAGCAGGACGAGGACCGCGCGGCTGAGGAGTCCGGCGAGGGCGGGGGCAGGCGGCGGCGCCGCCGCAGACGCCGTCGGGACGGTGCCGACGATGAAGCCAGTGCGCTCGAGGACGATCCGCCAGACACCGTCGTCCATGTCCGGGAGACCACGGACCGGCCGGCCGAGGACGAGGTGCAGGCAGTCCGTGGCTCCACCCGTCTGGAGGCCAAGAGGCAGCGCAGGCGGGACGGCCGGGAGGCCGGCCGGCGGCGGGCCCCGATCCTGTCCGAATCGGAGTTCCTCACCCGGCGCGAGGCCGTCGAGCGCACCATGGTCGTGCGTGAGCACCCCGAGCGCACCCAGATCGGGGTGCTCGAGGACGACATCCTCGTGGAGCACTTCGTCACTGCGTCGGGCTCTGGATCGCTGGTCGGCAACGTCTATCTCGGCAGGGTGCAGAACGTGCTGCCTTCGATGGAGGCCGCGTTCGTGGACATCGGACGGGGTCGCAACGCGGTGCTCTACGCCGGCGAGGTGGACTGGGACGCCGCCGGGCTCGAGGGCAAGGCACGTCGCATCGAGCAGGCCCTATCCAGCGGTGACAGCGTTCTCGTGCAGGTCACGAAGGAGCCGGTGGGTCATAAGGGCGCCCGGCTGACCACCCAGATCAGCTTGCCTGGCCGGTTCCTGGTGTACGTGCCGGGCGGTCGGGCCACCGGGATCAGCCGCAAGCTGCCCGATACCGAGCGCAAGCGCCTCAAGGAGGTGCTCAAGCGGATCGTCCCCGAGGATGCCGGCGTGATCATCCGGACCGCCTCGGAAGGGGTCAGTGAGGAGGAACTGGCTCGCGATGTCCGCCGGTTGCAAGCTCAATGGGAGGTCATCCAGAACAGGTGTGGTGCCTCCGCGGACAGTTCCGGGGGCAAGGTCAAAGCACCGGAGCTGCTTTACGAGGAGCCCGACCTGCTGGTGAAGGTGGTGCGGGATCTGTTCACCGAGGACTTCCGCGAACTCGTCGTCCAGGGTGACGGCGCCTGGGACACCGTGGAGGGCTACGTCAAGCATGTGGCTCCGGACCTGATGACAAGGGTGCGCCGGCATACCGGTGCCGGCGACGTATTCGTCGAGTTCCGGATCGACGAGCAGATCACCAAGGCGCTGGACCGCAAGGTGTGGCTGCCCTCCGGTGGCTACCTGATCATCGACCGCACCGAGGCGATGGCCGTGATCGACGTCAACACCGGCAAGTTCACCGGGTCGGGCGGCAACCTCGAGGAGACCGTCACCCGCAACAACCTCGAAGCCGCCGAGGAGATCATCCGGCAGCTCCGGCTGCGGGACATCGGCGGGATCATCGTGATCGACTTCATCGACATGGTGCTCGAGTCGAACCGCGACCTCGTGCTACGCCGGCTGACCGAATGCCTAGGCCGGGATCGCACCCGTCACCAGGTTGCCGAGGTCACCTCGCTGGGGCTGGTCCAGATGACCAGGAAGAAGGTCGGCACCGGGCTGCTGGAGGCGTATTCCACCACCTGCGAACACTGCAAGGGCCGTGGCGTGCTGGTGTCCGCGGAGCCGGTGAACGTCCGAAGCCAGGTGGTTCCAGCGCCGGCCGGGCAGGTGTCCAAGGCCAAGGACTCCGGTGGTGTGAACGGACGTCGCGCGCGGTCCCGTGGACGTGGATCGGGAGGCGATCCTGCGACATCGGAGCAGGTAAGCGCCGAGGCCCTGGCCGCTGGCGAGATCGCACCGCCGGATTCGTCTGAGCCCACGTCGGGGGCTGCCGCCAGTAGCACCCCCGTGGCGGCTCCCTTGGTGGCCGACGCTCCGGGGGCGGCTGGACAGCCCACCGCACGCACCGTGACGCGGCGCCGCCGCGCTGCCTCGCGGCCGGCCGGACCGCCCGCCTCAGATCTACCAGAGGGTGCCGCCCCGGCCGTTCCGGTCCTGCGCGGTAATGCACATGAGGTGAGCACCCCGGTTTGACCGGGCCGGATGGCGGGCCGTACCCTCATTGTCGGCCCGCCTGATCGGCGGGCCTAGGTTTGTTCGCTTGTCTGTGCACACAGCGTCGGCCGACACAGCATCAGTCCGATTCAGTCGAACAGCAGGAGCCTCACTCGATGTACGCGATCGTGAAGACCGGCGGCAAGCAGTACAAAGTGTCCGTCGGGGACGTCGTCGAGGTGGAGAAGCTCGAGGGCGAGCCCGGGACCGAGGTCAGCTTCCCCGCCGTGCTGCTCGTGGACGGCTCCGAGGTGACCACCGACGTCACTGCCCTTGGCGCAGCCTCGGTCCGGGCAAAGGTCGTCGCACAGACCAAGGGCCCCAAGATCCGGATCCACAAGTTCAAGAACAAGACCGGCTACCACAAGCGCCAGGGTCACCGCCAGCAGCTGACCCGCGTCGAGGTCACCGGCATCTCCCCATAATCCTTGAAGCCCAATAACCCTTGAAGCGCAGTGACCTTGTGAAGCGCAGTGACCTTGGGAGGTTGTGAGCACCGATGGCACATAAGAAGGGCGCATCCAGCTCCCGGAACGGCCGTGACTCCAACGCCCAGCGGCTCGGGGTGAAGCGGTTCGGCGGACAGAAGGTCAACGCAGGCGAGATCCTCATCCGCCAGCGGGGCACCAAGTTCCACCCGGGCGCGCACGTCGGCCGCGGCGGCGACGACACCCTGTTCGCACTCGAGGCGGGTTCGGTGCAGTTCAGCATGAGACGTGGGCGCAAGATGGTCAACATCGTCCCGGCCGAGGCCTGAGCCGGCCTACACAGCGAGCATCCCCACGAGGGGCGGGACCGGCGAGATGACCGGCCCGCCCCTCGTCGGCGTTGCAGCACCGAGGGAATCGAGGAGGAGCTGAGGT
The DNA here is from genome assembly GCA_035463315.1 of Pseudonocardiaceae bacterium. Taxonomy (GTDB): domain Bacteria; phylum Actinomycetota; class Actinomycetes; order Mycobacteriales; family Pseudonocardiaceae. The sequence goes on from DATHTJ010000309.1 coordinate 21,181, forward strand.
GTCCCGGTTCGTGGACCGTGCGGTGATTCACGTTGCTGCGGGCGACGGCGGTCACGGCTGCGCGTCGGTGCACCGGGAGAAGTTCAAGCCACTGGGGGGCCCCGACGGGGGCAACGGTGGGCGCGGCGGCGATGTGGTGCTGGAGGTGGATCCCGGGGTGCACACCCTGCTCGACTTCCACTACCGCTCCCAGGCAAGGGCCTCCGGCGGCAAGCAGGGACAGGGCGGCAACCGCAACGGCGCGGTGGGGGAGGACCTCGTGCTGCGGGTGCCGGACGGCACCGTGGTGCTCACCCCCGAGGGCGAGGTGCTGGCCGACCTCGTGGGCGCCGGAACCCGGTTCGTCGCCGCGGCCGGTGGGCCCGGTGGGCTGGGCAACGCAGCGCTGGCCTCCCGAGCCCGCAAGGCACCAGGTTTCGCCCTGCTCGGCGAGCCGGGCCAAGCCCGGGATCTGGTGCTGGAACTGAAGTCGGTGGCCGATGTCGGGCTCGTCGGGTTCCCCTCAGCGGGCAAGTCCTCCCTGGTCTCGGTGCTCTCGGCGGCCCGTCCCAAGATTGCCGACTACCCCTTCACCACCCTGGTGCCCAATCTCGGCGTAGTCACCGCGGGCGAGACGGTGTTCACCGTCGCTGACGTCCCCGGCCTGATCCCCGGTGCCAGCCAGGGCAAGGGGCTGGGGCTGGAGTTCCTGCGGCACATCGAACGCTGCGCGGTGCTGGTGCACGTCGTGGACTGCGCGACCCTGGCGCCCGGCCGCGACCCACTGTCTGATGTGGATGCCCTGGAGCGCGAGCTGGCCGCCTACACCCCGTCGCTGGGCGGCGAGCTGGCGTCGCGGCCCCGGCTGGTGGTGCTCAACAAGATCGACGTGCCGGACGCTCGGGAGCTGGCCCAGATGGTAGGTCCCGAGTTCGCGGCCCGTGGGCTGCCGGTGTATTGCGTGTCCACGGTGACCACCGAGGGTCTGCGGGAGCTCACCTTCGCTCTCGGCACCGCGGTGCGCCGGCACCGAGCCGACCAGCCGCCACCAGAGCCCACCCGGGTGGTGCTGCGCCCCTCGGCGGTCGACGAGTCCGGTTTCGAGGTCACGGCCGACCCCGATCAGCCTGAGGGGTTCATCGTCCGTGGCATCCGCCCGCAGCGGTGGGTGCGGCAGACCAACTTCGACAACGCCGAGGCCGTCGGCTACCTGGCCGATCGGCTGGCCCGGCTCGGTGTCGAGGACGCCCTGGCTGCCGCGGGTGCCCGTGCCGGGTGCCCGGTCACCATCGGCGACGTCACCTTTGACTGGGAGCCCTCCACACCGGCCGGAGCGACCGCGGTTCGCCTGGGGGGGCGGGGGACGGACTGGCGGTTGGACGGCGATGAGCGCGCCGGCGCCGCCCAGCGCAAGGCCGCCCGGCGCACCAGGCGCGAGCCTGTCGCCGAGGGTGCGCTGGAGCAGGAGTGAGCCCGACCCGGCAGGCCGTGGCGCAGGCGCGGCACCTGGTGGTCAAGGTCGGTTCCTCCTCGCTCACCACGGCGGCTGGCGGGCTGGACCGGGCGCGGTTGGACACGCTGGTCGACGCGCTCGCCGCCCGCGTCGCGACTGGCACCCACCTGGTGCTGGTGTCCTCGGGTGCGATCGCTGCCGGGCTGGCCCCGCTGGGGCTGCGCCGCCGGCCCCGCGATCTGGCCACCCAGCAGGCCGCCGCCAGCGTCGGGCAGCTGGCACTGGCACATGCCTACGCCGAATCCTGGGGGCGGCATGGCCGCACCGTCGGGCAGGTGCTGCTGACCAACGACGATATGGTCCGCCGCGCGCACTACCGCAACGCCCAGCGCACCTTCGCCCGGCTGCGCGGTCTCGGCGTGCTGCCGGTGGTCAACGAGAACGACACGGTGGTCACCGACGAGATCCGGTTCGGCGACAACGACCGGCTGGCTGCCCTGGTGGCGCACCTGGTCGGGGCCGACGCACTGGTGTTGCTCTCCGATGTCGGTGGGCTCTACGACGGTGACCCTCGACGTGGTGCAGCTCGCCTGGTTGCCGAGGTGTTCAGTCCGGCCGATGTGCACGGCGTGCAGGTTGGCGACGTTGGTGCGCTGGGCACCGGGGGAATGGCCTCCAAACTCGACGCCGCAACGGTGGCATCACAAGCCGGCGTGCCGGTGCTGCTGGCCGCGGCCGCGCAGGTCGGGCGAGCGTTGGGTCCGGCCGATGTCGGTACTGCGTTCGCGCCCACCGGGGCGCGGCTGTCCGCCCGCCGGTTCTGGCTGCGCCACGCCGCGGGTGCAGCCGGCCGGCTGCACCTGGACGACGGAGCGGTGAGCGCGGTGGTGCACCGCCGGCGTTCGCTGCTCGCTGCCGGCATCATCGGCGTCGAGGGTGACTTCGAGGCGGGCGACGTGGTGGAGTTGATCGACGGACAGGGCGTGGTGGTCGCCCGGGGAATGGTCGGGTTCGACGCGACGGAGCTGCCCGAGCTGATCGGCCGCTCCACCCGTGATCTGCCTTCCGAGCTGCGCCGTGAGGTCGTGCACGCCGATGACTTGGTGCCGGTGTAAACCCCGGCTCGTGAGTGCGTCACAGCGTTCCAGCACTCAATGCCACTCACGGGTAGCCGGTTCAGGTGGTTGCGAGGGCGAAGGGGAGCACGGCGGGCGCCCCGGCGTGACGCAAGGCGCGAGCGGCCACGGTGAGCGTCCAGCCAGTGTCCACCCGGTCATCCACCAGTAGTACCGGACCGTCCAGGGCGGGGAGTTCGGGCGCTCGCAGGGAACCCAGCAGCGCCGCGGCCCGGTGCGCCGAGTTCGCCGCTGAGGGGGAGGGTCCGGTGCTGGTCATCGTGCCCAGCAGCGGCAGCCGGCCTACCGCGGCGATCCGCTCGGCGAGATCGAGAACCAGCGTGGGCCGGGACCGGGAGCTCATCGCGACGATGCCCAGGGGGCGAGCCGGCCAGTCCCAGCCAGCCAGCACGGTGACGCAGGCGTCGAACAGCTCATCTGGCACCGGCCCGTCCCCGGCGCTTGTCGAGAAGATCTCCCGCAGCCGCGCGCTCCAGCCCAGATCGGTCAGCCGGCCCACCGTGCGACCCGCTTCGGCCAGCTCGGCGGTCGGGATGCGCCCGGCGAGGTCCAGACCCCACGCCGCGAGGCCGGTTGGCCACTGCCGCCGCGGCACGATCTCCACGCCGGGACGCCGCAACTGGTCGCGGGCGGCGGCCTGGGCTGCGGCCGGGACGGTGGGCGACCAGCGCCGGCCGGTGCAGTTGTCGCAGCGCCCGCACGGGGCTGCGGCGGGATCGTCCAGTGCCCGGCGGAGGAACTCCATACGGCACCCTTCGGTGCTCAGATAGGACAACATCGCCCGTTGCTCGGCGTGGCGGGCCTGCGCGATGCGGGTATAGCGCTGCGCGTCGTAGTGCCACGGTTGCCCGGTCGCGATCCAGCCGCCGCGCACCCGGCGGACCGCGCCGTCCACGTCGAGCACCTTGAGCACCACCTCCAGTCGAGTTCGCCCCAGCTCCACTCTGGACTCCAGAACCTGGGTCGACAGTGGACCTGCCGCGGCGGCGAGGACCTGCAGGATCTGCCGTACCACCTGCTCGGCGGGGAAGGCGAGTGAGGTGAAGTAGGCCCAGATGTCGCGGTCCTCGGGCCCGGGAAGCAGCAGCACCTCTGCCCGCCGCACCCCTCGTCCGGCCCGGCCGACCTGCTGGTAGTAGGCGATCGGCGAGGCTGGCGCGCCCAGGTGCACCACGAACCCCAGATCTGGCTTGTCGAACCCCATGCCTAACGCCGAGGTGGCGACCACTGCCTTGACCCGGTTGCCCAGCAGGTCGGCCTCTATCGACTCGCGCTGAGCCGTCTCGGTGCGCCCGGTGTAGGCGACCACCGCATGCCCGGCCGCGCGCAGCAACGCCGCGACGTCCTCAGCCGCTGCCACGGTGAGCACATAGACGATCCCGGAGCCGGATAGCTCGTCGAGGTGCGCGGCCAACCAGGCCAGCCGCTGCTCCGAGGTCGCCAGCCGCAGCACCCCCAGGTGGAGGGACTCGCGATCCAGCGATCCACGAAGTACCAGCGCATCGCCGCCGACGGAGATGCCGAGCTGCTCGGCGACGTCGTGTACCACCCGGTCGTTCGCGGTCGCCGTGGTGGCGAGTACGGGTACCCCCGCCGGCAGATCGGCGAGCAGGGTACGCAGCCGGCGGTAGTCGGGCCGGAAGTCGTGCCCCCAGTCGGAGATGCAGTGCGCCTCGTCGACCACGAGCAGCCCTGCCGTGGCGGTCAGCGAGGGCAGCACGGCGTCCCGGAAGTCGGGATTGTTCAGCCGTTCCGGACTCACCAGGAGCACGTCGACCTCGCCGGCAGCCACCCGATCCTGCACCTGGGTCCAGGAGTCCATAGTGGACGAGTTGATCGTCGCCGCGTGCACGCCGGCCCGGCCAGCGGCGGCGATCTGGTTGCGCATCAACGCCAGCAGCGGTGAGACGATCACTGTCGGCCCGGCGCCAGCGGCCCGCAACAGGGCGGTGGCCACGAAGTACACCGCCGACTTGCCCCAGCCGGTGCGCTGCACGACCAGCGCGCGGCGCCGGTGCGCCACCAGCGCCTCGATCGCGGTCCACTGGTCGTCACGTAACCGCGCGCCGGGTCCGGCCAGCGCCTCGAGCACCGCCTCGGCGGTGCTGTGCAGCTTAGTGGGCAGATGAGTGGGGGTCATGGCGCCATGCTCTCCCACTACGGGCGACGACCGCCCCGTAGGCTCGGGAGCTGTGCAGCTCCGAACGACCACTGAGGTTCGAATGGCTACCGAGGCGTCCATCGAGTCTGCGGCCGACGTCGTTGCCGGGTGTGCCCGGCAGGCGCAGCGAGCCGCTGCGGTCCTCGCCACGGCGTCAGACGAGACCATCGACGCCGCGCTGCACGCCATGGCGCAGCGGCTGAGTGCGTCCGCCGATACGGTGCTCGCCGCGAATTTCGCCGACATCGCCGCAGCTGAGCAGTCCGGGATGACCCACGCGCTGGTCGACCGGCTGCGCCTGGGGCAGGCCCGGCTGACCGAGATGGCCGACCAGCTCGCCCTGCTCGCCCGGGTCCCGTTCCCGTCCCGGGACCGGGTGCTGGAAGATCGTCCGGACGGGTTGCGGCTGATCGAGCGCCGCCGCCCGGTCGGTGTGGTGGGCGCCACCTTCGAGGCCCGGCCCAATGTCACCGTCGATGTCGCCTCGCAGCTGGTGAAGTCCCGCAACGCCGGGGTGCTGCGAACCGGGTCGGCGGCGCTGCGCTCCGCGCTGGCGCTGCGCGAGCAGATCATCGCGCCGGCGCTGGCCGACGCCGGGTTGGACCCGGCCGCCGTGCAACTGGTGCCCGACCCGCGCCGGGACTGTGCCATCGCCATGGTGCAGCAGCCCGATCTGATACCCCTGGTCATCGTCCGGGGCAGCGGAGAGACCACCCGGACGCTGGCCGCTGAGGGGGCCCACCACGGGGTGCGGGTGCTGGCCCACGCCGACGGTGGCGGGGTGCTCTACGTCGATGCCGCAGCTGACCCTGCGCTGGCCATCGAGCTGCTCGTGGCCGGGCTGGACCGGCTGGGTGTCTGCAACCGGGTGAACCTGCTGCTGGTCGCCGACGGTGCCCCGGAAGAGTTGTACAACGCGCTGCTCGAGGCCGCCCGGCAGCGCGGGATCGCGCTGTCGCTGCCGCCGCACGATCACCCGCTCGGGCACGAGTGGGCGCTGGACACCGGCCGGGAGGCAACGCTGACCGTGAGCCGGGTCGCCGGCCCGGGGCACGCTGCCCAGGTCGCTAACCAGGAAACCTCCGGGCTGGCCGCCACGATCGTCACCCGCGACGAGGCCGCCGCGCGCGAGTTCCTGGACAGCTACACCGGCACCGGGGCGTTCTGGAACGCCAGCACCCGCCTGCTTGACGGGTTCAAGCTACGGAGGGTCCCGGAGACTGGGATCAACGTCGACCGGGTGCCCGGACCGCGTGGACCAGTCACCTTCGCTGACCTGTACCTGCGACAATTCGTGGTCATTCCGGTTTCACCGATGGGGTAGTGGGTACTCTAGATGGTTGAGCTGAACTTTCTCACGGTGCAACGCGAAGATCGAGTGTGGAGTCCATGACCCTGGTTAGCGACAAATTCGGCCGCCCGCTGCGAGACCTGCGGATTTCGGTGACCGATCGGTGCAATTTCCGCTGCTGCTACTGCATGCCGCGTGACGTGTTTGGGACCGACTTTCCCTTCATGGACCACTCTGAGCTGCTCTCGTTCGAGGAGATCGGACGGCTCGGGGCGGTCTTCGCTCGCCTGGGTGTCAGGAAGCTGCGGCTCACCGGGGGGGAGCCCCTGCTCCGGCACGGTATCGAGCGACTTGTCGAGCAGCTGGTCGGCATTGAGGGCGTGGACGACGTGGCCCTGACGACCAACGGGGCGCTGCTGGCCGCGAAGGCACAAGCGCTTCGGGATGCCGGGCTGAGGCGGGTCACGGTCAGCCTGGACTCCCTTGATGAGGCGACGTTTCGGGCCATCAGCGACGTGAAGATCCCGCTGGCCCGCGTCCTCAGCGGCATTGCGACCGCTGCCGACGTCGGGCTGACCCCCGTGAAGGTCAACACGGTGGTCAAGCGCGGCATGAACGACGGCCAGGACATTGTCGATCTCGCCGGCTTCGGGCGCGAGCACGGCTACGTGGTCCGCTTCATCGAGTACATGGACGTCGGCAGCACCAACGGCTGGCGGATGGACGACGTCGTCCCCGCAGCGGAGATCATCGAGCGCATCAACGCCGTCTGGCCGATCGAACCGCTGGACCCCACGTACATCGGCGAGGTGGCCACCCGGTACCGCTACCTCGACGGCGGTGGCGAGGTCGGCGTGATCGCCTCGATCACCAAGCCGTTCTGCCGCACCTGCTCCCGGGCTCGACTGTCCGCCAAGGGCGAGTTGTACACCTGCCTGTTCGCCAGTGCCGGCCACGACCTTCGCGCGCTGCTGCGCAGCGGCCGCAGCGACGAGGAACTCCACACCGAGATCAGGGGTATCTGGCAGGGTCGGACCGACCGTTACTCGGCCCAGCGAACGACCGCGACGATCGGACTCGCCAAGGTGGAGATGAGCCATATCGGCGGCTGACGCCTAGTTGGTGGCTCTTCAAGGGCGGCCAACCCCCTGGTTGGCCGCCCTTGAAGAGCCACCAACGTCTCTCCGGGCAGTCCGACTAGGTGGTGCGGATGAGCCTGAGGTAGCCGGCGATGACGAGGATGGCCAGTGCCCAGACGAGGGTTTGGAGTATCCAGGTGGCCGCGGTGAATGCTTCGCCGAGGGGGCTGGAGGTGTCGAAATCACATCGGTCGCGGGTGCCCGTGGTGGCCAGCGGCAGGCTGCGGTCGATACCCACTCCGATCTGCTCGAGCAGTGAGCACGGCGAGTGGGGGTCGTCGGCTTGGCTGGTGTGTGCGGTGATGTAGCGGCCTGGCTCGACGGAAGTGTGCCCGGCGGCGACACCCAGTCCCGCCGCCATCAGGAGCACCACCAGGAGGGCTACGGCGATGCGGCCACTGCGGTAGCCGTATCCGGCGAGTACTCCCCACAGCCGGTGCGCCCCTTTGATCAGCCGTCCACCGAGCTCACCACGATCATGAAGGTCCCGCTGCTGGGCGATAAGGACATCCCGCGCAGTGGACTCGTGGCCAGTGCTTTTCAACACGGCGGCAAGCTGCTGATAAGGCTGCGGCCGATAATCATGGGTGTGGTGAGTGATCAGGTGCAGCCACTCGTGCCAGCCAACGGTATGAAGTGACGTGTAGACGAGGCCGGATAGCGCGAGTCGACGCTCCGGTGTGGTGCACGTCGACCTGCTTGCTGGGCCGTGTGGACAAATGACGTGTGCCGGCAGGAACAGGTGTTTGGCCTCGGCGTCCTCCAGATCGAGGACAGGCCCAGCCGGGTTGGTCAGCTTCGCATTGTTGAGGTTGAGTTGGCCGCTGATCCGGGCGTCTGGTAGCCGCACAGCGCCGTCTGTGCTGTGTCCGGAGGCAGTGAGCCCTTCGGCGAACATGTCGCTGCCGACCTGGAGGTGGTCGCCAATGAGAGCACGGCCGGCTTGGTTGGTCAGCTTCACGCCATTGAGGTTGAGTTGGCCGCTGATGTGGGCATCCGATAGCCGCACGGCGCTGTCTGTGCTGTGTCCGGTGGCAGTGAGCCCTTCGGCGAACATGTCGCTGCCGACCTGGAGGTGGTCGCCGATGAGGGCCGGGCCGGCGTAGTTGGTCAGCTCCGCGCCGTCCAGGTTGAGTTGGCCGCTGATGTGGGCATCCGGCAACCGCACCGTGCCGTCTTCGCCGTGTCCGGTGGCGGTGAACCCGTCGAGGAACACGCCACCGTTGACCTGGAGGTGGTCGCCGATGAGGGCCGGGCCAGTGTTGTTGATCAGCTCCGCGCCGTCCAGGTTGAGTTGACCGCTGATGTGGGCGCCTGGCAGCCGCACCGCGCCGCGTGTGCAGTGTCCGGTGGCGGTGAATCCCTCGGCGAGGACCAGCCCGCCGTCGACATGGAGTCCGTCGCCGATGAAGGCCGGACCGGCTTGGTTGGTCAGCTCCGCGCCGTTGAGGTTGAGTTGGCCGCTGATGTGGGCGCCTGGCAGCCGCACCGCGCTGAGCTCGCCGTGCCCGGCGGCGACGAAGCCCCCACCGAACACGTCGCCGTCGACGTGGAGTCCGTCGCCGATGAGGGCCGGGCCGGTGTCGTTGGTCAGCCTCGCGCCGTTGAGGTTGAGTTGGCCGCTGATGTGGGCGCCCAGCAACCGCACGGCGCCCTCCTCGCCCTGGCCGGTGGCAGTGAACCCGTCGCCGAGGAGTACATCGCCCTCGACCCGGAGGCCGTCGCCGTCCAGAGCCGGGAGGTGCGAGGCACTCAAGGTCAACCAGGGTAAGCGGGCACTTGCCAGGAACACAGTGCGCTCGAAGTAGCAGCCTCGCAGCTCAATCCCCACTGCGGCCGGAACGTGGGTGAGATCAAGCGTTCCGGTGATCCGCGCGCCATGGATCCGCACCCCCAGCGGATCAAGACGGTCACCGCTGCGTCCCAGGACCAGATCCCGGATAAGTTCGGCCCGGAGGGTGTATCTGAGGTTCTTCGTTGCTGCCAGCTGCTCAACAGTGAGTCTGCTGCACGCCACCACGCAGCCCGAGGTCAAGGCGTCGACCAGAGCCCGTTCTCTGGAAGAGACCTCGCTGAGACTTTTGCTCGCCACGACTGTCCAACCGCCGGTCGGCCACCCAGGTTTCAGCTCATCCCAGCCGGAGCTGACCCGGATGACCTTACCCGATGTCGCCTAGGCTGCGCCCATGTCTGGGCAGCGACTCGGGGTCATGGGCGGGACCTTCGACCCGATCCACCATGGCCACCTCGTCGCCGCGAGCGAGGTACAGGCCCGGTTCAGGTTGGACGAGGTCGTGTTCGTGCCCACCGGGATCCCGTGGCAGAAGGGCCAGCGTGAAGTCAGCCCAACCGAAGACCGCTACCTCATGACGGTCATCGCCACGGCGTCCAACCCGCGGTTCTCCACCAGCCGGGTGGACGTCGACCGCCGGGCTCCCACCGTCACCGTGGACACCCTCACCGACCTGCGCACGCAGTTCCCCGACGATGAGATGTTCTTCATCACCGGGGCTGACGCGCTGGCGCAGATCCTGTCCTGGAAGCGGGTCGACGAGCTGTTCGAGCTGGCACACCTGGTCGGGGTGACCCGCCCGGGGTTCCATCTTGACGGCAGGCACTTGCCTGACCGCGCGGTGAGCCTGGTCGAGGTGCCGGCTCTGGCGATCTCCTCGTCGGACTGCCGGCAGCGCGTCGCCAGCGGCCTGCCGGTCTGGTACCTGGTGCCCGACGGGGTGGTGCAGTACATCAGCAA
>DATHTJ010000310.1:0-5225 GCA_035463315.1 Pseudonocardiaceae bacterium
GCCGTGGTTAGGCCAGCCGGGTGGGAGCACCTCGAATCCCAGAATGGCGTTCATCCGCTGCCGGACGCTCTCCTGCAGCAGCCAGCCCCACCGGAAGTCGTCCACTGAGTGCACGAGACTGCGGACCATGCCTAGCGGATCCTCGACCTCATTCTCGGCGTAGGGCAATATGATGCGAGAGTAGAACTGGTCGATGAACCAGAACAGGTCATGGGTCAGCTCGGGCAGCGTGCCACGATCGTGATGGGCAGCCACAGTCCCGAGCCACCAAGGCCGCCGCCATAGGTGTTCCTCAGAAGCCGGGATCTCCAGGCCCTCCGGGAGTTCCGCGGTTTCCGGGGTCTCGCCGCCGTCCGCCTGTGTAGCTATGTAGTCGCGCAGCAGGGTCTGCAGGGTAGGTGTCTCGGTAACACCGTCGAACTGCGCGAGAGCGTGGGTAGCCCGCAGCACGATAACCGGATTCGAGTTGTCCAATAACTGATAGCGCCACATGGACGCCAGTTGCTCGCGCTGCTCAAATTGGTTGTGCAGGAAGAACGGCCCGTACTCAAGATTGATCATGATCCCGATCCCCGCGATCTGGTCCCATTTGCCAGCACGGGCGAAGCGCTCAGTCAGCCACACCGCAGCCTTGGGGCAGTATTCGGGGTCCGAGCTGATCCATGCCTGGATCATGGATTTCTCGGCCTCGTCGTCGCGGCCTTCCTGACGCCAGATCTGGGCGATCGCGTAGTGCGCGACCGGGCTGTAGGCCCGGCTTCTGGTGTCCACCACGCGCTGCCAGCTCGCTCGGCGCTGCTCGGGATCTCCGTTGTTGTGCAAGGTCGCGTACCGGTAGGCCGCAGCGGGGCTGTACACCGGATTCCCGCCTGCGGCGGCAACGGCGAAGGCATCCGCAGCGGCGCTGCGGCGCATGCCGTCGGGGAGGGCCTGCGCCAGGCGCACCACGCCCAGCAGGAACGCGGCCTCAACCCGGCACGGGCAGCCCTCGGTGTCGACCAGCGGTTCCAGGACGGCGGCGGCCCCATCAAGGTCACGCTCACCAAGCAGCGCAACCCCCTCCAGACATGCGCGGTAGTCCTCGGCAGCTGCACTCCCCATCATCACTCCTCTACCCGAAGCCACGGTGACGGCCAAGCCTCTGGGCTGCCGCGAGGGTAGACCACCATCCCACAGCGCCCAGCCCAGGCCGGGCTCATGCTGCGGGCTCGGGCACCGACCGGCTACGCCCGGGTCGCGGCGACCTGCTGAGCGCGGTGGGCCAGGTCCTTCGCGTCGGAACCCGGCCGGGTCGCCAGCGCCTCCGCTAGCGGGTCGAGGCGTCGGCGGGTGGGCACCGAGGGCAGCACCGCCACCTCCTCGATGGCGTGGCGAGCGAGCACCAGCCCGCGGGGCTCTCCGGCCTGCACCTGGATGGTGGCCAGGGTCAGCCGCGCCTTCACCCCGTCGCGGCGGTCGCGCGTGCCGAAGGTCTGTACCGCTGATGCCGCGAACGGCTCGGCATTATCGAGCCGCCCCAGGCGCCAGACCGCGTCGGCCGTGGTCCAGTCGAAGTCGGCCTGCTGGAATGCGTCCGGCGGCTCCCAGCCGTCGCGTGACCGGCGCAGGCAGGTCATGGTCTGCTGGTGGTCGTTCATCCGGGCGTACGCCTGCGCCGAAGCCGCGTCCAGCCACGAGGCCAGGAACGCCGTCCGGGGGTCGTCACCGGCAGCGCGAAGCAGTGCGCTCTGCCCGAGCTGGTAGCACTTCAGCGCGTGGTCTGGGTGACCGGCCATCGCCTCCAGCGCGCCCGAGCGCTGCAGCGCAGAGGCCGCGCGATGATGGTCACCGGTCTCGATGGCCAGTTCGAGGGCCTGACGGTAGTGGTCGCGTGCGTGCCGGTCGTGACCAGAATCAAAGCAGCACAACCCCGCTACCTCGTGCGCCTCGGCCAGCGCCAGGCGGAGGGAGCGCTGGACAGCGTCGGTGGCGTCCACGCTCATCCAGCGGGTGAAGTGGGTGGCCATGGCGCTGGCAACCTCCGCCTGGCCGCCGTGCGCACGTAATAGCGCCAACACCCGCTGGGTCGTCTCCTTGATCCAGGCCACATGCGACATGCCCACCCGCGACGGCAACAGCAGCTCGCCCGGGGCCGGGTACGGATCGGCCAGCGCCCCCACCCCCGGGATCAGGACGCCGAAGCCGGCGACCGCGCCCAGCGCCACCAGGTGCCTGCGCAACACTTCGTCCTCCATTCCCTCCAGGGGGTCGTTGACCGCGACCTGTCCACTGTAGGCGCCCGCAGGTCCCCAGTACCTGCCGTCCGGGCCCCACCAGGACAGGCCCATGCGCTCCGGCGGGATCTCCAGCCCTCCGACGATTCGCCGCAACAGATGAAGGTTCTCCACCCGACGCCGACCGCGGGCAATGTCGGACACGTCGGACTGGGACTGCCCGGTCCGCCGCGCGATCTCCCGCTGCGGGAGCCCACCACCCTGGCCCAGCAGCCGTGTCCGGGCACCATAGGCGAGCGGGCCACTGTCTATCGAGAGTCCGACAGCCCCGGCGCGTCTGCCTGTCGGGCAGGTGAGAGCAGGATCTCGGGCAAGGTGGCGAGGTAGCCCGCCTGTTCCGGGGCCCGGCTGATGAGATCGGCGATCTCGGCTGCCACCCGCTGCCGATCGGCTGGGTCGGCCTGCTCGGCGAGCTCCTCCAGCCTGGTGGTGTCGATCGCCACCTCACCCATGAGCGATGCGGCGACGACAAGGTGCGCGGCGGCGGTGAACCGCTCACCGAAGACCTGCCCCTCCAGCGCAGCGAGTTCGGCGATGGGGTCCGGCTCCACCTCGGCGAGCGCCCGCCGCATCCGGTCGGCAGCCATCTGGCGGTCGGTCACGCAGGCGTAGGCGGCCCGGAAACCGTCCCGCCGGGCGAGGCGGAGCAACGCGAGGTTTACCAGGGTGCCGAGGGGATTCCCGAGGTAGATCAGCGCGACTTCGGCCTCGACAGTGAGCAGATCAGTTGCGTGCTCCTCGGCGAAGGATCGTGAGTCCTGCCAATTCTGCAGCTTGACCCAGTCCGTCAGCAGATCCCTGAGCAGCAGGGGCCGGTAGGCCCCTTCGAGGCCGAGCTCCCGCACCCCGTCGAGAAGATGCAGGTGCAGATCGACCTGCGCCGCAGCGACCAGCGCCAGCTCGTCGAGTACGACGGTGGCCGGGTCATCCAGCAGTTCCTCGGCATGCGCTGCGAAGAAGTCTTTCGACTTCGCCCAGTTCGGCGCCGTGACCCACTCGGTGACGAGACCGATCTGGGCCGGGGTAAGGGCAAGCCAGTCCGGTTGCTCGGTCCCGGTGACCTCGTGCCATGCCTGGCTCACGGCGGCTGGGTCCCGAAAGCGGTGCGCGCGCAGGACATTGCGCGCGGCCAGCACGACGGGATCCGGCGTCTGGCCGTCGTCCAACGTCAGCAGGGTGACGAGCTCGCGTAGGCCGGTGGACGCATCACCGTGGTTGATGTGGAACCCGGCCCGCTCGATGATCAACGCATCTCTGGTGGCCGGCGACGCGGCGAAGGTCTCGATGTAGCTGGTGTAGACGTCGACAGCAGCGGAGAGCCGGTCGAGTGCCGCGAGGTGGTAGGTGAGGTTCTTCAGGGCCATGACGAGATGGGTGAAATAGGCCTCGGCGGATGTCTCGGTCAACCGCTGGCAGATGTCGGCTGCCTCCTGGGCGGGGGTCAGGGCGACGTCGTGCTGGTTCAGGTCGCCGTGCTGAGCGGCGAGGCTGCCCAACGCGGCCGCGAGGCCAGGCAGGTAGGTGGGATTCGCGTCCACCAGCGCCCGGTAGGTCTCGATAGCGTGCCGGGTGGTGATCAGCGCAGCCTCGCGGTTGCCCACCGCGATCAGATGGGCGACGAAGTCACACAGCGCCGCCGCGAGGCCAGGCAGGTAGAACTCGGGGTCGGCCTCGGCCAGCTTGCGCAGCGCGGCAACGCCGGCGGGGCCTGCGTGCGCGGCGTGCCTGGGCAGGTGACGTCGCAGGTAGGGGCTGCACAGATCCGTCGCACCGCCGTGGTGGGTCTGCGTGTCAGTGAAGGCGACCAGGGCTTCGGCCAGTGCCTGGCCTGCCGCGAGACCGGCCACGTCCGGGGAGGACGCGACGAGGTGCTCGACGAACGTGCGGTGCGAGAGCCGGTAGACCGTCTCGTCGTCCTGTTCGTCTTCGACGATGTGGCATCCGTAGTGTTCGAGCACCCAGTCCAGGTCGGCGGCGCGATACTCGACACCGTCCGGGCTCAGCGCGGTGGCTGCGGCCTCCCACACCCCTTGTCCCGGCAGCCCCCGGCCCATTCCCCAGGCGAGCGCGCGCAGCAGGTCCCTGGCGGCGTCCGGAAGCTCCACCCCGTCACGCACCCGGGTGCTGCTCGACAGGTCGTGCTCCAGCGCCTTGACGGTTGTCGCGGGAAGCTGTCCCTCCCAGCCGTCGGCATGGGCGTCGATGACCCCTCGCACTATCTGGGAGACCACGGTACGGGCGTAGAGGAACCCGCCCTGACGGGTGGCCGCCTTCCTGGCGAGCACCGGCGCCACCCGCGGCACGAGATCGGCCCGGCCAGCGGAGCGCAGCCGGCGGGTCAGGTACCGCTCGATGTCGTGCCTGGTGTCCGGCTCGGTGTCCAGATCGACAACCGACGCGTTCGCTCCGAACAGCTCACCCAGCCGGACGGCGGCCTCCTGGCCGGATGGCGGCGAGTGCCACCCGAACTCCTCGTGCCGGGTCGCGAGCAGCACGCTCGCCAGCACACTGAGCGGGACCAGCAGGTCTGTCATGATCTCGGTGGCCTGCTCGGGGACCGCCTCGTCCAACCCGTCGAACACCAGGACCGGCGGATAGGGCAACGTCGCCACTGCCTCGACCAACTGCCAGCAGCTTCCCGGCGTGGGCAGCTTGAGGCGGTCTGCCAGGACGATCGCGAGATCGTGGGCTCCCATGCCCCGCAGGTGCACCGCCGCTTCAATACAGCCAAGGCCCGGATCCGGATCCTCCGGCTCCAGGGGAGCGTGCTCAAGCAACGGTCGTCGCTGCGCCCCCACGGACAGCGCAACGATGCGCCCCACCACGGCGGACTTCCCGCTGCCCGCCGATCCGGTCACCACAAATGCGCCGGGCTTCTCCGTGTGGATCCAGGCCAGGATCCGCGCCAAGACCGCGCGGCGGCCGGTGAACAACCACTCCTCCTGCAGCGGG
>DATHTJ010000311.1:0-4949 GCA_035463315.1 Pseudonocardiaceae bacterium
GTTCGCCAGCGGCGTCTCGACGTCACGCAGCTTCTTCATGTGCGTGATGAAGCGGCCGCCCTTGACCGCGAACACGAAGTCCTCTGGGGTTGCCGCAGCCCAGGACTGGTAGCTGGAGGGCCGCTGCAGCGAGTAGAACGATCCGTTGATCTCGACGCTGTTCACCTGCCGGGACAGGTACTCCAGCTCCCGGCGGTGCGGCAATCCAGGCGGGTAGAACGTCCCCCGCCACGGCGGGTATACCCACCCCGACGTGCCCACCCGTGAGTGGAGATGCGAGCTATCGCCCCATGTGCCACTCACGGGTTATCCACAGACGGCGCCTTCCGCGGCGGAGCCGACCAGCCGGGCGTATTTGGCCAGCACGCCGCGCAGGGGGCGCTCGGGGGGCTTCCACTCCTGGCGGCGCCGCTGTAGCTCCCCGGCGTTGACCTGCAGGGTCAGCTCGCGGCGGTCCATGTCCAGCACGATCGGGTCGCCGTCGCGGACCAGTGCTATCGGCCCGCCGTGCGCCGCCTCGGGCGCCACGTGCCCGACACACAGGCCGGTGGTGCCTCCGGAGAAGCGCCCGTCGGTGAGCAGCAGGACGTCCTTGCCCAACCCGGCGCCCTTGATCGCGCCGGTGACCGCGAGCATCTCGCGCATCCCCGGCCCGCCCTGCGGACCCTCGTACCTGATCACCACCACGTCCCCGGGCTGCAGGTCTGGGATGGCGTCCATGGCGGCCCGTTCGCCGTCAAACACCCGAGCTCGCCCCTCGAAGCGCGTCGAGTCGAAGCCGGCGCTCTTGACCACTGCACCCTCGGGAGCCAGCGAGCCGCGCAGAATGGTGATCCCGCCGGTGGGGTGGATCGGGTTGGCGAGGCTGTGCAGGATCTTCCCGTCCAGGTCGGGCGGGGCCAGCTCGGTGAGGTTCTCGGCGACGGTGCGCCCCGTGACGGTGAGGCAGTCACCGTGCAGCAGCCCCGCGTCCAGCAATGCCTTCATCACCACCGGCACGCCACCGACCTGGTCCACCGAGGCCATCACGTGCGCGCCGAAGGGCTTCACATTGGCCAGGTGCGGCACCTTGTCGCCGATCCGGTTGAAGTCGTCGAGCTCCAGCGGCACGCCGGCCTCGTGGGCGATGGCGAGCAGGTGCAGCACCGCGTTGGTGGAGCCACCGAAGGCCATCACCACCGCGATCGCGTTCTCGAACGCCGGACGAGTGAGGATCTGCCGAGCGGTGATCCCGCGGACAATCAGATCCACCACCGCGGACCCGCTGGCCCGGGCGAACCCGTCGCGGCGCCGGTCCACCGCGGGCGGGCTGGCCGAGCCGGGCAGTGACATGCCCAGCGCCTCGGCCGCGCAGGCCATCGTGTTGGCGGTGTACATGCCGGCGCAGGCACCCTCACCAGGGCAGATCGCGCGCTCGATCGCGTCGACGTCGGCTCGGCTGATCAGGCCACGGGCGCAGGCCCCCACCGCCTCGAAGGCGTCGATGATGGTGACCTCGCGGCCGTCCACCCGGCCGGGCAGGATCGTGCCCCCGTAGAGGAACACCGCGGCCAGGTCGAGCCGGGCGGCGGCCATCAGCATCCCAGGCAGGCTCTTGTCGCAGCCGGCCAGCAGCACCGTCCCGTCCAGCCGCTCGGCCTCCACCACGGTCTCCACCGAGTCGGCGATCACCTCGCGGGAGACCAGCGAGTAGTGCATCCCGACGTGGCCCATGGAGATGCCGTCAGACACTGAGATCGTGGCGAACTCCATCGGGAAACCCCCGGCGGCGTGCACGCCCTCCTTGCTGGCCTTGGCGAGCCGGTCCAGCGACAGGTTGCACGGGGTGATCTCGTTCCAGGACGACGCGACGCCAATCTGGGGCTTGGCGAAGTCGTCGTCGCGCATGCCGACGGCGCGCAGCATGCCACGGGCCGCGGCGCGCTCCAGACCGTCGGTGACGTCCCGGCTGCGGGGTTTGAGGTCTGGCTGGCTCATACCCATATCCTCTCAAGGTCAGGTATGTGGAAGGGTGTCCTACCGGCCCGGTTCGAAAGTCAGCGGCTGCCCTTGTCGGGCTAGAGTCGCATGACTTCGCTCACCCCGGCGTCCCGCTGCTTGGACTCTCTTTGCGGCGTCACTTGCCCCCGGGTGACCAGGGTTGGTAGCCCCCAGGTGCAGCGACGCAGCGCTGGTGCACGGTCGCGACCGAGTGGTCGGGTGGCACGTACGACTCGGCGTCGGCGAGGGTGTCGCGCCACGCCGGACAGCCGCCGGACCAGGGTGGTGACCAGCCGAACGTGAGGTTACTGTGCACGATAAGTAACATCAGGCCGCGCTCGTCGCCACCCAATTCGGTTATTGGGGTGAATTTGGTAACGCTGAGCAGCGAAAAGGTGGCAGAGGTGGGCAAAGCGTACCCGATCAGCGATGTTTTCCGGATGCGATGTCTGCGCTGTAACGCGGCCCAACACTATTCCGATGAGCATGACGAGCCCCGGCGATTCCCCCCGACCGTCGGGGCTCCCTACTTGCTCCTTGGCCAGCGTCGGCTAACGCGGACATGGCGTGATGAGCTGGCCCAGCGGCACTGCGGGGTGCCGAGTGCCGGTTGAGTCCTGCGCGGGCGCGATGCCCTCGCCCACGCCGCGATGATCCCGCCAGCCAGGCAGCCACCAGCCAGGCACCGAACCGCAGCGCCACCGCGATAATTGTGCTGTGGTGATTGAGAGACCGAGCGAACGTGGTGTCAGGTGGTGGTGGTGGGAAACGACGGGGCGGGATCCGAACCTCTGACGAAGCAGGACTTCGAGGCGCTAGCTCGGTTCCGCTTCGGGATCCGCCGCTATCTGCGCTTCAGCGAGGAGACGGTGCGCGGCAACGGCCTCACCCCACAGCAGTATCAGCTGCTGCTGGCGCTGAAGGGGTTTCCCGGCCGGGAGTGGGCGACCGTGCGGGAACTCGCTGACTGGCTCCAGTTGCGCCACCACAGCGTGGTCGAACTGGTCGATCGGGCGCAGGGTCAGGGGCTCGTAGAGCGGGGTGCGCACCCGAGCGATGGCCGGGCGGTGCGGGTGTTGCTGACATCAGAAGGAGAGCGGGTCCTGGTGCGCCTGAGCGCGCTGCATCGCGACGAGCTGCGGCGCATGGACGCGGCACTCACGCTCCCAACCTGGAACAGCACACCGCAGCACCCAACCGACACATCGACACGCGAGTGAGCGCAGTCATCCCATGCGACCCAGCTTGATCGAACTTGTGTATGGCACGGACCTGTCGCGGGTGGCCCGAGGGCTGCTCCGTCGACACTGAGCGCTCAGTGGGCCGGATGGCCCGGCGTGGTCCTCGTCAGCAGCCATGCCGCTGGAGTACGACACTGACTGTGTGCACTGAAGCTGATCAGCGATCCGCAACGCCGCCTGTCGCACTATTGGTGGCACGGGGTGGCCGTTCGCCGCTAGCGCGAGGCTCACCGCGTTGAGGAGCTGGGCCAAGCCGAGTGTCGCGCACTCGGCGGTGATGGCCGTCAGTCGCTGCCGGCGGAGCATGATGGCCGCCTCTCGGCACGTGGCGGCATCGGTTCGGTCCTGGGCCAGGTCCGTCGAGAGGTCCGTCGAGTCGGGTAACGTCATCAGACTTTCTCCTTGCTCCTCGGGCTCGGCGCCTTGGCGGCCTCTTTCAAGAGTGCCCGGGCCAGGCACGGTGCACTACCGCGAGGACGACTCCGACCGGGAAGGTCCACCGGTGGTGATCGTGCGGTGGGTGTGGCGTGACGGCCTTGAGTGAGCGGGCGAGGTCCGAATCCCCGATCTGAACGGGCCCTGGGCCTCTGGCAGTGTCTTCCGCCCGCGATCACTGAGCACGACACACCTCCTGGGTGTCTCCGGCCTCGTGCTCGACGCCGAGCCGTCACCCACTTAGTATCGCAACACGATATAGCGGTTGCAGCGTCAATGCAACGGGCGGTAGGTCGAAGCACCCCCGTCACACCTGGCCGCCGGGAGTACAACCTCGGGGCCGAGCACGGTGCGGAATGCCGTGAAGGAAGGAACTCGGCGACACGGCGCGCAGCACCACCGACGACCATGATACCCGGCAGACCGTACTGCGGGTCCTGCAGGAATACGGCTTCGAACCGCGCACCGAGGGCAACCACATCACCCTCGCCAACTGCCCCTTCCACACCCTGGTGCAGGAGCTACACCGAACTCGTCTGCGGAATGAACCTGCGACTGCTCACCGGGCTTCTCGACGGGCTAGCCCCCACCGGACTCACCGTCCACCTCGACCCCGCCCCACCCCACTGCTGCGTCCGCCTCGAACCCGCCGCCCTCTAGCCCCGCGTGTCCAGCCTCTCCTGCACGGTGTGAAAGGCATCCAGGACCGTGTCGCTGAACAGCACGAACCGGGTTTCGCGCACGCTGGTGGGGGTGTTCTGGACGGTCGTCAGCGCGATGCGGGCGGCGTCGGCCAGCGGCCACCCATAGATCCCAGCGGACACTGCGGGGAAGGCGACGGTTTGCGCGTCGAGCTCGTCGGCCACCCGCAGCGACTCGCGGTAGCAGGAGGCGAGCAGCTCGCTGCGGTCCTCGAACTCGGTGTACACCGGGCCGACGGTGTGGATCACCCAGCGGGCCGGTAGGTCACCGGCGGTGGTGGCGACGGCCTGGCCGGTAGGCAGACCGTCGCGGTAGCGACCGGTACGCAGTTCCCGGCATTCCGCGAGGATCGTCGGCCCGCCGCGGCGGTGGATCGCGCCGTCGACCCCGCCCCCGCCGAGTAGCGAGCTGTTGGCGGCGTTGACGACCGCATCGACGTGCTGCTCGGTGATGTCGCCTTGCACCAGGGTGATCTTTGCTGCCATTACCTCAATGTAGCCATCGGCTCGTGTGGCAGACTCCCGCACTTACGTGCACACCATGCGTCAGGGGGACGCGATGAGTAGCGAGAACCAGTGGTTCGGCGCCGCC
>DATHTJ010000312.1:0-24855 GCA_035463315.1 Pseudonocardiaceae bacterium
TGATCAACAACCGTGACTTCGGGCTCCTGCACAACGCCGATCTCTCCCAGCGCATCCACGCCCGCACCGGGCCACCTACCCCGGATGACCTCGACGAACTACTCAGCCGACGACGGAAGTCGAAATTCTTCCTCGCCCACCCCCGCACCATCGCCGCCTTCGGCCGAGAATGCAACCGCCGAGGCATCTACTCATCAAGCATCGACATCGACGGCCACACCATGACAGCCTGGCGGGGCGTGCCAATCTTTCCGTGCAACAAGATCCCCATCACCAACACCCGCACCAGCCCCATCCTCGTACTCCGCACCGGCGTTGACGACGAAGGCGTGATCGGCCTCCACCAAACCGGCATCCCCGACGAAGTCCAACCCGGGCTCAACGTCCGCTTCATGGGCATCAACAACAAAGCCATCACCTCCTACCTCGTCAGCACCTACTACTCCGCAGCCGTCCTCGTGCCCGACGCACTCGGCATCCTGGACAACGCCGAAATCGGCCACTAGGGGCAGGAGACACCAGGACCATGACCACCAGTGACGTGATGACCGCAGGTCGATCAGCACACGAGATACTCGCATGGAGCCGCACCATCATCGAGCCCGCGCTGCGCGCGGCGGTCGACACCCTGCCCCCCTCGATGCGACACATCACCGGCTACCACTTCGGCTGGTGGAACGAACACGGCCATCCAGAACAGACCAACGGAGGCAAAGCAATCCGGCCCGCCCTGGTCCTGCTCAGCGCTCAGGCCCTCGGCGGTGCGCCGGCCGCAGCGGTGCCGGCTGCGGCCGCGGTGGAGCTGGTGCACAACTTCTCCCTCCTGCACGACGACGTGATGGACGGTGACGTCATTCGCCGCCACCGCCCTACGGCGTGGAGCGTGTTCGGTCTCAACGCGGCGATCCTGGCCGGGGACGCGCTGTTGACGTTGGCTGTGGACGTGCTCGCGGCCAGCGGGCACCCGGCCGCCATGGACGGGATCCGGATACTCAGTGCCGCGGTGCAGGATCTGGTGGACGGCCAGAGCGCGGACCTGGCATTCGAGCATCGCACGGAGATTGAGCTGGCCGAATGCCTGCGGATGGCCGAGCGAAAGACGGGTGCCCTCATAGGATGCGCCTGTGCAGTGGGCGCCTCATTCGGAGGCGGCAGGCCGGAGCAAGTCCAGCAGCTGCGCGGCTTCGGTCAGCACCTGGGCTTGGCGTTTCAGCACGTAGACGACCTGCTAGGCATCTGGGGAGACCCGGCGGTGACTGGCAAGCCCGTCTACTCGGACCTGCGTAGCCGGAAGAAGTCCCTTCCGGTGGTGGCTGCCCTGACCTCAGGCACCCCGGCCGGACACGAACTGGCTGCGCTCTACCACCACGACCAGCCGCTATCCGATAGCGACCTGATCCACGCCGCGGAACTGATCGACCTCGCGGGCGGGCGCGCCTGGAGCCAAACCCAGATCGACGACCTGCTGGCGCAGGCGATGCGCAATGTGCAGTCAGCCAGCCCGGCGCCGCGGGCCGCTCGAGAGCTGGGTGCGCTCGCCCGGCTGGCCATCCACCGTGACAACTGAGTTCCGCCAGGTGCCGGAGGCACCCCATAGACGCAAGTCCGGAGGCACCGCAGATGTCTGTCACCGCGAACAACCCCGCTGGACCCCGCACGGTCCTGCTCGCCGCACCGCGGTCCTTCTGCGCCGGGGTCGAGCGCGCCATCACGGTCGTGGAGCAGCTACTGGACCAGCGGGGCGGCCCGATCTACGTCCGCAAGCAAATCGTGCACAACATTCACGTGGTGACCGATCTGCAGGCCCGTGGCGCGGTGTTCGTGGACGAGCTGGACGCCGTTCCTGAGGGGGCCACGGTGGTGTTCTCCGCCCACGGGGTGTCCCCGGCGGTGCGGACCGAGGCGGCAGACCGGGGGCTGGAGGTGATCGACGCGACGTGCCCGCTGGTGACCAAGGTGCATGCCGAGGCCCGCCGGTTCGCCGCCCGTGGCGACACCGTGATCCTCATCGGCCACGCCGGACACGAGGAAGTCGAGGGCACCCTGGGTGAGGCCCCAGATCAGACGGTCCTGGTGCAGACCGTCGAGGAGGTCGCGGAGCTGGAGGTCGCCGACCCGGCGCGGGTGTCGTATCTGACCCAGACCACGCTGGCGGTGGACGAGACGGCCGAGGTTCTCGACGCGCTGCGGACCCGGTTCCCCGCGCTGCGGGGCCCGGCGTCCGACGACATCTGTTACGCCACGACAAACCGCCAGGACGCGCTCAAAGCGATCGCCCTGGAATCGGACCTGGTGCTCGTGGTCGGCTCGACGAACTCCTCCAACTCCGTCCGCCTGGTGGAACTCGCGCACCGCCATGGCACGCCCAGCTACCTCATCGACGACCCCAGCGACATCCGCCCAGAATGGCTGGAGGGGGTGGGGGTGGTCGGGTTGACCGCGGGTGCCTCCGCCCCGCCCCGGCTGGTCGATGCCGTCATCGCCGCACTGGCCGGACTCGGGCCAGTCACCGTGGTCGAACGCGAGACCACCCGCGAGACCGTCCACTTCACCCTACCCTCCGCGGTACGGGGGAAGATCACTCCGAACATCAGATCGTCCACACACTCCTCGACGAGGCGCTACAGAGAGACTGGTCACACTCCTCCGAATAGTCGGTGACCCGACAGGCCGGGTGAGACCTTTATGGAGAGGGAGTTCCATCATGAGCATGCAGATGACCCTCGTCTTGGTAGTGGCCGCACTCGCTACCGTGCTGGTGTACCTGGTGGCTGGCAGAATGTTGCCGGGCCACTGGGGCAGGAGTGAGGTGGAAGGCTCCGAGGATTTCACTCTCGACTCGGCCAACGTCCTCATCGGACTCCTCTTCTCGATCGTGCTCGCCTTTGTGATCGGCTCCGTGCTGGTGGACTACGACCACGCCCGCTCCGAAGCGCAACGAGAGGCAAACGCCATCGGCGCGATCTACGGCTTCGCCTGGGGCATCCCAGAACCCGCCCAATCGACCTGGAAACGCGGCGCTCGACACTACGCGACCCTCGTCATCGACCAGGACTGGCCGCTGATGCACCACCAGCAGGCAAGTGACAACGCTTGGACCGCGCTGACCACCCTGCGCAACGACATCTACGCCTTCCACGCGGCCAGCGACCGCGAACAAAGCCTCCAGGACAAGGCGATGGACAAGGTCCAGGAGATTTACGACGCTCGACGCACCCGGGTCGACCTAGTCAACGCGGGTATCCCGGACTTCTTGTGGTACACCCTCGTCGGCGGAGCCGTCCTGGTCGTGCTCTTCCCGCTCCTCACCAAACCACACCTCACCGGCCGCCTTCTCATCGCCGTAGGGATTCAAGGCGCAGTGATCGCCGGCGCCCTCCACCTCGTCATCGTGCTCAACCACCCCTACAGCGGTACCTACCGGGTCGAGCCCAACGCTTTTCAGATCCTGGTGAGCCGACTCCACGGCTCCCCATAAACCCGACCCGAGCGGCGAACTAGCCTCGATCGCTCCGCAGCTTGCCTCGGTGAGGGCTGCAGCCAAACAGTGATCACTGAGCTAGGCACCCGGGCCCGGCCGAGCCGGCATGGTTTAATCTGCCGGCGCGGAGCGTGACCAGGTGGACGCGGAATGTCACCGCGGTCGCCACCTGCACAGCACGTGGTCCGGCGGGAAGGCAGGGGCATGAAGTTCGACATGGGCTCGCAGACGTTGAGTGCGCTGGCCCGCCAGACGCAGGGCGCCTCGGATGATCTGGGGTCGTTGATCCAGCAGCTGATTGTGGCGACAGAGCCGCTGCAGGGGAATGTCAACGGTGCCGGGCGCGCCGCGTTCGACGGGTTCAAGGCGAACGCCGACTCGATCACCGCCGAGCTCAACTCGGCGTTGCGCGCGGTCCTCGGCGGGCAGGGCGGGATGGACTCGGCCTTCGGGCACGGTGACACCGAGATGGCCGACAACGCGTCGTCATCGGCGGGGTCGGCGAACTTCGACGCGGCCCGGTTCTCCGGGTCCCGCTGAGCGGGAGAGCAGCGATCATGAGCATGGATCGGCGCAGTTTTGACACCGGGGTGTCCCAGCAGGTGCAGGGCGACCTGGGTGGGATCATCGCCCGGTTGGAATCGATGATCGCCGCGCGGCAGGCCGACGTGAGCGCGGCGATGAGCGATTTCTCCGCCGACGGGGTCTCCGAGGAGTACCGGGCGGTGGAGGTGCGCTGGAACCGGGCCGCCACTGAGGTGCAGGCGATCATCGATCTGGTCAAGACCACCATGACCCGCAACGACGAGACCGCCGGCATGACGTTGTCCCGGGCCCGCTCGGCAGTGCAGTCCATCGGCTGACAGTCCGCTGCTGGCGCGCTAAGGAGGTGGGTGGTGGGTCGCTGGGACATTCAGCCAGTCGAGGTGCAGAGCGTGCTGGCCCGCACCCACGCCACCGCGGGGGAGTTCGAGGGGCAGATGACCCGGCTGAACTCGGCGCTGGAGGGCGCGGCAGGCCAGTCGTCCTCCGACATCGTGGCAAGGGCGTTGGTGGGCTTCGCCACGGAGGCGGCGATGCCACAGATCCAGTTCGTGTTCACCCGAACTGCGGCCTGCCTCAACGCCGCGGCCCAGGCGGTCAACGCCTACCTGGACGGTGACCTGCAGATGGCCGCCAATGCCCAAGCCTCCGCGATTGCCGCGCCGGACGCGAGATCGGCGATGCCCAGCGGCGGGGCAATGGCGGCCAGATGATCAACCCAGCGGGGATCCCCACCATCCCCGGGGACATGGACGCGCTCGCCGGGCACGCCGCCGCACTGGGCGGGGTGGGGTCGGATTTCGCCGGCACCGGGGCCCAGGTGAATGCGATCTGGCAAGGTCTGGGTGGGGTGTATGACGCCCCGGAAGCCGCGCAGCTGTTGGCGGCCACCGCTCCGGTGCAGACGCTGTCCGCGTCGATAGGCCACGACATCGGCACCGTCGCCACCGTGTTGTCGGTCTACGCCGCGGAAGTCCGCGAGATCAAAACCCAGTTGACCGTGCTGAGCTCGCAGGCCAGTGCGTTTGTTGACGAGAACGGTGGCAGCGACGACTGGTGCACCGATGACGCCAAGGTCGAGCGCAACAAGAGCCTTGTGGAGGGCGTCAATGCGCAGCTGGCCGCGTTCTACGAGGCCCAGCGCCGGTGTGCGAATGCGATCAACGCGCTCTACGGCGGCCCGCAGTACACCGCCGACAATGGGGACGGGCAACACCAGCCCGGTGAGCACGGCTACACCGCTGACCAGCTCAACGCCGCGGCCAGGGAGGACGGCGCCCTGCCGTGGGGCAGCGTCGATGAGCGCGACCGCGGATTGCTCGGTGATATCGGTGCCTTCTGCGGCGGCATCAAGGACGGTGCGGTCGGGTTCGTCACCGGCCTCGGCGCCCTGATCGGCCGCGACCCGACCAGCGGGGGCTGGTCCTGGGCCACTGCCGGCACCGCCTGGCAGGGTCTGGGCACCTTCGCGCTGGCTGTCGGGGTCTACGCCGTGCCGGGCGGCATGCAGCTCGACCAGACCATCGGCATCCCCGGCTTCGATCGGGGGGCGATGGGCGACACCCTGCTCACCGCGGGCAAGAGCATCATCGCCTACGACGAATGGGGCAACGACCCGGCTCGCGCCGCCGGGATGGCTACCTTCAACGTCGTCTCGGCGATCGTGGGCACCAAAGGAGCCACCGCCGGGATGCGCACCGCTGGAACAGCCGCGCAGGGCAGCCGGGTCGCCGCCGTGTCCGCCACCGGCACCACCATGGTGCGCACCAGCGAAGCCATCGGCCGGATGCCCACCGTCAGCGAGCTCGCCGGTCGCGCCACCGCCCGCCTCCCCGGCCTGCACCTGCCCAACCTGAGCAACACCGCCCACATCAACATCCCGCACCATGTCGACATCCCCACCCCCCGCACCCACGCCGACGTCCCGACCGGCACCCACCTGCCCAGCGGCGCCCACATGCCCGATACCCCACCCCGCCCGGGCACCGTCGGCGACGCCCTGTCCCACACCCCCGCGGGCCATCCCGACGCAGGCCCGGCTCACTCCGCCGACATCCCGGGCCCGCGCGCCGCCGACACCGCAACCGCACACGTCAACGGGCACGCCGACGCCCCCACCGACTCGCACCCCCACACCGACGCTTACCCAGCCGACCACGCCGGGGACACCGCGGATCACCATGGCGAGGCGGACGCCACCCTGACCCGCCATGAACCAAGCCCGCTCCTGGTATCCAGCCACCCGGACCCGAGCCCGCACATCCCCGAGCCGCTCCACCGGGACGAGCCGCTACCCACCAGGGACCTCCAGAACGAGTACGCCGGGGAGAACGACCCCACCAACCCACACCGGGCGTTTCACCCCGACGTCGTGGAGTACATGTCCCCGCAGCGGCTGGAAGAACACCGCCTGGTCGTGATGGACGGCAAGCTGCACTGGGCCGCAGACGGCGCCCTGTTCGACACCCGGGCGGCGGCCACCCACTGGTCGGGGCAGGGTCGAGCGATGTTCGTGATGGACCAGCACGGAAACCTCTATGCCTCCTTGCAGCAAGAGGTCGGTCGTCTGCACCACTCAAGCTTCCTCGGAGGCAAGCCCGTGGCAGGTGCTGGCGAGATCGTGGTGGAGGACGGGGTGCCGACGATGTTGTCGCGCAAGAGCGGTCATTACCAGCCGTCAGCGATGCATCACCAGCAGGTCCGTGACATGCTTGACGAACAAGGTATTGACGTCAGTGGCGTGACCTCCGAGGATGGATTCTGAACACGATGACATCGACGCAGCCGACGTTTCCCTGGCGCGGGTACATCAACCAGATAACCCACGGCACCGACCTTCGTCATCGGGTCGATGACTCGCTGGTCGCACGGCTCGCGGATGAGTTGATTCGCCAGCGATACTTCACCCGTCCCGTCGAGAACTACTACCAAGCGGCGGTCGCGAGCCTGGCGTCCGGGGAAAGCGTCACGCTCACCGACGAGCAGGACCAGGAGGTCACCCGGGATCTGCTGACCCGGCTCGTCCATGCCCTCGACAAGCGCAGGCCATGGCCCGAGCCACCATTCACCTCCGCCGACATCAGCGAATGGCCAAGCCTGCGCGACGCCCCCATTATCGGGCGGATACCGTTGACAGAGCGGGACGTCCAGAGCCTGCTCCATCGCGTCTTCTCCGAGCTTTCCCCCCACGGCGGCGAAGGGCGGATACTGGTCCTGCGACTGCGGACGGGACAGGTCGTGGCACTGCTGTCACCTACTTCGTTCAGCGCGCCGGGCATTGATCTGCTTGCCTACACCGATCCAGGATCAACGCTTGCGGCGTTCCGCGACATGACCGGCATCGACGTGGAGCCCAGATAAGAGCGCGCCAGCGTGATTACTCCCAGGGTGACTACTCCCAGGTTGACTATCCCGCTGGGTCGGGGAGGCCGAAGTGCTGGAGCACGGCGGTGAGCAGTTCGTAGGGGGCACGCCGCCCTCTGCCGTCGAGGCGACACCAGCAGGCCTGCCTGGTGCCCGAGCCCAGCAGACTGACCTGCGCCGCCGGGGCGGCGCGGGCGTGCGCGATGCCGCGCTCGGCGACCACTGAGTGGCCGAGGAGGATCCCGTAGGGCAGTGCGGGCGGAGTCGGGTGGTTGCTCCGCAGCCCTTCCAGCCGGCCGGGCTGCGCCGCCACGATCATCGACCGGGCGGTGCCCGCGAGCACCGCGACCAGCTCCTCGACGGCGTCCTGGCCGACCACGGCGGCCGGCGGGCCGGACAACCGGATCCGCTCCAGCACCCCGGTATTGACCCGCTCCACGCGTAGCTGTCCGATCACCCCGGCCCCGACCACGACGAGCTGGGTCGGGGCCGGGGCTCGCTCGCGGCACTGCGCGGTGAGCTCTCGCGTCGACCACGGCTGTGTCGCCGGCTCGGCGATACCCCAGCCCGCGGGCGCTCGACCGGTCAGCGCCCGGATCGCGGTCTCGGTGCTGGCACCGAGCTCCACCGACGCGCCAGCCGGATGCAGCGTGGAGATCTGCACCTCCAGATCCCCCGAACCCGGCTGCGGGTCGTGGCCCGCGGGAGGCGGAGCGTCGAGGTCGGTCACGAAACGCAGACCGCTCCAGCGCAACCGGAAGCCGGTGATCCCGTCCCGGAACCGCTCAGGCCTCTCGCGCACCACCCACCGCCCGGCGGCGTCACGCAGCAGCAGCTCCAGCGGGTAGGTCAGCCCGCTGTGCCCAGGGGTGAGCACCTGCAGCACCCGTCCGGTCGCGGTGGCCTCGACCGCGGCGTCGGCGACCCAGGTGGACAGCGGCACCACCGTGCGGTCCTGCTCGACGATCAGCGCCTGCGGGGTGGCGCGGTCCGCGGTGGGATGCCAGGTCACCGGTTCGACCACGAGACACCTCCCGTCGCGGCGACCACCGCGTGGGTGAACCGCCGGGCCACTACCTCCGCCTCCCGATCGCTGCCGGGCGCCCGTGACTCCACCCACCACACCGGATGCGGCACCCGCCCGGTGATCCCCAGCAGCCGCCGGGCTTCCCCCGGAACCTGCACCAACCGGGGCCCTTCGATGGTGAGCAGCAACCGCCCGTCGGGGTGATAGAGCTGGATGAGAGAAGCGTGCTCGACGGTGTCCACCCGCAGCTGCGGACCGGCCGCGCGCATCGCGGCCAGCGCGACAGCAGCATCGGGGTACTCGCGGCACAGGGCGACGATGTCGAACGTCACGAGCCCTCCAGGTAGGCGGTCTGCACGATGCGCGCCGACTCGCCGGGCCGAACGTACTGTGCCCGCCCCACCGGCAGCGTGGTCGGGCGGACCCCGGCGAACAGCTGGCCCTCGGCACGGTCGCCGGACATCAGCAGGGCCAGGCAGCCAGACTCGCGCACACCGAGGGTGAACGGCTCGTACAGCCCGCGTGAGGCGCCCGCCACCCGGCGGGTCAGCACCACGTGCAGCCCCAGGTCGCGGCCCGCGGCGAGGTAGGGCACGAACGCGCCGAGCGGCTGGATCGCCGACGCGGCCAGCACGTCGTAGTCGTCGATGAGCAGCACGACCCGCGGTGCCGGCCCGGCACTGGCGGATGGATCACGGTGGGCGAGCTCGGTGCACACCGACGCGGCCAGCTGTTGGGCCAACGCCGGGTTCGGCGCGTAGCCACCGAGGTAGGGCTCGGGCACCACGCCGGCCAGCCCGTGCCGCGGGTCGAACACCGCGAACACCAGCTCGCCGCAGCTGTAGCGCCGCACCAGAGCGTCGACGATCAGCCGCAGCAGGTTGGTCTTACCGGTGCCGGAATCACCCAGCACGAGCAGGTGCTGATCGCGACCGAACAGGTCGAGCAGCGCGGGCGCGAAGTCGCTTTCGAAGCGGCCGAGCGCGACGGCTCCGGGACTCGCATCGGCATCCGCGGCGAGGTCGGCAGCACGCAGCACCGCGGGCAGCACCCGCACCGGCGGTGGCAGCGGCCCGGTCCACGCGCCGCGCACCATCGTGGCCGCCTCGGCCAGCGCGGAACTCGCCGGATCAGGCACCCCGTCCAGCCGGGGCAACGCGACCTGCCCGTAGAGCTTCCCGCTGGTTAACGCCCGGCCGGGGGTGTCGGCCGGCACCGCCCGAGCCAGCCTGCCGTCGATGCTGGACTCGCCGGGCTCGGTCATCCGCAGCTCGATCCGGTTGCCGAAGGCGACCTGCTGCGCGGCCCGCACCTCGTTCCACCGGCGCGCGGAGGCCACCACGTGCACGCCGTAACGCCCGCCGCGGGCCAGGATGTCGTGCACCGTGGCCTCAAGGTCGTCGAACTCGGCGGCCAGCTGCCCGTAGCCATCCACCAGCAGCACCACCTCGGTGCAGGCCAGCTCGGCCAGCCGCCCGGCTGCGCGCTCGGCGCGCAGGTCAGCGACGGTATCGAGCTGGTGGCGGGCGAACATCCGCTCGCGCTGCCCGAGCATGCCGTGCACCTCGTCGATGGTGCGGCGGATCCGCTCCCGGTCCTCGCGGCCGGCCACCCCACCGACCTGCGGCAGTCCGGCCAGCCCGCGCAGCCCGCTGCCGAGCAGGTCGATGCCGTAGATCCACACCTCGGTGGGGGTGTAGGTGGTGGCCAGCCCCAGTACCAGGGTGCGCAGCGCAGTGGTCTTGCCGGTGCCCGGGCCGCCGAGCACTATCAGGTTGCCGCCGGCGGCGGACAGCTCGACCAGCCAGGGGCCCTGCCACTGCCGGGCCGGGTCGTCGAGCAGCCCGATCGGCGCGGCCAACCCGGAACGGGCCTGCTGAGCACCCCGCAGCCGGACCCCCTGCGGGGTGACGTCGAAGCCACCGGAGGCCCGGTCCAGCGCCACCGCGGACGGCAACGGCGGCAGCCAGATCGGCGGCACCCGCCGTCGAGCCTGCGCGACTTGCCCGACCACAGTGGAGAGCAGCGTCGGGCCGGTGGTCCGGGCGGTGGCCGGCGCGCGAGCCTGGTCCCGGTCGGTTGCTGCGGGGGGTCGGCCGAACCGCGCCATCGGCTTGACCCGGGGCCCGACCACCGGGGCCAGCTCGGTCTCGGTGCGACCGGGCAGCGGACCGGAGACATAGGCGGCCTTGAACTTCTCGTACACCGTGACGTCGACCTTGAGGTACCCATTGCCCGGCTGCGAGGGCAGGTGGAACGCATCGGGAGTGTCCAGCACGGTGCGGGACTCTGTCTCCGACAAGGTGCGCAGCCCGAGGCGGTACGAGAGATACGTCTCCAGACCGCGCATCTTGCCCTGCTCGACGCGCTGGCTGGACAGCAGCAGGTGCACCCCGATGGACCGGCCGATCCGGCCGATCCGCAGGAACAGCTCGACGAACTCGGGCTTCGCGGTGAGCAGCTCACCGAACTCATCGATGATCACCAACAGGTATCCCAGCGGCGGCAGCTCCGGGCGTTGCGCCCGGAGCAGCTGGTACTCGCCAATATCGGTGAGCTTCCCGGCGTCGGCCAGCAGCTGCTGGCGGCGCAGCACCTCCCCGTCCAGGCTGGTGTACATCCGCTCCACCAGCGACGCGTCCGCGGCCAGGTTGGTGATCAGGCCCGCGACGTGCGGCAGCTCGGTGAACGGCGCGAAGGTGGCGCCGCCCTTGTAGTCCACCAGCACCAGGGACAGCTGCTCCGGCGGGTGGCTGACCACCAGGGCCAGCACCAGGGTGCGCAGCAGCTCGCTCTTACCCGACCCGGTGGCGCCCACGCACAGCCCGTGCGGACCCATCCCGAGCTGGGCGGACTCCTTGAGGTCCAGCAGCATGGGCCGGCCGGCAGCGTCGACACCAAGCGGGACGCGCAGGAAGTCCCGCTCGCCGCGGCGGCCCCACAACCGGTCGAAGTCCAGCCGGCGGGGATCGGGGATCCCCAGCAGCGCGGTGAAGTCCGCGGGCGGGGTGCCCGAGCCGTCGTCGTAGGAGTCGGGCGACAGCCGCAGCGGGGCGATCTGCCGCGCCAGGCCCTCCACCAGCGGCGCGGGGGCGTCGTCCGCGGTCCCCCGCACGGTGACCCGGGGTGCGGCGGCCAGGTCGTCAACGGTCACCTCGGCACCCTCGACGGTGACCCGGCAGGAGACGTCGCCCGGCTCGTGCAGCCGGTCCGCCAGCAGGTGCACCACGGTGACGCCGAGGCTGGGCAGCCCGATCGCCGCGTCGGGGGTGGCGAGCTGCCGCGCCACCTGCCCGTGCGCGTCATCGATCACCAGCAGCCGGCTGCGGGCGCGGGCCTCCTGGGCACCGCTCCCGTGCCGGAAGGACTTCGCGGCGCTGATCGCCCGCTGGGCGAGGTCCTCGGCGAGCAGGGTGGCCAGTGTCTGCGAATCGGTGACCAGCCGCGGGGTGGGGCCGGCCGGCCCGATCCGCTCCCGGTCCAGCAGCTGGGGCAGCCACCGGGTCCAGGCCCAGTCCGGCTCCCGCTCCGGCGCGGCGAGCACCGCAATGATGACGTCGTCTGGCGCGTGCAACGACGCGACCTGGGCCAGGATCCCGCGGGCGACGTTGAGCACCTCGGCGCGCTGGGCGCCGATGACGCTGACATCGCCCGCGCAGTCCAGCCCGACCAGCAACGGCAGTCCCGGGGTCCGGGCGAACCGGCGGATCACCGTGTTCGCCTCGAACTTCATGAACGGGTCGGTCGGGTTGGTCAGGGTGCCCTGGTCCGGCATCTCGATCTCCCGCAGCGGCAGCGCGCCGGTGCCGATCCGGATGCGCAGGAAGTCGAGGTCGGCCCGGCGCCGCTCCCACAACCGGGCTGGATCGCGGATGACGTCGAGCAGATGGCTGGCCGGTGGGTTCGGGCGCCCGCTGCGCTCCCGGAGCTCGTGCTCGTCGCGCAGCAGGTCCTCTCGCAGGTCCTCGAGGTAGTCCAGGTAACGCTCGCGCTGGGCCTTGCGCTTGCGCGTGGCCTGCCCGCGCTGGGTGATGTGGAAGATGCCCGCCGCACCGAGCGCGACCACCATGATCACCGCGCCCAGCGCGGCGAACCCGGAGCCCCGCAGGAACATCATGCTCAGGCCCGCGGCGGACCCGGCCAGCGGGAGCAGGCTGGCCACCCCGGAGGCGGCCTTGCCCTCGGGCAGCACCGGTGGGGGGCTGATCGCCAGCGGCTGCTGCGGCGGCAGCGGGCCAACCGTCCTCGCCGGCCGGTGCACCACCCGCGTCGTCATGCGGTGCTCCCCAGGGTCCGGCTCCCCAGGGCCCGGTTCACGGTGCCCGGCTCACAGCGCTCGGGCGCGGGCCAACGCCAGCGCGGCCAGCCGGGTCGTCTCGACCAGGGTCTGCGCGCCGATCTGGCTGGGCGTGATGGCGGCCACGGTGGTCAGATGCCGGTCGTGCGGGATCGTCACCACCGGCACGCCGTAACGGGCGGATATCTCGCGTGCCGAGGCATCCTGCAGCGCGTCGGTGTTCGACCTGACCAGCGCGATGACGACGCGGCTCAGCGAGGCGGCGCGGTCTCCCCCGGCCACCCGGTCCAGCGCGTCGCAGGTGCTGCGCAACCCGTCCGCAGTGGTCGGGGCGACCACGACGACGGCGTGCGCCTCGGCCAACACCTCCAGGGTGGCCTGGGAATCCCCCTGGCCACAGTCGGTCACGCAGATCGCGAACAGCCGGGACAGCATCCGCGTCACGTCACGCGCCAACCGGGGCTGCCCAGCGGCACCACCGGGGAGCACCCACAGGCCGGTCGCCGTGCGGGGCAGCAGCTGCCCGAGCTCGCGCAGATCAGCGCCCTGCGCGGCGAGCAGCCGGGGTGCCAGCATGGCCATCGTCCCGGCGCCCGGCAGCCCCAACCGGCCCGCCAGTGAGCCGCCGTCCGGGTCGGCATCGGCGGCCAGCACGGCGTCGGCCCGGCGCGCGGTGTAGATCAAGGCCAATAACGCGACCACCGTCGACGTGCCGGCGCCACCCCGCACCGACGTCACGGCGATCCGTCGCCCGGTGGTCACCGGTAGCTGGACGGCGGTGACGAGTTCGGGCAGCTCGCGGCAGGCCTGGTTACTGGTCAGCAGCCGGCTCGCGAGCTGCCAGATCGGTGGCGCAGGCATCCGTCCTCTCAGAAGGTGTCGAGCAGCGTGGCGAACACACCGAATGCGCCGACGGCCACCGGTACGAGCGCAACGACGGCAAATCCTTCCAGCCGGTCGGCGAGCTGCCGGGCCCGGGCCCGGACATGCGGCGGCGGCTGGTAGCCCAACACCACCAATCCCACGACGGCCACGGCCAGCATGACCGCCACTGCACCGCCCCACCAGGTGGGATCGACCTGGATCAACCGGTGCACCAGGCCGACAACCACCACGAGCGACGCGGCGACCAGGCAGGTCACCTCAACGGTCAACGGGTAGGCCCGCAGCCGCAGCAGCATCGCGACCGTGACCAGGCAGGCGAGCGCGATCGTCCAGCCGTTGCCCTGCTGCGCAAGCAGCCAGCCGGCCAGCGCGCCCGAGCCCGCCGTCGCCACGCAGGCCACCGCGAGCCCCCGATGCGCGGCGTCCACCGCGGACTCTGCGGACACCCTGGTCACCGGTTGATCGTTGGCGTGCCGGTCGTCCAGCCTGGTCAGGCCCGACGCCGTCAATGCCAGCCGGGGAAGCAGCCCGAGCGCCCCGACCGATCCGAGCGCCATGATCGTCGCGGTGTTCCCGACGGGCAGCCCGAGTGCGGGTAGCCCGCTCCAGGCCGCAAGCAGCACCACCAGGCTGCCCGCGCCGAACGCGCCGGCCCGGTGCTTCCCGCTCACGATGCCCAGCACGAGCACGGTCACGGTGACGCCGAGCGTCCACAGTGCCCAGCGGCCGGGCCAGCTCGACGTCCAGGACGGGACGGCCGCCATCGCGATCGCCACTCCGGCCAGCAGCGTCGCGACCCCGACCCCCGGTTGATCGAGCAGCCCAGGTTGGCCGGGCCGCCCAGGTTCGCCGAGCAACACGGCCGAGGAGCCGGCGAACAGCACGAGCAGCCCGACCGCGGTGAGCACCACCGCCGGCACATGCGGAGTGGCCAGCAGACCCGCCAGCAACGCGGCCGTCGCGACGGTCACCGTCGCGGTCCACTGCCGGGCCGGCGCGGTCCACCGCCCGCGACGCCGAGCCAGGTCGTCGGCCAGCTCGTCGGACACGTCGTTCAGGATCGCCGCCGGGGGTGCCACGGTCAGCGGGTAAACCCGCAGCAGCGCGCCGTCGGCGACGCCGGCCGCGCGCAGGCTCGCGGTGGGTTCCAGGACCCGGCCATCGAGCATGCTCACCTGGTAGCCGCGGGGGTTCTCGGCGGGGCCCATCCCCATCAAGGTGACGATCTCGGGCAGCAGCATTCCCATCGGCTCCTCCGAAGGGAGCACCAGGTCTGCCCGGCGCCGCGGACCGACGAGGGTGACGCGGGTCAGCCGTCCCATCGCAGGCACCCGGGCAGCGACCGACGTCATCGCGGCACCGTGACCGTGGCCTGCTGCGGCTGCTGGGCGGCCACCGCCTGCTGCACGAAGGACCACCCGACGCACCCAGCGCAGGCGACCGCGGCGAGCACCACGCCGATGCCGAGGCGCTTGACGTTGTCCACGGTTGCGCGCGCCCGGCGCTGCCGCCCCCACAGCAACGACTCGCGCATCCGGTTGCGGCGGACCGCGACCGATTCGAGAAGCTGAGCGTCGTATTCCCGTGGCATCGCCGAGATGGTAGCCACCGTTCCTCGAAACGTCTCAAAACATCCTGGCTAGGCTTCGGACGAGCACTGGGCAGCCGGGGGAGTGCACATCTTGCTACCTTGGAATGTCCGCAGCCGCCTACCGGTTTCAGTGTCACGTTCGCCGTCCCATCGCAGAACGTCGTCCCGTCGCAGAAGGCAGATGCATCGCGTGTCGGTCCCCCCAGTACCGCCGTCCGGCGGCGATAACGCCGTGGCTACGGAGCAGGTCTATCTCACGCGGCTCTACCAGCATCTCGACGAACGCCGACGCTACGCCGCGCAGCGGCTCGCCGAGGTGCTCCGAGGCGCCACTGCCGGGACGCCCCAAGCGCTCAGCGAGCGGGACGCGGCCGCCGCGATGTACTCCGACCAGCTCGCCACCCTGGACGGGGTGGAGCAGGGACTGTGCTTCGGACGGCTCGACCTCGACGGCTGTGACGACGGGGAAAGCGACGGCGAGGAGCGGCGCTACATCGGGCGGCTCGGCCTGCTCGACGAGGAGCACGACTACGAGCCGCTGCTCATCGACTGGCGGGCACCCGCGGCGCGCCCGTTCTACACGGCAACCGCCGCCTGCCCCGAGGGCGTTCGCCGCCGCCGGCACATCCGCACCCGCAGCCGCACGGTGCTCGCCGTCGAGGACGAGGTGCTCGACCTCGACAGCGCCCAGCAGGACCCGACCCGCACCAGTCTGACCAGCGAGGCAGCACTGATGGCCGCGCTGACGGCGAGCCGGACCGGCCGGATGTCCGACATCGTCGCGACCATCCAGTCCGAGCAGGACCGGATCATCCGCGCCAAGCCCCAGGGCGTGCTGGTCGTGCAGGGCGGACCGGGCACCGGCAAGACCGCGGTCGCGCTGCATCGCGCGGCCTACCTGCTCTACACGCACCGCCAGCAACTGGCCAAGCGGGGCGTGCTGATCGTCGGGCCCAACTCGACGTTCCTGCGCTACATCGGGCAGGTACTGCCCTCGCTGGGCGAGACCAGCGTGCTGCTGTCCACAGTTGCCCAGCTGCACCCGGGGCTGCACGCCCGCGGCGTCGAGGCCGCTGAGACCGCCGCGGTCAAGGGTCGCGCGGAGATGGCGAAAGTGGTGGCCGCGGCGGTCCGGGACCGCCAACAGGTGCCCACGGTGCCGATCGAGCTCTCCGTCGAGGCGCAGCCTGTCCAGCTGGACCAGGAGCTGTGCCTGCCGGCCCGCACCCGGGCACGGCGCTCCCGCCGTCCGCACAACGAGGCCAAGCGGATCTTTCACCGCGAGGTGGTGGCAGCGCTGGCCGAGCAGATCGCCAGCGGCCTGGGTGGGGACCTGCTGAATCGAAGCGATCTGGCAGATATCCGCGCCGAGCTGCAGGCCAGTCCCGAGCTGACCGCCGCACTGGACCAGCTGTGGCCGACGCTGTCGCCGGAGCAACTGCTCACCGATCTCTACGCCGACCCGCAGCGGCTGGCCCGCGCCACCCACCGGGTGCTGTGCCCCGAGGATCGCGATCTGCTGGCCCGCGCCGCGCCCGGCGCATCCACAGACCCTGGGCACATCTGGACCCCCGCCGACGTGCCGCTGCTGGACGAGGCCGCAGAGCTACTCGGCTCCGACGGCAGCGCCGAGGCCGCCCGCGAAGCCGCGGCGCTGCGCGCGGAGCTGCAGTACGCGCAGGGCGTGCTGGACATCCTGGACCTGGACGAGGATCTGGACCCGGAGCTGCTGCGCGCCACCGACCTCGTCGACGCCAGCCGGCTGGCCGACCGTCAACAGCAGCGTCGTTACGGCAGCACCGCCGAGCGCGCGGCAGCCGACCGGACCTGGACCTACGGTCACGTCATCATCGACGAGGCCCAGGAGCTGTCCCCGATGGCCTGGCGCGTGCTGATGCGACGCTGCCCCAGCCGCTCGATGACGGTGGTCGGTGACCTCGCGCAGACCGGGGACCGGGCCGGCGCGGTCTCCTGGCAGGACGTGCTCGGGCCCTACGTGGCGCAGCGGTGGCGGCTGGAACAGCTGACAATCAACTACCGGAACCCGGCCGAGGTCGCGGAGCTGGCCGACAACGTGCTCGCCGCCCTCGACATCGACATCGCCCCGCCCCGATCGGTACGCCGGACCGGCGTGGCGCCCCGCGCCGTCCGGGTCATCGCCCTGCCCGACGAGCTGCCCGCGCTGGTCGTGGAGGAAGCCGCTGCGGTGGGTGACGGCCGGGTCGCCGTACTCGGGCCCGACGCAAGCGTCGCCGAACTTCGCAAGCTGGTCCCCACCGCCAACGGTGACAACCTTGATGCGCCGGTGACCGTGCTGACCGTCACCCAGGCCAAGGGCCTGGAGTTCGACGCGGTGGTGCTGGTCGATCCGGCGGCGATCGTGGCCGAGTCACCGCACGGCCTCAACGACCTCTACGTCGCCCTGACCCGAACCACCCAGCGCCTGTGCCTCGTGTACTCCGGTGACCTGCCCGAAGTGCTCGCGAAACGGGTACGGGGCACGCCTTAATCAGCGGCGTGCTCCCTGCAGGACCCAGCGGTAGGTTCTGGCGTCCGGAGTGTCATGGTGCCAGGTCATCTGGGTCTGACCGGTCGGCAGACGCTCAGCGTGGATCGCGCCGAGGTTGCTCTGCTCCGTAAGCCGCTCTCCTGCCCAGGAGGCCGGAAAAACGACCTTGAGGGTGAGTTTGTTGGTGGTCGGCGGATGCCGTTCGTCGAGGGTGGCGGTGGCCCAGGACAGGGTGTCCTGGCCTGAGCTGCGCAGCGGATCCCACAACTTGGGCGAGCGGTAGCGGATCACCCACTCGGTATCGACCTGCAGCCCCGGCTGGAACAGGATCATCAGCAGTGGCCTACCGTCCACATCCCGAACCGGATGGACGTCGACATGAGTGTCCTGGCCATTCACATGGCAGGCAAGGGCGAGCTCGTCCAGTTCGAATGGTCCGTCGGGCCAGGGCACGATCGGGCCCAGTATTCGGTAGACGAGATAGGGTCTCGGACTGGTCCAGCGCCGCTCGACGACGACGTCCTGTTCGTCCTGCTCGCCGACCATGACAGTGATCTCTACCCGTTCCTCGAACAGCGGGAACTGCCGGTCGACCAGCCCGCGAATGCCAGCGGCGTAGGCCTGCAACTGTCGCTCGCAGTCCACCAGGTCACGACGCTGCGGGGAGAGCGCAACCACTGGACCGGCTACCGGCTTGGGCCCGTCCAATGCTGCGCCGACCGGGTCGCGCCCCTGGTACAGCGCCACCAGCTGGGCCCGCTTGGTCACCCCGATCTTGCGGAACAGCGTGCGCATGTGCGCCTCCACTGTCCGACGCGAGATGGCGAGGCGAGCGGCGATCTCGTCGTTGCTGAGCCCACCGACCGCAAGATGAAGCACCTCGTCCTCGCGATGGGTCAGCTGGGTCCTGTCCACAGGCTCGCTCCTCCGTAGTCGCCTCTCGGTGGGCGCACCCCATCTTACGTACGTGCGAGCCCATAGTACAGCTTGAGTTTTCGTGTTCATACTGGTATTTTCTCAGTAATAACACCTAGGTATTTAAGATACGTAGGTGTTTTTGAGAGGTGTCCGCATGGCTTGGCTCACCCGCAGCTCGCATTACCGACGAGAAAGGGGCAGCGATCATGTCGTCATCTCACTGGAGCGCGACAAGCTTCCCTGGATCACGGCCAGCGAGCCGCGGCCAGGGAGCGAGACGTCGTGGCGGAACACACCGCGGCGCACGGTGACCCTTGAGGTACTGAGCGCGGTGCTGCTGATCTGCCTCGGGCTGCTGCTCGGAACGTCCTGGACCGTCCAGGCATTACAGCCCAAGCTGCGCCGGCAGGCCGAGGAGCGTCGCATGCTCAACGAGGAGTGGTCTGCGGTTCGCGCCGCCCGGCGGCGGCAGGGCGAGTGCCCGCGCTGCGGCAGTCCGCTCACCGACCGGGACTGGTCCTGCGCACCGCCGCCAGTAGAGGACCCACCGGACGACGACGACTGAGTGCTCCGGTGTGACGGTGTGACGATACCGTCACACCGTCACACCGGAGCGGTCGAACTGGTCGCGCTGCACTCCGAGGAGGAACGCTGCCCACTCCTCAGTGGTGAACCCAAGGACCTGCCCGAGCGAGTCCTTCGAGTCACGGACCCAGACATGCTCCCTGCTGCGGATAACCTGGACACACTCGCCATCTGCGCCACTTGCGCCGCTCTTCTGCCAGGACGCCGTGGTGGGGGGCTGCGGTACATCAACCATGCCGTACTCCTTCTTCTTCAGAGCCGGCACGCCTCTCGCTGCCAGTGACGACGTCATCGGACTCCCCCATGAACCGCTCGTCCACCAGACGAGGCGAGTGACAGGACCGACCAGCAGAAGAAGTGTGCGCACGACTGGACCGCGTCTCAAGCTGACTCAGGACACCCGTGTGACGAATACATTATAACCAGGTAAGGGGCCTGAATTGATTCAGCCCGCCCCGCTCATCCCTTCTGTCGGGAAAGCCCGCTCCGGAAGGTGGCGTGGTAAGTCAGGTCCCTGGTTGCGGGCATCTGGGATACCGCCATGTTGGGGAGGTCGGCGGGGGTGAGTTCGTTGGGTGTGGCCGGTTACGTTGGCGCGGGGGTTGGTGGTTGCCAGGGGTTGCCGGTGAGGGCGTCGTGGCCGCCAGTCAGGACGTCGTCTTCGTGGTCGCGGCAGAACTCCAGCAGGCCGCCGCCGGGGGGTTGGGCGGTGGAGCTGCGCGGGCCGGGGACTGGCCGGACCTCGCGGAGCCCGACCCGGATGGCGTGGCGGAACTCGTTGATCAGCGGGTTGGCGATAGGCGCTGGGGTGGCCGGCGCTGCGGTGTCGCGGGCTTGGTTCCAGGCGTGGACCAGGCCGCGCAGCGCACGTTGGGTCTGCTCGGACCACACCGCGTCGGGGTGTGACTGGGCGGCGTCGGTGAAGTCTCACAGCAGGTGCGCTGTACATGCCTGATGTCCGGCTAGCTGGGTCCAGGCTGGGTTGTAGTAGTTCTGTTAGCGGTCGTGCTCGGCGATCCCGGCGAAGCCGGGCGAGATCCCGAACTCACGGAAGGAGTCCAGGTCGCGGCCGCCCGGGTGGAACACGCTGTAGAACTCGGTGACCGATCAGCGACTTGATCAGCGTGACGGTCTCGCGTACCGCGGTCGCGCACCGGGCGATCATGCCGTGCACGAAACCGGTCGAGGGGCCCGTCCCGCCGGTGAGGTCGGCGATCAGCTCGACGCAGCGCGCGACCGGGACGTGCTGGTAGATCAGCAGGTCACGATCAGCGAGCGTAGGTTGGGTCCGTAGCTGCATGGCGCTGGCGATGCCCCCTCGGGCAATGCGGCGACATGCTCGCGACCGCATACACAGCGGACCCGGTACATATCGTGCTGGCACACCATGATCCGGTTCTTGGGGAGGTCACGGGTCTGGTGGGAACGTTCGATGCCCACCTCAGTCGCCTGGGGCAGGTCTGCCCCCACGCGCAGTCACCGTCGGGGCGGTGCGCCACATGCTCATCAGGGGCCGCCACCCACGGCAGTGAACTGTCCGGTGCGCCCCGCTGCTTCCCCGGCTTGCGTACCGACCCCCTCGCCTCCCTCGGCGGTGGCTTCGTCCTCCCCGGAAGATCATCGGTGGAGGGCGGTATCGAGGAGTTCCCCCTGTTGCGGCCCGCGTTGCGCTCCAACGCAATGACCCGCTCGACCAGTCGAGCGTTCGCCGCGGTCAACTCCTCGATCACTCTGGCCTGCGCGGCGATCACCACATCCCGAGACGCGCACGAGTCACACCCCGACGCAGGAGCTAACCACTCGGGCACCGCAGCATGATCACCACAACCCCGGTACTAGATCAACGCGACACGCCGAACGACCACGACCACCTCACACCGACCAGGTCACACCTCGGCCCATCGTCCCGCGCAGACGAGCCACCGCCTAGCCGACCACCTGAATGTTACGTGGCGTGGTGACGGTGGCCGTCCTGCAAGCAGGCGTTTCGTATCCCTACAGTCAGACAATATCATCGTGCTAGGTGGCAGTCGGACAACCGCCCTACTGCTACCAGTCGACTTAGTTTGTGCAGCTCAAGACCTCGGGCAGCAATGCTATGAAGCCTTCTGCCACCTGCTCAACGCGAGATGCAGTCCGCGTGGTATCATACTGCCAGCCAGCATGATGCTGGAGTACAAACGATAGGAAGCGTAACGACAGTGAACCCAACGACAGGTGTCAGCAGAGAGGGGGTGGAGCGGATGCCAACAGTTCAAGATCCAACCGTGCAGCGACGTCGACTCCGCGTGGAACTCAGGAGGGCGCGCGACGTCGCCGGACTGAGACAGGCCGATGTTGCCCACGCTATGGAGTGGTCACCGTCCAAGCTGATCCGCATCGAGCGGGGGGATGTGAGCGTCTCGACCAACGACCTCCGGGCGCTCCTGAACCACTACGGCGTGAAGGACAAAGGCAAGGTCAACGAGCTGCTCGAGCTCGCCAGGTCGGCCCGGGGGGCGTCCTTCTACGATCAGTACGCCGACCTACTGAAACCCGGCTTCAAGGAGTACCTCGCGTACGAGGCCTCGGCGTCCGTCATCCGCCAGTACGACCCCATTCTCGTCCCCGGGCTCCTCCAGATCGAGGAATACGCCCGGGGACTCTTCGAGGGTGTAGGCAAATATGAACCAGAGAGAGCAGACAAGTTATGGGCCCTCCGGCAGCAGCGCCAGGAGGTACACGACCGAGAGAGCCCCCCGGAGATGCTCTTCATCCTGGACGAGGCGGCCCTGCGGCGCCAGGTCGGCCGAGGACAAGCGATGCGTCACCAGTTAGAGCGGATCAAGGAGGCTGCGGCAGATCCGCACATCAGCATCCAGATCATGCCGTTCACCCGCGGCGCCCACCCGGGCATGGACGGGAACTTCATCCTGATCGAGTTCACCGACCCGAACCTAGACGACCTGGTGCACTTGGAGAGCATCAACCAGATCACCATCCGTGACGACACCGAGCTAATCGCGAAGTATCTCGACAGATTCGTTCAGTTGGAGGAACTGGCGTTGACGCCGGACGAGAGCGTCGACTTTCTCGATGTACTGATCAGCGACATGTCGTCGACAGACCAGCCCACGAACTCCGCAGAGAAGGAGGCCGTGTGATGACTGAAAACCACATCCCTTCGATGTTGAGGACTTCCCGTGGCCGATTCCATCACCCCGCCGCCGCCCTCTGGGGACCCACCGCCGCTACTGCCCATCCGCGCCGTAGTAATTCTGCTGACCGCCCTCATCGTCGGCG
The DNA here is from genome assembly GCA_035463315.1 of Pseudonocardiaceae bacterium. Lineage (GTDB taxonomy): Bacteria > Actinomycetota > Actinomycetes > Mycobacteriales > Pseudonocardiaceae. The sequence goes on from DATHTJ010000312.1 coordinate 22,482, forward strand.
CCGTAGCCACCGGACTGATGTACGCCGCTGGTTACCATGTAGCGGAGGCGATCCTTGCCGGTCTCGGTGCCATCGGTGCTACGGTCGTCGCCTGCAACGAGCTCATCGGGTGACCTCTCTCCCTACTTCCAGTCGTCCGCTGTGGAGAGCCAGAAAAAATTTCAATGCGGACTGTCGTCGCCCTGGCCTTATTCAAGTCCTACCGTTAAAGCTTGCGAATAAGAATCAAGGAGGAGGTACTCATCATCAAAAATTCTCTTAAACGGGCGATGTCGCCATAAAAGGCTGGGGCCGGTGCCGCACACCGACCCCAGCGTTATCCAATCCCCTCCACCCATAAACATAAGGAGCAGATCGGATGCCTCATAGTAGCCTCTGCAACCACCGTCGTGCGTCCGCCCGTCGGCTTATTCCCGGCGGTAGCGGAAGTAACGGCGGGTGACGCTCCTGCTGCTGACGGTAGCATGCCCTGTCAGTGATGGACTCTCGTGGCCGGCCCGGCAACGGGCCGGCCACGAAGCTGTACCGACGATAGCCGACTGAACTCCTGGCGGTGTGTGCCGGGGATCACTGAAGGGCGGCAGATTACCCACCCGGTCGCCTGACCCACCACCGAGGGCCTTATCGTCCGGCGTGACTCCGTGCCTGGTCCAGGATGTGGCATGGATCTCACGTGCGCCCGCCGAGGATGCGGGGTCACCGAACGGAGAGGTTGCTGCATGCTTGACCGGGACGTGGTCGATCACCAGCAGGACACGTCGGGCCAGGAGCAGTTGCTCGCCCAGCGCGCTTTCTTCGCTGGGCCGTTCCCCGAAGCGCCCGACGATCTGTACTCGTGCAGCGACCAGGGAGTTATCGAAGGGGAACGGGAACGGGTGGTCATCCACCCGCACGCCCGCTTGTCCACCAACACCTTCTTCGGACGCTTCCCGGCCAGCTACTGGCAACGGTGGACCGAGGTCACGCAGGTCGAGGTCAGTGCGATCGTCCAGGGCACGGGCCGGCTCTCGGTCCGGGCGTCGGACAGCGTCGGCGACGTCCGCACCGTCACCACTGTCATGATCGAGGGGGCGCAGCACGAGCAGGTGCGGCTCAGGGCGCGGATCGACAGGTTCGTCGACGGCGGGGCGATGTGGCTGGAGGCTTCCACCGGTGCGGCCGCGCTCGTACTCGAGGCTGTCCGCTGGTCGGTGGCCAAGCCCAAGCGGGATCGTCGGACCGCCGTGGTGATCTGCACCTACAACCGCGCCGACGACTGTCTGCACACCCTCACGACGCTGTCCCTCGACGACACCGCGTTGGCCATGGTGGACACGATCTATGTCGTCGACCAGGGCAACGACACCGTCGAGTCCCGGCCAGGATTCGCCGAGGTACAACGCGCGCTGGGGGCGAAGTTGCATTACCTCAGGCAGCCGAACCTGGGTGGCGCCGGCGGCTTCACCCGTGGGCTCTACGAGGTCACGGAGGCCGGCCAGGCCGACCATGCACATATTCTGTTCATGGACGACGACATCATGCTGGAACCCGATACCGTGGTCCGGCTCACGACCTTCGCCAATTGCACGACCGCACCTACCATCGTCGGTGGCCAGATGCTGAATCTGCTGCATCCGGACCAGCTGCACGTAGGAGCGGAGGCCACCGACCTGACGATCCTGCGAGCCGGACTACCCGTCAAGGACGCACTCGTCCAAGCAGATCTGACCACCCAGCGCCAGGACATCCGGGTGGACGCGGAGTACAACGCCTGGTGGACCTGCCTGTTCCCCGCCGAAGTCGTCGCCGCAATCGGCTATCCCCTGCCGTTGTTCTTCCAGTGGGACGACATTGAGTACGGGCTGCGGGCCCGCGCCCACGGTTATCCGACAGTGACGTTGCCCGGGGCGGGGGTCTGGCATGCAGATTTCCACTGGAAGGACTGGGATGATTGGTCTCGCTACTTCAGCCTGCGCAACGCGCTGGTCGTCAATGCGCTGTACGGTCAGCCTAACCGGACCGACACGGCACGGTTCCTGCTGGATGAACTGCTGCACTACATCGTCTCGATGCGCTACGGCCTGGCCGCTACCCTGATCATGGCCGTGGAGGATTTCCTGGCCGGGCCGCAGGTATTGCTCGACGGTGGCGTCGAAGCGGCCGCCGCCGTTCGCAAGCTCCGCGCGGAGTACCCCGAGACGACCCGCCATCCCGCGCACGGCATCCCCGGCATCCCCTCGACGGCGATGCCGATCACCGCGGCGCGGTCGACACCCTCGCGGCCGGGTCTCGTGCTGGCCAAACGGTTGCTCTGGCAGTTCCTTCGCAAACCCCGCGGCACCGCCGCGGTGAGCGCCCGCGATGCGCACTGGTGGCACGTCTCCCTGTTCGAGAC
>DATHTJ010000313.1:0-8522 GCA_035463315.1 Pseudonocardiaceae bacterium
CCCCAGATGATGCCCGTGCCGCGCGGTCCCAGGATCCACTTGTGCGTGCCGGCGGCGAAGAAATCGAGCCCGATGGTGGCGACCGCCTCGTCCTCCACGCCGAACCCGTGCACGCCGTCTACCACCAGCAGCACGGGGTCGGTGTCCGATCGGCCCGCGTTGTGCTCGGCCAGCGCGGCGGCGATCACGCGCAGGGGAAGCTTCACGCCCGTGCTCGAGTGCACCCAGGTGACTCCCACCACGCGCGTCTGCGGCCGTAGCGCGCGGCGCAGGCGATCGACGATCTCATCCTCGGCCGCGGCCGCCGGCTCGTCGTAGAGCGCGATCTTGCGCACGGTCGCTCCAGCTCGGCCGGCGGCCAGGCGGATGGACTCATGGTGCGAGTAATGGTCGTGCGTGGTGGTGAGCACTTCCTGTCCGGCACGCAGCGACAGGCCGCGGTAGATGAACGACAGACCCATGGTGGTGCTGTCCGTGAGCGCCACCTCCTCGGGGCGTCCTTCCAGGTATTCGGCGGCCGCCGCCGCAACCTTGGCCGGCATGTCGGACAAGCCATGCTCGACGGCCAGGAAGGGATTCCGGTCGATCGCCCGCCGGTGCCATTCGATCTCTTCCCGGACGCTGCGTGGATGGGAGGCGATGTAGAAACTGCTCATATGGACGTGGTCGGGCGCGAGATCGAACTGTGCTCGCACCCATCCCCAGTCGGGCCCGGCCCCGGCGGGAGCCGCCCCGGTCACCTGCGCCGTGCAAGCAGTGCCCGGCAACGAACATGCGGCTAACGCAGCCGCTCCGGTGACGAGTAATGTGCGGCGTTCCATGTTCCACCTTCTCGGGTATGGTCAGGCCGTCGCCAGGGCGACTACGAGACCTGCTTCGACACCTAACCAAGCGCTCGCGGTGTGCGCCGCCGCCCCCCAGGTCTTCGACGAGTACCGCACCCTGGACCAATGAGACATCCACGGTGCCGTGACCAGCTCGGCGCGGCGCGCAGCGGCATCATGGATCCATGACGCGGATCGTGGCGGGGGTGGCTGGGGGACGGCGGCTGGCTGTGCCGCCGCACGGCACCCGGCCGACGTCGGACCGGGTCCGGGAGGCGGTGTTCAGCGCGCTGCAGGCTCGACGGGACCTCAACGGTGTTCGGGTGCTCGACCTCTACGCCGGATCCGGCGCGCTGGGATTGGAGGCGCTGTCCCGCGGGGCGGCGCACGTCCGGTTCGTGGAGTCTGACCGGCGCGCGTCCGCGGTGCTGCGCCGCAACGTCGAGACGCTGGGGCTGGGCGGGCTGGGGGGCACCGCAGTGCAGGTGACGACTGGCGCGGTGCAGGCGGTACTGCACGGCGATCCCGGCGATCCTTACGACGTGGTGCTCGCCGACCCGCCCTATGCGCTGGACGACGCCACTTTGGCCGGCGCGTTGGGCGCCTTGGTCAGCGGCGGATGGCTCGCCTGTTCGGCGCTGCTCGTGGTGGAGCGCGCAGCCAAGGCACTCCCGCCGCCCTGGCCTGATGGTGTGGTGGCGCTCACGCATCGGCGGTATGGCGACACTGCGGTGCACTACGGTTGCGCGCCATGAGGCGCGCGGTGTGTCCCGGCTCGTACGACCCCGCAACCAACGGTCACCTCGACATCATCGAGCGGGCCGCGACCCAGTTCGACGAAATTGTGGTTGCTGTCCTGATCAACAAGACCAAGAGCTGCCTGTTCGAGGTCGCCGACCGGATGGCGATGCTGAAGGAGATCACCGAGCACCTGGCAAACGTTCGCGTCGACTCCTGGCACGGGCTGCTCGTGGATTACTGCCGTGCCAACGGGATCGCGACGATCGTCAAGGGTCTGCGCGCGGTCAGCGACTTCGACTACGAGCTGCAGATGGCTCAGCTGAACTACCAGCTGTCCGGAGTGGACACGATGTTCATGCCGAGCAACCCGACCTACAGCTTCCTGTCCAGCTCGCTGGTCAAGGAGGTCGCCACCTACGGCGGTGACGTGGGCCACCTGCTGCCGGCCACGGTGCACCAACGCCTGATCAACCGGCTCGCCGAGCGGACCTGACGTCCACCCGAGGTGACACGCCGCGTATCCCGCGCTCCCGCAACTGAGCTGCGCGAGCGGGCACACTGGGGACCCGTGGCTGACGACACCGTGGCTGACGACACCAAGGGGGGGCCGGTGTACCGGGTCTTCGAGGCGCTCGATGAGCTCGTGACCACTGTCGAGGAGGCGCGCGGGGTGCCGATGACCTCCAGCTGCGTGGTACCCCGCGGGGATCTGCTCGAACTGCTCGACGACGTCCGTGATGCGATTCCCGCCGAGCTCGACGATGCCCAGGACGTGCTGGATCATCGGGACGAGCTGGTGGACACCGCGCGGCGGGAGGCGCAGCGCGAGCGCGAGGAAGCCCGTATCGAAGCGGAGCAGACGCTGACCGGGGCCCGCGACGAGGCTGCGCGCCTGGTCGCCGAGGCCCGTGCCCGCGCCGAGTCGATGGTCGCCGACGCGCAGGCCGAGGCGGAGCGTGTGGTGGCCACCGGGCGTCAGGAGTACCAGGAGCTCACCGGGCGCGCTGAGGCCGAAGCGGAGCGGATGACCGTGGCCGGGAGGGCAGCCTACGAGCGGGCCATCGCCGACGGACGTGCCGAGCAGGCCCGGCTGGTCGAGCAGACCCAGGTGGTGCAGGCGGCCCGAGCCGAGGCCACCCGAATCCACGACCAGGTGAGCACTGAGGTTCACCGGCTTCGCTCGGAATGTGACGCCTATGTCGAAGGCACGCTCGCGGAGTTCGAGGATCTGCTCAACCGCACCTTGCGCGCCATCGGGCGCGGCCATCGCGGCGCGCCCGTGCCTGCGGGAGTGGGCGAGTACCGCGGCTAAGCAGGTCTGTTTCGGCGTCGGGGCTCGGGTCACCTACCCTGAAACCCTCATGCCACGCAACGCTGATCGCGCTCGTCCCGACCCGTCCGCACCATGGGTCATCGACACCCGTGAGCTGGGCAGACGTCCTGGGGCGATGCGTTCCTACCACCGGGACATCCCGGTACCGGCCGGGCTCGCGCTGGATGTGGTCGGGATTCCCCAGGGAGACGACCTCGCGCTGGACGTGCGGCTGGAGTCGGTCGTGGAGGGTGTGCTGGTGTCTGGCACGGCGTCCGCGCCGGTCGTTGGGCAGTGTGCCCGGTGCCTGGATCCGGTGGACGACCGGCTGGAGGTCGAGCTGACCGAGCTGTTCGCCTACCCGGACACAGCGACCGATGAGAGCACGGATCCTGACGAGGTCAGCCGGGTCGTCGACGATCTGGTCGACCTCGAACCGGTGGTCCGCGACGCGGTGCTGCTGGCGCTGCCGCAGGCCCCGCTGTGCCGCGACGACTGCCCCGGTCTGTGTCCCGAGTGCGGCGGCAAGCGGGCCGAACTCGATACGGACCACCAGCATGACACAATGGACCCGCGCTGGGCCGTGCTCAAGCAGCGGTGTGGTGACGATGAACCCCGGTAACGATTACCTCAGCGGTAGCGAAGAGGAGAACGACTAACGTGGCCGTCCCGAAGCGCAGGATGTCGCGGTCGAACACCCGCTCGCGGCGGGCTCAGTGGAAGGCCACCGCACCGACTCTCGCGGCGTGCTCGAACCGGGCCTGCCGGCAACCGAAGCCCCCGCACGTGGCCTGCCCGCACTGTGGGAAGTACGACGGCCGCCAGATTGTCCGGCCGGCCTGACCCTCGGCGACGCGACGAAGCCGTGGGGGACCGGTCCTCGCGGGGCCATGGACCGAATCGGGCCCTGCTGCTTACCGCGCTCGGCGTCGAGATTGATGCCGAGCTGCTGACTCTTGCGCTCACCCACCGCTCCTACGCCTACGAGAGCGGTGGCCTCGAACCCAATGAGCGCTTGGAGTTCCTCGGTGACGCCGTCCTTGGTGTGGTCGTCACGGACCATCTGTTTCGCACTCACCCCGAGCTGCCCGAGGGGCAGCTCGCCAAGCTGCGCGCCAGCGTGGTGAACATGCATGCGCTGGCTGGCGTAGCCCGGGGGCTGGGCAAGCGTGGTCTCGGCGAGTACGTGCTGCTGGGCCGGGGGGAGGAACTCACCGGGGGCCGGCACAAGTCCAGCATCCTGGCCGACACCGTTGAGGCGCTGATCGGCGCGGTGTACCTGCAGCATGGTATGGACGCCGCCCGCCGCATGGTGCACCGGCTGTTCGACCCGCTGCTGGTCACGGCTCCACTACTGGGCGCCGGCCTGGACTGGAAGACCAGTCTTCAGGAACTCACCGCCAGCAACGAGCTGGGAGTGCCCGAGTACCGGGTCGCCGAAGACGGGCCAGATCACCTCAAGGAGTTCACTGCGACCGCCGTGATAGCCGGGGTGGAGCGAGGAACAGGGCAGGGTCGGACCAAGAAAGAAGCCGAGCAGCGGGCTGCCGAGGCGGCGTGGCGCTCGCTGTCCGAGCTGGCCAGCGGGAGCGCCCCGCCGGCGGGGTAGCGCAGCGTGCCGGAGCTGCCCGAGGTGGAGGTCGTCCGGCTCGGCCTCGCTGAGCACGTCGCCGGGCGCACCGTGGCCGCCGTCGAGGTGCGCCATCCTCGCTCGGTACGCCGCCACCTCGCTGGTGAGCTGGACTTCGCCGCCCGGCTAGCCGGCCGGCAGGTGCACGCGGCCCGGCGTCGTGGCAAGTACCTCTGGCTGGACCTGGGTGACGGCGAGGCGGTGCTGGCCCATCTGGGGATGAGCGGGCAGATGCGCATTCAACCTGCTGATGCCCCGGACGAGACGCACCTGCGGGTGCGGCTGGCCTTCGCCGACAGCGGACCCGAGCTGCGTTTCATCGACCAGCGCACCTTCGGGGGCCTCTCGGTGGAGGATCTGGTCGACGGCCTGCCCGTCCCGGTGGCGCATATCGCCCGAGACCCTCTGGACGCTCATTTCGATCGTGATGCAGTGGTCGCCGGGATTCGGCGGCGGCATACCGGTCTCAAACGCGCCCTGCTGGACCAGACCCTGGTGTCCGGAATCGGCAACATCTACGCCGACGAGGCGCTGTGGCGCGCTCAGCTGCACTGGGCGCGGCCCACTGCCACTCTGACCCGCGCACACGCTCGGGCAGTGCTGACCGCCGCCACCGAGGTGATGACCGAGGCACTGGCCGCCGGTGGCACCTCCTTCGACGCGCTCTACGTGAATATCAACGGCGCCTCCGGCTACTTCGACCGTTCGTTGGCTGCCTACGGGCAGGACGGCCGGCCTTGCCCACGCTGCGGCACCCCGATCCGGCGCGAGTCCTTCATGAACCGCTCCTCCTACACCTGCCCACGCTGCCAGCCCCGCCCCCGCCACCCCCACCCGTGAGGGTTGTCTCAATGGGCAGCATTTCCATCACAATCGTCGGCTCGTCTTCGCCATTATCCTGAGCAGTCTCAACAGGGACGATGGCATCCGCATCCCCTGCTCTTCCGGCCAGCCACGCCCGCACCTCCGCTAAACTCCACTGTCGTCCCACGGTCTCAAGCAGGCGCCACCACACCACATCCAGACTCTGACCCATGCCAAGGTCCAATGCCTGGTGAACAGTACATCTTCGCCATCTGCGCCAAAATCTCCACTGCCACCTCGTCCAGCCACAATACTGACACCGGCCCCGCTTGTTGACCTGGTGCTGTCGCAGCAGCACGACGGCCATCGCCAAGAGTCGCACCGTCTGCTCTTCAAGTGTGGCTGGCGCTTTTGGCGCATCACCGCTGAGCCACTCGGTCAGCTTCTCAAGCTCTTCCAGAAACAATCGAGACCGTGTCTCCCATATGTTGCTCACGATTTTTTGTCAAGCTTAACGGTATGCACCGCAAGGGCAGTCGGTTCGGCGACTACCTCTCCCTCAATAACCACTCCCCGCAACCCATTTACCCGATGCTGCAATCGCTCACCCGCTGCAATGAGCCGCTGCGCGTAATGCTGCTGTTCGGCCACGCTGGCGCTTCCGTCCATGATTCGCAGAGCGAGCGACGCCATATCGCTGTTCAGCCGCGCCAGCTCGACCAGCAGTTCCCGATCTTCGCGGATCACAGCTGCGTCACCTTCCCGTTGACTCGTCACTGGGTAGAAGCCTGCTCGGAGTAGGGTTTGGCGGGAATGATCTACTGGTGTCCTGGCGGTGCACTCCTGGCGCGGTTGCCCGGTCTACGCTGCGTGTGATGTCGGTGATCGAGGGGAGTACGGTGCCCGTGACTACCGTTTCCCGCTGGACGGGTCGGGAAGCGAAGTTGCTGCGGGAGGCGCTGCGGCTCAGCGTCCGCGACTTCGCCGCCCGCCTTGGGGTTGGTGTGCGAACGGTCAATAAGTGGGAGGCACGGCAGGCGGGCATCACTCCGCTGCCATACATGCAAGAAGTGCTAGACACTGCCCTTGCCCGCGCCTCTGATGAGGGGAAAGCCCGGTTCGCTGCCGCGACGCACGCTGACGTGCCCGGGCACGAGGCCGCGCAATCACCGGAGTTGCCGCTGCGAGGTGGGATGTTGCCGGTCGTGGTCAACGGCCACCTGGTGTTCGTGCCGTTCCACGCTGAGACCGTGGCGAGCAGTGGGCTCAGCGCACTCCTGGATGAACTGGCGGCTATTGGTGTGGTGGGGGATTGTGCTATTGCTCTCGGCGAACGGGTGCAGAATCAGGGTGTCACCGCTGCGGCCTTGTCCGCGCTCGGCTTGGACGAGGTGCGGCATGTTGCCGTCGCTTTGGATGACGCTCGCCGCTACCTCGACGGCTCGGTGGTCGATTATTTCCGCCGCCGGCTCGACGCGTGCAAAGCTGATGACGGCAATCTCGGCTCCCGTAAGGCATTGCCATTGGTGCTTGGCATTCTTGGTGCGATTGAGCAGCACGGGCGTGAGGTCAAGCCGGACGTGCGCCGTCAGCTCCTGTCTCTCGGGGCAGAAGGAGCCGAGTTTGCTGGCTGGCTCTGCCGTGACATCCGCGACGCCGTCGCCGCTGGTTACTGGCACGATCGGGCCACCGAGTGGGCCCAGGAAGTCGGTGACACCGGAATGCAAGGCTACGTTTTGCTCAAGAAGTCTCAGATGGTCTACGAAGAGCGTGACGCACTCCGGGTGTATACGCTTGCCGAGGCGGCGCAGTGCGGCCCCTGGCAGCTGCCGACCAAGGTGCGTGCCGAAGTGACACAGCAAGTGGCGCTTGGTCTGGCCATGCTCGGTGAACCGATGGACGCCGTCGAGCGGAAACTTGACGATGCCCGCGCGTTGCTCGCTGCTCTCGACCCCGATGATGAGCAGCCTGGACTTCTCGGTGCGTACTTCAACGAGGGCACGCTGCTCCTGCGCAGCGCCAGTTGCTATGCCGAGGCGGGCGATCCCGCGCGGGCTGCCGCGCTGTTTTACGAGGTGATTACCAGCGGTTCGCTGTCGAGGCGTGACGAAGGCTTCTTCCGGGCGCGGCGGGCATCTGCGCTTGCACTGAGTGGTGAGCCGGACGAGGCAGCCACCGTCGGGCTGGAGTCGGTCCAGGTGGCGAAGGCGATGAACTCGGAGCGCACGATCCGGGTGCTGACGGAAGTGGTGCGCGCCCTGAACTCGTGGAGCCGCCGTCCTGCCGTGTGTGCATTGCGTGAAGCGCTGTCGGTCTAGCTCACAGGTCAGGCGCCTGCGGTGATCCATTCCGTCACTGTGCGGATCACGAAGGCTTGCCACTCCTGGCTCTGGGGGTTCAGGTACTGCGGGTCCTCGTGTACCGCGAAACCGTGCTGGGCACCCTCGATCTCTACCAGCTTGCGCTTGGCCTGAAACTGAGAAACCGCCGCCCGGGAAGACTCGACCGGTACGAAGGTGTCTTTGGTGCCGTGCACGATGAGTGTCGGCGCTGTGATCTCGCCGAGCGCCAGATGTGGCTTGATCCAGAACACCTCATTGAGCAGCGCGCGCCCGTGCTTGAAGCTCGGGGTGAAGGCGATGTAGCCCTGCTCGGTGAGCTGCTGCGCGACCTCGTCGTCGAGGTAGTCGTGGGACCAGTAGGGCTTGTTGTCGATGGTGCGCTTCTTGTAGTCGAGCTGCGGGTTCAGCAGTACCAGCCGCGTCACGTCCGCTGGGTACTTCGCCGCGTAGTAGGCGCACAGGCCGCCACTGAAGCTGGTGCCGAGCACGCTGACGTCTGGCGCACCGGTTGATTCCCGAACATGGGTGAGGGCCACCCGAATGTCGTTGAGGATCGCGGAGAGCGTCAGCTCTTCCTGGCGTCCTTCGCTCTCGCCGTGGCCGCGCAGATCGAATCGAAGCGATGCAACGCCAGCCTCCCCAAGCCCCGCGGCAAGCCGGGTGAAGAAGCCGCCCTCCTCCCGGGTCACCCCGCCGCCGTGAACGAGCACCGCAGCACGCTCTGGCGTACCGCCCGGCGTGACGACCGTGCCAGCCAGGTGCAAGCCGTCTAGGGTGCGGATCATCGTGGTGGTTGCGCGCAGGGTCATGGCGGCTCCCTTTCGTCGGCCGATCACCCGCCCATGATCCCAGGAACATCAACAGGCAGA
>DATHTJ010000314.1:0-6990 GCA_035463315.1 Pseudonocardiaceae bacterium
CCTGATCGGCAACACTGGGACGGGGTGCGCGGGGTGCGCCGGACTTGACCCGGACGCCGGTTTGCTGAATGACGCCGGTTTGCTGAATGTGGAGACCACCGCCGGGGGAGTGCCACGCGGGGCCTTCGAGGCGGAGACACCGCAGGCGGAAAACCCGGAGGTCGAATCCCCGCCGGAGGCGGAAACTCCCGAACCGTCCGCTCCAGCGTCGGTGCAGCCCGCGCCCGGCATCTCCCGAGCCAAGGCCACCGCGCGCTCGCGAGAACCGGCCACTCCGGCTGCAGGGGAAATGGAACCGGTCGTCAAGGACTTTGAACTCGCGTCTCAGGAACTCACCGACCTGCTGCCCGACGAGTCGCCGACCGGCCGCACCCCCTGGCACTCCGGGGCACGGCACCGCCTCGGCGCTGGCACGCTTGTGTGTGTGAGCGACCTGCTGCCCGCGTCGGCGTTGTCGGCAGGCCGCTCTGGCCGGCGTCGAGCCGAGGAACCCGCCGAGAAGCGTTCTGAAGAAGCATCCGTTGCCGAGGTGCGCCGGATCGGGGACGGTGGACCTCCGGAGGCCCCTGAAGAGTCCGCGTCGGCGCGGCGAGAGTTCCCGGCTTCCGGACCGCCGCCGGCCCCGACACCCCGGACCATGGAATGGGAACCTGGGAGTGCTGGCCCAGCGGGGGAAGGAGAGTTCCGGCAGATGGGTCTCGGCGATCTGCTCGCCGAGGCGCTCGCCGCATACCGGGAAAGCCGAGACGTCCGCGTTGCCGACGCTGGTCACACCGGACCGCGCGGCGATGATGGTTACACCGCCACCGATGTCGGGAACAGCCGCGACGCGCCTCCTTACGGTCCGCCAGGCACGCGCTGGACGTCCGGTCTCCAGCTCGCTCCGCCGATCGACCGGCGCGAAGACGATCCCTCCGAGGCACTCACCAACCCCCTCCTGCGGCTGCCAGATCTCACCACTGAACCGCTGTGGATTCCGCCCGAAACGGGTCGCCGGCCCGCCGCCGGGGACTAGGGTGGTGATCGGCGGCTGCGGTGCTCAGACGGGTGCCGCCGAGTGTGGAGCCAGCAACGATGACCGCCAGCGCCCGCACCCCTGGTCCCGGAGCCGAGACTGGCTCGGTGCTGGGTGGCGACCTCACCGAGCTCACTGCGCGGTACTACCGTCTCGTCCCCGCTGAGGAACTGAGTACCGCCGAGCCTGCCGAGTTGGCCGCAGCGGTTCAGTCGCACCTCGCGCTGGCCGCCGATCGGGCGCCCGGCCGTGCGCTGGTCCGGCTGCTCAATCCCACTCTCAGTAAGGACGGCTGGAGCTCCCGGGACACTGTGGTTCAGATCGCCACCGACGACATGCCCTACCTGGTGGACTCGGTGGTCGCTGAGCTGGCCCGCATTGAGGTCCCGGTGCGGCGCCTCGTGCATCCGATCGTCTTCGTTCGCCGTGATCTCGCGGGGACCCTGCGGGAGGTGCTCACCGGCTCTGATCCGGACGACGTGCCGGCCGATGTGCTGGCCGAGTCCTGGATGTACGTGAACATCGACCGCATCACCGATCCCGAACGGATCCAGCAGGTGGAGCAGCGGCTGCTCGCCGTGCTCACCGATGTGCGCGAGGTCGTCGAGGACACCCAGCGGATGACTGGCACCGCGTACGCCCTGGCCGACGAACTGGACGCCGCGCCGCCGCTGCTGCCAGCCGAGGAGGTGACCGACGGTGCGGCGTTGTTGCGCTGGCTGGCCGACGGGCACTTCACCTTTCTCGGTTACCGGCACTACGAGCTGGTCTGGGAGCCGACCGACCGGCGGGCGGAGGATGCTGCGCCCGCGCTGCGGGCAGTGCTCGGGTCCGGGCTCGGCGTGCTGCGCAGGGACAGTCTCGCCGCCAGAGGCCTCAGCACCGGACCCGACGTCGACCCACTGGCCCGGGATCTGCTGGTGCTCACCCAGGCCAGCGAACCCGCCACCGTGTACCGCCCGGTCCACCCGTACTACGTCGGGGTCAAGACCTTCGACGATCACGGCGAGGTCACCGGCGAGCATCGCTTCCTGGGGGTGCTCGCCACCGCCGCGCTACCCGAGGACGTGCTGGACATCCCGGTGATCGGCCGCCGGGTCCGCGAGGTGATCCATCGTGCCGGTGTCCCTCTCAAGTCCTACTCGGGGCAGCAGATGCTGGAGGTGATCCAGACCTACCCGCGGACCGAGCTGTTCTCCACTGACCCGAGCTCGCTGTACCAGACGGTGACCGGGGTGCTGTCCCTGGCGCAGCGGCGCACGTTGCGACTGTTCTGCCGGCGCGATCCCTACCGCCGGTTCTATTCCTGCCTGGTTTACCTGCCACGCGACCGCTACACCACCACCGCGCGGCTGGCCATGCAGGACGTGCTGATGCGCGATCTGCATGGCACCGACCTGGAGTACAGCGCGCAGATCGGCGAGTCCGTGCACGCCCGGGTGCACTTCACCGTGCACACTGATCCGGACGATTCCGGCGTGCCCGCGGCACCGGACGTCGGGGCGATCACTGAACGGCTCGAGCACGCCGTCCTTACCTGGGACGATCGGCTACTCGACGCCGCCCACGCCGCCCACGCCGCTGCTCTGGCGAGCGGCGCAGCGACCGTCGAGCTCGTGCAGCGCTATCTGGCGGCTTTACCGCAGGCATACAAGGAGGATTTCGACGCCGCCACCGCCCTGGTCGACATCTGCCGGCTGGAGACGCTCACCGCGCCGGGCGGTCTGGACCTGTGCTTCGACGTGCCGGACGCCGCCGAGCCGGGGGAGCGGCGGTTCACGCTCTACCTGGCGGGGCAGCGGATCACCCTGTCCCAGGTGCTGCCGGTGCTGCAGCAGATGGACGTCGAGGTCGTCGACGAGCGTCCCTACGAGGTGATCCGCGGCGACGGGGTGCACTGCTGGATCTACAACTTCGGGCTGCGGCTCAATGCCACTGTGCTGGAACAGCTAGCTGGCCAGGACATCGAGGATGTGCAGCGGCGGTTCTGTGACGCGTTCGTGGCCTCCTGGCGGGGCACCTGCGAGGTGGACCGGTTCAACGCCCTGGTGCTGCGCGCCGGGCTGGACTGGCGCCAGACAGCGGTGCTGCGCGGCTACGTCCGCTACCTGCGGCAGGCTCGCAGCCCTTACAGCCAGCACTATGTCGAGGAAGTGCTGGTTGAGCACAGCGGCATCGCCGCTGCCCTGGTCGCCCTGTTCGAGGTCCGCTTCGATCCGGCGCTGGATACCGCCGCTCGGGATACCAGGCACGATGAGCTGGCCGTCCAGATCACCACCATGATCGACGAGGTGGCCGGGCTGGACGCCGACCGCATCCTGCGCGGCCTGCTCATCCTGATCCGCGCCACGCTGCGCACGAACCACTACGTCCGGGACGCCAGCGGTGAGTCCCGGCCCTATCTGGCCCTCAAGCTCAACCCGAAAGCGGTGCCGGAGCTGCCCGAGCCCCGACCCGCGTTCGAGATCTTCGTTTGCTCCCCGCGGGTGGAGGGTGTGCACCTGCGCTTCGGTCCGATCGCTCGTGGCGGGTTGCGCTGGTCGGACCGCCGGGAGGACTTCCGGACCGAGGTACTCGGGCTGGTCAAGGCGCAGGCGGTGAAGAACGCCGTGATCGTGCCGGTCGGGGCCAAGGGCGCTTTCGTGGTCAAGCGCCCGCCCACGCCCACCGGCGACGCCGGGCTGGACCGGGAGGCCGTCCAGGCCGAGGGCACCACCTGCTACCGGATGTTCGTGTCCGGGCTGCTCGACCTCACCGACAACCTCGTTAATGGCACGAGCCGGCATCCCGATCAGGTGGTGTGCCACGACGGTGATGACAGCTACCTGGTGGTCGCGGCCGACAAGGGCACCGCGACGTTCTCCGACATCGCCAACGAGGTCGCCGCGTCCTACCGGTTCTGGCTTGGCGACGCGTTCGCCTCCGGTGGCTCGGCGGGCTATGACCACAAGGCCATGGGGATCACCGCCCGGGGTGCGTGGAAGAGCGTCCAGCGGCACTTCCGTGAACTGGACATCGACACCCAGACCGAGGACTTCACCGTGGTCGGGATCGGGGACATGTCCGGTGACGTGTTCGGCAACGGGATGCTGTGCTCCGAGCACATCAGGCTGCTCGCGGCGTTCGATCACCGGCATGTCTTCGTCGACCCAGATCCGGACCCGGCCAGCTCTTATGCCGAGCGGCGCCGATTGTTCGAGCTGCCGCGCTCATCCTGGGACGACTATGACCGTTCGCTGATCAGCGCTGGTGGCGGGGTGTGGCCGCGGACCGTCAAGCGGATCCCGGTCGGCCCAGAGATGCGCCGGGCTCTGGGCATCACGGGGGATATCACCGAGATGTCCCCGCCCGACCTCATCCGGGCGATCCTGCTCTGCCCGGCGCAGCTGCTGTTCAACGGCGGGATCGGCACCTACGTCAAGGCCTCCAGCGAGACCCACGCCGACGTCGGCGACAAGGCCAACGACGCGATCCGGGTGGACGGCACCGAACTGCGCGTGCGGGTGGTCGCCGAAGGCGGCAACCTGGGCCTGACCCAGCGTGGCCGGATCGAGTTTGCCCGGGTCGGAGGCAGGCTCAACACCGACGCCATCGACAACTCGGCCGGGGTGGACTGCTCCGACCACGAGGTCAACATCAAGATTCTGCTGGATCGGCTGGTCGCAGACGGTGTGCTGAGCACCACGGACCGCCGCGCGCTGCTGGTCGAGATGACCGATGAGGTCGCTGCGCTGGTGCTTGCCCACAACGCTGACCAGAACACCCAGCTCGGCATCAGCCGGGCGTACGCCGCGTCGATGGTGTCGGTGCACGGCCGGCTGGTGACCTACCTGGAGGAGCAACAGGGGCTGGACCGGAGGCTGGCGACTCTGCTGACCCGTGCTCAGTGGGAGGCCCGGGAGTCCGCTGGTGAGGGGCTGACCTCGCCGGAGCTGTCCACCCTGATGGCGCATGTGAAGCGCGGGCTGACCACCGTGCTGCTGGCCAGCGACCTACCCGACGCCGAGGTGTTCCGCGCACGGCTACCGGAGTACTTCCCCGCACCGCTGCGCGACCGGTTTCCCGAAGCCATCCGCGAGCATCCGCTGCGCCGCGAGATCACCACCACACTGCTGGTCAACGAGATCGTCGACCGCGGTGGGATGACCTACGTCTACCGGCTGGCCGAAGAGCTGTCCGCCGCTGCCCCCGACGCGGTGCGGGCCTACGCGGTGGCCAGCGCGGTGTTCGACCTGCCGGTGACCTGGCAGGTGATCGACGAATTGGGCACTGCGCTGCCGGTCTCGGTGGCCGATGCCATGATGCTGGAGCTGCGCAGGCTGCTCGACCGGGCCAGCCGGTGGCTGCTGCTCAACCGGCCGCAGCCGCTTGCGGTCGGTGCCGAGATCGACCGGTTTGGCCCGATCGTGCAGGCGCTGGTCCCGCGGGTGCCGGGCTGGCTGGCTGGCGGCGAGG
Organism: Pseudonocardiaceae bacterium; assembly: GCA_035463315.1. Taxonomy (GTDB): domain Bacteria; phylum Actinomycetota; class Actinomycetes; order Mycobacteriales; family Pseudonocardiaceae. The sequence continues at coordinate 5,471 of DATHTJ010000314.1, forward strand.
CGGACAACGTCGCGGCTGCCGCCGGCCGGCTCATCGAGCAGGGGGTACCGGATGAGCTGGCGCTTCGGATGGGGGTGGGGCTGAACACCTTCAGGCTGCTCGATGTCGTCGAGGTTGCCGAGTTGGCCGGACAGGACGCCGAGCAGGTAGCCCCGCTGTATTACGCGCTGTCTGCCCACCTGGATATCGACCGGATGCTGAGTTCGGTGAACGAGCTGGAGCGAGACGACCGATGGCGCGTGCTCGTTCGCCTGGCATTGCGGGACGATCTCTACGCGGCGCTGCGAGAGATCACCTTGGAGGCGCTGCACACTGGTGATGGCGAGGTCGACCCGGGGACGACGATCGCGCGGTGGGAGCAGGCGAACTCCTCGCGGCTGTCCCGGGCCAGGGCCATCCTCGATGAGATTTCCGATGCCGGGAGCCTGGACCTGGCGACTCTGTCGGTTGCCGTGAGGGCGCTGACGCGCTTGTGAGTGGATAACAGCGTTATAGCAACGATTCGCACTCACGGGCACGACCGAAGGGAGGGCAGGACGTTGGCGTCGTTCAGCACGGACGTGGCGGTGCGGTGGTCGGATATGGACGTGTATGGGCACGTCAACAATGCGCGGGTGGTCACGCTGCTGGAGGAGGCGCGCATTGAGCTACTGTTCGGTGAGGGTGCCCGACGGGGTGCCGGGGCTCTGGTCGGCGGCGTGGTCGTCGTCGAATTGGCGGTGCGCTACCGGCAGCCGTTGGTGTACTCGGCCAGGCCGGTGCGGGTGCGGCTGTGGGTCAGCGAGCTGCGTGCTGCCTCGTTCGCCCTGGACTACGCGGTGGAGGCGGGGAACGGCGATGCAGTCACGGCCAGGACCCGGCTCGCTCCCTACGACACCGAAGCGCGACGGCCGCGTCCGCTGATGCCCGAGGAGCGAGAATTCCTGGCTGCGTTTCGCCCAACTCAACCGATGTGACAGGGTGGCGATGATGGCTGAGCTGCGGATTTCGGACCCCGTCGAGCGGGACGATCTCGGTGCCTTCGTCGCCCGCGCGGTCCGCCTGGACGGCGACGCGCTCGTGCGGCTGCGCAGCGGGGACGGCCGGGTGCACGCCTGGGTGGTCACCCCGTTCGACACCCTGGTGACTCGCACGGTGCAGGGTGCCGTGCTGCCCGGTGATCTCACCGTGCGGGGATCGGACCTGCTAGCCGCAGTGGCGGTGGTCGGCACTGCGGTGGTCGACCCCGGTACGGCGCAGGATGCGCTGTGGCGCTCAGCGCTGCCACCGGAACAGGGCTGGCGCAAGGTGGACCAGGTGCCCGCTGAGGTGCTCGCCGAGCTCGCCGACCAGGGTGCCGCTGTCGCCAGGGACAATCCTGGACCGCACGGATCCCCGCCCGCCGCGCTACTGGACCAGAAAGTGATCACCGTCAGTGGGGCCGGATTCGATGTGGGGGTACCGCTGCGCTGCCTGTTCGCGCTGTCCGGGATGGGTTTCGTGGGCGGCCACGCCGCCGCTGAGACCGTCCGGGTATCGGC
>DATHTJ010000315.1:0-7123 GCA_035463315.1 Pseudonocardiaceae bacterium
TTTGACGGTCGCGATGGCCCGCTCCCCGACGGCGCGGATCTTGGCGTGGCTACGGTTGACGGCCCTCTCCCGGCGCGACAGGCGGGGTCGCCGGCGGTGGCGCTTGAACGGCGTGCGCACGCTGCCGCCCGCGCCCTGGTACCCCTTATCGGCGAAGGTCATCACCTCCGCGGCGGTCAGCGCCTCGACGATGCCGTGCTCCCGGGCGGCGGTCAGGTCGTGTGTCGAGCCCGGCAGCCCTGCGGAGATCCACTTAAGCCGGCCGGCCGCATCGGCGATGACCTGGGTATTGACGCCGTGACAGCGGTGCTTGCCGGCGTAGTAGCGGCGGTCGTTGGGCCCGGACAGCCGGTCGGTGCGGATCAGGGTGCCGTCCAGGATCGCGTACGCCAGCCGGGCGATGCCGGCCATCGCCTCGACCAGGGTAGGTGCCGTGGCGGCGAGCAGGTCCACCGCTTCGCGGATGTACCGCCAAGCGGTAGTCGAGCTGACCTGGAAGCCGCCGGCCAGCCGGGCCGGGGTGTCGCCGTTGCGCAGGTGGGCCAGCACCAGCAGGGCCTGGTGAGCGGGATCGAGGCGGCGATAGCGGGTGCCGCGGCGGACGCGCTCAGCGCGCAGCAGGTCAGCCAGGTGCGTCAGGCTACGGGTCGACAGCGGGATCGTGGCACGATAGGTCAGCACGAAGCTCCTCGGACAGACGACATGAGTCTTGGTCGACCACGTCATCTACCAGGAGCTTCGTCCATTCTCGACCATCGACACACCCATCGATCAGCATCCCCCACACCTCAGCTCGCGCGAGGTTGAAAACACCTCAGTAATACTGGACGCCGGTATCGAAGCATCCCTTGTGGCTGATCACTACGTCGCGAGCTCCGATGAGCCCACTGTACTGCCGCACGCTTCGGGAGGGGGAACTCGGAGCAGCCACCACATAGCGGTATGGACCTGCCGCACTTTCAGGACGGGCGGCCTCGGCCGGGTTCTTGCAAGGTCAAGTAGCAGCCTTGACCTCGCAAACCCTAAGCGACAGGCAAGCACAGGCAAGATATCGGCATTCTGATCCAACGTTGTTAAGGTGACCGCGTCGAGTGAAGCGGTTACGGCATTGCGGTCCGGTGGGCGCAGGCCGCGGCGACACGGGGACGATGAGGCGGCACGCCGCGCGCTGTTCAGCGATGACCGTCCGCGCGCGAAGCGATCCGGCGGCGCAGCGCCTCGGCGCCTCGTTGGTCGATCTCGTCAAGGATGGCCAAGGCTCTGCTCCACGCCTCGTACGCCTGCGTTCCGTCATCATTGTCGGCGTGGGCGGTGCCCATGTGCTCGAGCATGACCGCCTCGAGGTGGCGGTCACCGGTGTGGCCCACGATCGTCAGGCCGTCGCGCAGCCGGTCCACCGCGTCGGTGTATTCGCCCAGCCGGTGGTGTGCGACGCCGAGGGTGTCCAAGGTGGCGGCCTGGCCGTGATAGTTGCCGGCCCGGCGGTGGAGGGTGAGCGCCTCAGCGCAGAGGCTTAGCGCCAGCTGAGCCGTGCCCATCTGCACCAGATCCCAGCCGATGGCGTTCAACGCGCTCGCCTTGCCGCCCAGGTCGCCGAGCAGCTCGTAGAGCTCCTTCGCCCGGGTGACGAAGCGCAGTGACTCCGGATAGTCGCCCTGGGACTCGAAGAGGATGGCGATGTCGAACAGCGACGCTGCCTGCGCCGCCTCGTCCTGCAGATCTGCGGCCAGCTGGAGCGCCTCGGCGAAGTGGGCGCGTGCGAGGTCCGGCTTGCCGAGCCGCGTGAAAGCCCGTCCCAGGGTGCGCTGGGCCGCTAGCTCGGCTGACGGATCGGCGAGCCTCTTCGCGCATTGCAGGCTCCGCTGCCCGACATCGGCGAGTTCCTGCCAGGCGGCCGCCCGGTGCAGGAACGTTGCCACGGCCGCGGCCAGGCGCAGGGTTGTCCGGTCGTCCCCGGCCCGGGCCGCATCGTCGAGGACGGGCAGTAGCATTCGCCATTCAGCGGCAAACCATGCGAGCGGGTCGCGGCCGCCAGGCAGGGGAGCCGGTGGTGTTCCGCCGGTGTCGGCGGGCGGGCGGATCAGCGCGGCGGCCGCCTCCGCGGTCTCCACGTAGTATCTGCGGATCCGGCCCATTGCACTGGTGCGCTCGTCGGTGGCCACGCACAGCTCACGGGCGTACGCGTGCAACAGGTCGTGCAGGCCGAACCGTCCCGGCCGCAGCTCGGTGATCAGATGAGCGCAGGTCAGTTCGGTCAGCGCCTTGCGTACCTCGGCAGAGGCGGTACCGGCACCACCAGCGACCGCGTCCACCGTGACATCGGCCAGCGGGAACCCGCCCAGTAGCCGGAAGGTCCCGGCGGCGGCCGGACTCAGCGCGCGGTAGGACCAGGAGAACACCGACCGCAGGTCGACCTCGGGCTCGCCGCCGTCGAGCATGTCCAGGCGGTCACCGGCCAGTTCGTCGGCCAGTGCCGTCAGCGGAATCTCCGGCTGCAGGGCGGCGCGCGCGCCGATGACCGCCATGGCCAGGGGGAGGCCGCCGCACCGCTCGACGATCCGGGTCGCGGCAGTGGTGTCCGCGGCGATCCGGGCGGCACCGGCATGCGTGGCGAGCACCCGCAACCCTTCCGCCGGGCCGCAGGGCCGGATCACGATGGGACGTGCGCCGTTCACGGCCACCAGGCCGGTCAGTTGCGGACGGCTCGTGATCACCGTCATGCCGGCCGGGGCGCCGGGCAGCAGCGGCCGGACCTGCTCGACGTCGGCGGCGTTGTCCAGCACCACCAGAAGCCGCCGGTCGGCCACCAGTTCGCGGAACAGCGCGGTGCGTTCGCCGAGACCCGTGGGGATGCGGTCCTCGGCGATCCTGAGGGCGAGCAGGAACATCCTGAGCACATCGGCCGGTCGGGCCATGGCTGCCACGGCTGCGAAGCCGTCGAGGCTCGCGTACAGCTGACCGTCCGGGAACGACGCCCGGTTGCGGTGCGCCCACTGGATGGCCAGGGCGGTCTTGCCGGTGCCCGGCGCGCCACACACCGTGGCGACCGCTGCCGAGCCGGGCGGCAGATTCGCGTCTCGTATCTGGTCCAACGCGGTCAGATAGGGGCCGCGATCGATGAAGGCCGGACTGGCCAGCGGCACCTGCGCCGGTACGGTGACCGCCGCAGCCGCCTCCTGCCCATCCGTGAGCGCCTCCTGGAGAAGGCGCCGGGTGTGCAGGCGCGTCCGTCCACCGTTACCCGCCTCGACGGTTCGCACCGTCCGGACGGCGATGCCGGCCCGCTCGGCAAGCGCCTCCTGGGTCAGCAGAAGCTCCGAGCGACGCTGCCTGACCCAATCACCGAAGTCCCCGTCCGGCCGGTGCGATTCCGTCACGAAATCCACAGTAGCGGCCGTCACCCGTACCGCTCGCCGTGATTTTGCCGCTCTGTTGCCGCCGTCCTGCCTGTTCACCGGCGGCGGGTCCTGATCGGATCGGTGCATCCGGTGAAGTTCACGAGAGAAAGGAAACGCCAATGATCCGGTACACCCGGCTGGTCCTCGCCCGCCTGTTCCTGGCCGACCAGCAACTGCTGGCCGGCTACGGCGCGCACATAGCCCCAACCCGTCGGGCGGCTAGTTTGCGTGCGGTATTGACGGCGGCCGCTGTCGTACTGCTGTCGATGACCGCTCTAGCAAGCACCCCGGCACATGCCAAGAGTGGCGAGGGGATCTCAGCCGGGGCGGTCGACCGGCATGTGACCGAGATCCTGCGTTTGTATCCTGGCTCTGTACGTGTGAGCGAGACATCTGTTTTGCTTAAACCGGGCGTGGTGATGACCGTGCCCGGCCGGGTATCGCCTGGCGCCAAGATGACCGTTCCGGCCCAGGGCGGCGGCGAGCTCACCGTCTCAGCGGCCGACACCAGCTGCTCACTATATTGGTTGTGCATGTGGGAACGCATCAACAAGGCAGGCTACAAAATTCAATTCTATCAGTGCGGCACTTACAATCTCGGCAGTTATACCTTTCCTGGCGGAGGGACCTGGCGAGACAGAATCTCATCTGTATATAACCACCAAACAGCAACGGCTACGTTGTACGAGGTTAGAACGCTCTACCCGGACTACACTCTTCGGATAAGTCCTGGCGCCTACCATAACCTCACTGATATCCCCTTCAACTCGGTCGGCGGAACCTGGAACGACAGGACCGATAAGGTTAAGCCCTGTTGAGGGAATGCAGCTAATTCAACCTGGACAACTCGCCAAGATGTCGCCGCATCGAAGGGAGGCGGCCCGACTTGCTGGGAGAGTCCGTCGAAGCAGCGCCGTGAAAAAATCGCGATTTCTCGATTCGACCCCACCCCGGGGGTGTCATTCATTGGCGGATAGATTGATGTGCCAGTAACGTTGGGTGATGCCCAGCAGGTGGGTACGATCAGCTTCGTTGGGTCGGAATCGGCCACGGCGGCTGCCCTTGGATAGATTACTCCGGTTCTGTGGACCGCAGTGATCGAGGGGCAGCCGCCGCGCTGCGAGCGAATGGCGGGGCCTGTGGCCCGTTCGGGGCGTTACGGCACCTGAAGATGTCATCGACGACATCTTCACGCTTGTAGATCGATAGACGGGCATGCGGCAACGTCCGATGCCGTCCTGAGCACGCACGATGCACAGACCGTGCTGCGCGCGGGCGGGAACGAACCCATCGGAATCCGTTCCAAATAATCATGATCGACTGCATTGTTCTGCCGCGCACAATGCACGGTGGTAGCGGCGCATGACATCAGCCCCGTGCGGATTCTGACGCGCGCGGTGCCGCCGGCATAGTGCCTGGTTGGCCTGGCATTGATGCGAAGCGCCCGGTCGGCGGGTCGCGAGAACGTGGGTATCCGAGTTCACCACCGACCGGCTGCGGGTGAGGCTACCGGCAACCCGCCCTCTGCCGTCCGTGGTAGTAAGCAATGCCGGGCATACGAGTGGACTAGGTATTCGACTGCGTCACTGCCAGTGCTGCACCGGCCGCACGGTGACGGTGCCGTCGTCGGTACCGGCTGCCAGCCGCTTCCCGTCGACGGCGAACGCCACCGCGGTGGCCCTGGTCCGGCCGCTGGCCGGCCGAGCCCCTCCCCGACACCGACTGCAGGGTTCTCAAAGGCTCAGTAGCTGCTCGGCGGTCAGGTCGTCGAGTCCCAGAGCACTCATCGTGCGGGCTCCTTCCGCACGCAGGTCGCGCGCGAGGACGACAGAGGTGATCTCAATGATCGCGTTCATCGTCGGGGTGGGCACTGCGAGTCGGCGTGCCAGGTCGGTGAAGAAGACCAGGGTGTAGCCGACGTCTTCGGTGAGGTACCGCGAGTCGATGGCAGTCGGGGCCTTGATGCCGCGGAAGCCGGGCGCGCGGGAGTACCCGGTCGTGTAGTTGCTCTCGGTCATGTAGCCCTGCTCCACACCGATATCCGGCTCGGACAGGATCGTCACGCCGAGCGCCGTCGCGATGGCGAGACGCTCGGTGTCGACCGCCTCCATCAGACGGCCCGCAGCTGAGGTGACACCCTCTTCGTAGAAGAGGAAATCACCACCGGTCCGCTCCAGCAGGGCGGCGTTCATGAGCGTCACCGCGGGGTGGATGACAGGGTTGCCGTTCTGCAGAGACGTCTGGAAAACCGTGGCCGCCTCGATGGTCGAGGGATAGACCTGCCTGAGGATCTCCAGCAGTTTGCCGTTGCCGGACCGGGGAACGGCCGAGGCGAAGAGACCCGTGTCGAATCTGTGGAATACGTGGACATTGCCGTGGCCGTCGGCCCGGCACGCGTACGGCAGGGTGCTGGTCTCCCCCACCATGATGCTGTCGTCGTGCACCGCCAAACCCGCGGCTCGCTTGAAGGCCAGAGCGCCGCCGCAGGAGCCGGGACAGATCACCACGATCATCCCGGTACGCAGGTGAGGTGCAAGGTCGCGGCCGAAAGGTTCGGTGGCGAACGCGGGCCCGACCACGAAGACGACCTCGGCGCCCTCCATGGCGGCTGCGATGTCCGTACCGGCGTACGCCATCGGGGCGAAGCCCTCCAGCCGTCCCTGACTCGTGATGCCGCCCTTTGCCCGGACTGCCTCGAGGTTGTGGTGAGCGTGTTCGGCTCGGGAGTACAGCGACACCCGGTGGCCGTGCTGAGCAAAGTCGAAGGCGACAGCCATGCCTCCGTTGCCAGAACCAACAACGGTGACGTTCATAGTGCTCCCCATCCTCATGCGCCACCGCAGACGCCGGGCACGATGCCGGCTCCAGCGGGGATTGCTGATCGTTGTCCTCACGACCGTAGGCGCCGCCACCCGCGGAACCCACAAGTCGGCGGCGATCCGTTGCGGAGAGACGGGCATCAGCGGCGTCGACGGTGTAGTTGAGGTCCGGGATCTTGTCGGCCGGTGGGCCCGCGTTGTCGTCCTCACGCTCCATACCGTTTGCGATTACCCGCTATCGCGCGGGGATGCGGACACAACCGAAACCCAGCCGCTCCTCAAGCGTGCTTAACATGGAGCGCCCAGAATACCTCCGCAGCGCCGCCCTGGCTTCCCTCCACGCTCGCCTCAGCGCTGCCGGCCGCGATGCGGTCGGGTATGTGCGACCGACGCTGCAGGATACGACCTACGGGTACGGTAGTCTGGCGCTGAGCATCTTTGATTCAGCCGGGGGACGGCGTGGGCCGCATGGGGTCTGGGGCCATTCGATAACGACACGGCCTGCGACTGGGGATACGAGCTCGATGAAGCCCCGCATAGCGAACGGCCGGCAGTTCTTCGTAGAGCCCTCACGGCAGCCGCAGGAAACATTGGCTACCTTGATGTTGCCGAAGCTTCTGCTGCTGTAGCTGCGGCCGCGATCGTAGCGGCTCATCAGCCCGGCGGCCCCGGCTGGATCCCGTATATAGCCCTGAGTGTCTGAGAAGCGATGGCGCGCTTGACATACCCGACGATCTACGCGCGCTTACCCTTCGCGCACTCGATCGAGTTCAAGGTGATGATTCGATGTGGCGCGAATTATGGGAGGAAGCAGATCGCCTCCAGGCGGTTAAGGTCGTCCTCGCTCCCGTACGAGCCGCTTTGGCGAGTCGCTGACCGACTCCGGAAGGTGTACTAATCTGCCGC
>DATHTJ010000316.1:0-3285 GCA_035463315.1 Pseudonocardiaceae bacterium
CTGGCACAGTCGGTGGCCCAGGCAGCGGACCAGTCGGGTACCCAGAAGCACGCCGCCCTGGCCACCGCGGCCAGGGCCCTCGCCGCGGACCGAACAGCGCACGCGATCACGCTGCGGGCCGAGCTGCGCCGAGCCCGGCCCGCGCCAACTCCCAGTGGTGCCGTCCCGCCGGCTGCTCCCCCACCCGCGCCCTCACTCGCCGATCTCGACCTGACCAGCGCTCGGGCCGCTCTGATCCAGGCGGTGCACGCGGCACAGGACGAGGCGGCCGGGCTGGTCGTGACGCTGCCCGGGTACCGCGCAGCGCTGCTAGCCTCAGTGGCGGCCTGCTGCGCCACCCATGCCGCGGTGCTGTGAATGAACTCGGTGGAGGCATTGCAGGCTGCGCTGGCGGCCGAGCATGCGGCGGTCTGGGCTTACGGCGTCGCAGGCGCCTTTGTGGCGGATGAGTTGGCCGGCAAGTTCGACGAGGCCACCACCGCGCACCAAGCTCGGCGCGACGCCACCGAGCGGGCGCTGATCGACGCGCACGCCCGGCCGGTGCCGGCCGAACCGGGCTATCTCAGCCCGGAACCGGTCACCGACGCCGCGTCAGCGCTCCGGTTGGTGATCACTGCGGAGACCGACGCGGCCGCAGCGTGGCGCTCGGTGGTCGAGCGCAGTCCCGCCGATCCGAGCCTGCGCGGAGCTGCGCTGGACGCGCTGATCCGAGCCGCCGTCTGGGCGACCCGCTGGCGCGCGGCCGTGGGCACAACCCCGCCGACAGTGCCGTTCCCGGGCGCGTCCTGAGACTTGCCCGCAGCGGCGGGCCGGTGCCAGCGGCTACCGTCGTCGCGTGCACACCGAGGAGCTTCGCATCCAGACCGGCTCACGCGAGCAGGTACGTGACCTCACCGCGGAATGTCGCGCGTTCCTCCGCCAAGCGGGCGCGCGCGACGGCCTTTTGCACGTGTGGGTGCCCCATGCCACCGCGGGCCTCGCGGTGATCGAGACCGGCGCGGGCAGCGACACTGACCTGCTCACCGTGCTGCGTGAGCTGCTGCCCGCCGACGGCCGGTGGCGCCACCAGCACGGCTCCCCTGGGCACGGCAGGGACCACCTCCTGCCCGCTCTGCTGCCGCCCTACGCCAGCGTCCCGGTGCTCGGCGGGCAACTCGCGCTGGGCACCTGGCAGTCGATCTGCCTGGTCGACACCAATGGCGACAACCCAGTCCGCACTGTCCGGTTGAGCTTCCTGCCCGGCTGATACTTGCAGCCCAAGGCTATTTGCGGCACAGCTCGGCAAGGTGCGCCACCGCGCCGTCCACCGGCACCTCGGTGCGCTCCCCCGTGGCCCGGTCCTTGACCTCCACGACTCCCGACGCCAGACCGCGCCCCATGACGAGAATGGTCGGCACGCCGATCAGCTCGGCATCGGCGAACTTCACGCCAGGGGTGGCCGGGCGGTCATCGAGCATCACCCGCAGCCCAGCCGCGTCCAGCTCGGTGGCCAGCTGCTCACCGGCAGCCTGGATCTCTTCGGACTTGCCCGCGATCACGACGTGCACGTCGGCTGGGGCAACCTCGCGGGGCCACACCAGCCCGTGCTCGTCGTGGCTCTGCTCGGCGATGGCGCCGACCAGCCGGGAGACCCCGATCCCGTAAGAGCCCATGGTGATCAGGATCGGCGTGCCGTCGGGCCCGAGTGCGTCCAGCGCGAAGGCATCGGTGTACTTGCGGCCGAGCTGGAAGATGTGCCCGATCTCGATGCCCCGGGCGGCGACCAGGGTGCCGGCCCCGTCCGGTGACGGATCTCCGGCGCGCACCTCGGCGGCCTCGACGGTGCCGTCAGGGGTGAAATCGCGCCCGCACACCAGGTCGAGGACGTGGTGGTCGGGCCGGTCGGCTCCGGTGGCCCACGCGGTGCCCCGTACCACCCGGGGATCAACGAGGTAGCGCACGTCGTGACTGGCCAGTGCGCCCGGCCCGATATACCCCTTGATCAGGAACGGTTGCGCGGCGAAGTCCGCCTCGTCCAGCAGGGCCACCTCGGCCGGCGCCAGCGAGGCCGCCAGCCGTTTCATGTCGACCTCGCGGTCACCGGGGACCCCGACACCCAGCAGTGCCCAGTTCTGCGCACCGGGTGGCCGGATCTTGACCATGACGTTCTTCAGGGTGTCGGCGGCGGTGAAGGCGCGGCCCAGATTCGCGCCGTTGAGGTGCTCGACCAGCGTGTCGATGGTCGGGGCACTCGGGGTGTGCAGCACCCGAGCGGCCGGCCGGCCGTCGATGGGCAGCTCCGGCGGCACCGGTGTGGTCACCGCCTCGACGTTGGCCGCGTATCCGGACTCGGGACACCGCACGAAGGTGTCCTCCCCGGTCTCCGATTCGGCGAGGAACTCCTCGCTGGCCGAGCCGCCCATCGCGCCGGACATCGCCGAGACGATCACGTAGCGCAGCCCGAGCCGGTCGAAGATCTTGACGTAGGCCGCGCGGTGCTTGCGGTAGGACTCGGCCAGGCCCTCGTCGGAAAGATCGAAGGAGTACGAGTCCTTCATCAGGAACTCCCGGCCACGCAGGATCCCGGCCCGGGGTCGCTCCTCGTCCCGGTACTTGTTCTGCACCTGGTAGAGGATCACCGGATAGTCCTTGTAGGAGCTGAGCTCACCCTTGACGGTGAGCGTGAACAACTCCTCGTGGGTGGGGCCGAGCAGGTAGTCAGCACCCTTGCGGTCGTGCAGCCGGAACAGGTTCGCGCCGTACTCGGTCCAGCGCCCGGTGGCCTGGTAGGGCTCCCGGGGCAGCAGCGCGGGGAACTGGATCTCCTGCGCGCCGATCGCATCCATCTCCTGGCGCACCACGGCCTCAATGTTGCGCAGCACCCGCAGGCCCAGCGGCAGCCAGGAGTAGATCCCGGGAGCCACGCGGCGGATGTACCCGGCGCGTACCAGCAGCTTGTGGCTGGGCACCTCGGCGTCGGCCGGGTCCTCGCGCAGGGTGCGCAGGAACAGCGTCGACAGCCTGGTGATCATGCTTCTCGGCTCCTCGGACGGCGGACTCGCAAGGGTCGCAGCGTATCCGCAGCCCAGGAGGTCGGAGAGCAGGCGGTGCGGCCCTCAGTCCCGCCCGATCACCTTCGAGACATCGAGCACCACCGGGGAGTCAGACACCTCGGCTTGCTCTGATGCGGTAATCAAGGCGTCATGGAGCCGGTGGAGGTCCTCCACGTCGAGGACCCGGCTCCCGACCAACATGCCCTCGGGGTTCTCGGAGTCCAGGGTAGTGAGCCGTGTCTCCGGGTCAGTC
>DATHTJ010000317.1:0-4018 GCA_035463315.1 Pseudonocardiaceae bacterium
AGGCCTTAACCGGCTCGGGCTCCGCGATGGGGCTCGCGCCGTGGATGGGTCCCTCGGCATCGGCTAGCCGGGTGGCGCTACCCCCCCAACGCAGCGAGATCAGCTCGGCGGCGATGGACACCGCGGTCTCCTCCGGGGTGCGGGCGCCGAGGTCCAGCCCGATCGGCGAAGCTATCTTGGTCAGCTCCTCGTCGGTCACGCCCGCCTCGCGCAGCCGGGCCTCCCGGTCCTTGTGGGTCTTGCGCGACCCCATGGCGCCGAGGTAGGCGAGGTCCAGCTTCAGTGCCTCGACGATGACCGGGACATCGAACTTCGGGTCATGGGTGAGCACGGTGACCACGGTCCGCGGGTCGATCCGGCCGGCTTCGGCCTCTTCCTTCAGGTACCGGTGCGGCCAGTTCACGACGACCTCGTGCGCGTCCGGGAAGCGGCTCTTGGTGGCGAACACCGGCCGCGCGTCGCACACCGTCACGTGGTAGCCGAGGAACACCCCGAGCCGGGCCATCGCGGCGGCGAAGTCGATCGCGCCGAAGACCAGCATCCGGGGCGGCGGATCGAGGGAGTTCACGAACACGTCCATGCCCTCGCCGCGGCGTTCCCCCTCAGGGCCGAAGTGCAGCGTGCCGGTCCGCCCGGCGGCAAGCGATCCGCGGACATCCTCGATCACCGCCTCGTCGGCGTGAGCAGAGCCGAAGGTGCCGGAGTGCCGGTCCGGCCAGACCACCACTCGGAGCCCGACCCGCTGAGGGTCGGGGTGCGCGACCACGGTGGCCACGGCGACCGGCTCCTTGCCGGCCACCGCGGTGGCGACCTCGTCCAGCTCGGGGAAGCTGACCGGATCCACCTTCTCCACGAACACGTCGATGATGCCGCCGCAGGTCAGCCCGACGGTGAAGGCATCGTCATCAGAGACGCCGTAGCGCTGCAGGATGGGGGTGTCGTCGGCGAGCACCTGCTGGCCCAGTTCGAAGACCGCACCCTCGACGCAGCCGCCGGAGACGCTACCGACCGCCCGCTCGTCCGACGTCACCAGCATGGCCGCCCCGGCCGGGCGTGGCGCCGACCGGTATGTGGACACCACCGTGCCCACCGCGGTGGATTTACCCTGGCGCCACTCCGCTACCAGTTCGTCGAGCACCTCACGCACCGCGGACCTCCCTCAAGCAGAGCTTCCAGTGTGGCCTGACTGCGTCCCCACCAGGTCTTAGAGACTATGCGGTCCGGCCGGCGGGTGGGTTCACCCACATATGCCTGATGTGCACGACGCTGTGGCCGCTGGCTCTGTTCCCTGCGCTGGTCAGGGGCGATCCACGTCAATCCCACTCGCCAGGTCGGAGCAGTCCACCACGGTGAGGTCAGACCGTCCGGCCAACCAGTCCCGGGCCCCCCGGTCACCGTGTGCCGATGCGACGATGTCGGACCAGTGCTGCCGGCCGAACAACACCGGATGGCCGGGCTGGCTCTCGAACCCGGCCCGGGCCACCACTGCGGGACTGGCCAGCGCGATGAGCCGGCGAACCACGGAGGCGTCCACGTCGGGCAGATCGACCAGATGCACCAACACGGCCTGCACCTGCGGTTCGGCGGTGCGAACCAGCTCGGCCAGGCCGGCGCGTAGCGAGGCGCCCATGCCCTCGGCCCAGTCCGGGGCCAGCACCGTGCTGGCGGTCTCGGGCACCAGCGGGGCGACCCGATCGGCTGCGGCACCGACCACGACGAGCACCGGGTCGCATCCACCGTCGGTCAGCGTGGCCACCGCGCGGCGCAACCAGGCGCCATCATCGACCAGGGCCTTGGGCATGCCGTAGCGCCGACCGGCCCCGGCCGCCAGCAGCAGACCGGCGATCATGGCGGCATCCTCCCACGATTGTCCTTGATCGAACGGCGCTGCTGGACCAGCTCAGCGGTCAGTGCGATCGCGTCGTCACGCGAAGACCGCCTGTGCTGGCTGCGGGAAGCCGGCTTCGCCGAGGTGCTCCTGTGAGTTTCGCAGCCCACAACTGTGCGGCTGACCAGTGGACGGCAATAGTGAAATGCATCTGCATCAGGGGGTTAGTTGCAAGGTAGGCGCATTAAATTGCGCGACGGAAAAACTTGCCGGTAACCGCTGAGTGTCGTGTAGCATCGGTTGATGAAGCCCCCCATCAATTCGCATATGACGGCGGGGAACTCGACATTCGGACGAATACTCCTAAGAACGGGGAACCGATGGAGCAGCACTCGCATGAGCACACGCATGGGGAAGTGACGCACACCCACGCGCACGTCCTGCACGATCACGAGCACGTTGAGCACGAGCATGAACACAGCCACACCGGACAGTCGCACGCGCACCCGCACGTCCACGAGCAGGACCTTGAGGACGTTCACGAGCACGCGCACTGAATAGCAGCTCAATACCCCAACCGAGTCCGGGTGCTGGCCGAAGCCGCCGGCGGGTTGCCCAGGATCAGCGCGTGGTTCGCGCCACGTCTACAGCTTGTTTTCGCTGTTTGCCTCACCGTTGCCACAGTGCGCTCGGGTCCGTGGACATCGCCTGAGGTTGGCGTGGAACGCCCGTGCGGAGGTGTAGGCGGCGAGAAAACCGTCCCGGCAGTCCCGCAGCAAGCTGACAGCACCCGGTAGCCGTGGTGCCGGGGTGGCGTCGGTATCCACGCCACGCAGCCGGGTGCGGTCGTAATGGTGCGCAGGAGCGCTGAGCAGGTCGGTGAGCGTCAGGAGTGCACCGCTGATCTGAGTAAGGAGCCCACCGAGCGCGATCAGCTCCTCCCGGCTCAATACGGACTTCGGTAGCGCCCGGTTCACTTGATGGAAGGCGTCGACAACTCGATCGAGCTGCTCAACTGGATCGCTGCTTGCGACCGGCAACGACACCGACACCGCGGTGCGCCGCCGGTGGTGTGACAAGCCGGTGGTCATGACGTGGATGGCTGTGGACGTGGCGGCTGCGGAGCCACCGGACGAGCCGCCGCGAGTAGCGCGGTCAACGCCGGGTACATCAATGACAACTCCCTCCGACCCGGACCGCCTCCACCCATCGACCCCAGATCTGTTAGCCCTCCCAGTCACACCTTGCGACTGGTCCCAGGGCTTCAACTGCGGACTTTCCCACCATACGTCACATTTCTACAACATTTTGGCAACCGGAAGCAACCATCACCCCCGCAGATCGAACAGACAGTGAGCGAGGGCTCGACGACCCAAGCCGTGAACCCGGCAGCCCGGTGTGGTTGGTCTGGATCATCGTGCTGGTGTGCCCTCACACCCCAGCCACCGGGCCTCAGGTCACCACGGCAGGACCGTCACTCCAGTCATCCTCACCGCGTTTCATTGACGGCGGTTCAGTCACCCGGTGACGAAGGGACGATGGGATGCGGTGGTCGCTCGCTCTCTTGGCAGTACCACTGGCGGGCGTGCTTGCCCTGACCGGCTGCTCGACCATGGTCCAGTCAAGTGGGGCTCAGCAGTCCGGTGGAGAGCCAGGTAAGGCCGGAAATGTCACCACCGACTTCGGCGTGACCCGCTCCGAGATCACCCTTGGCGCGCTGACCGACTACTCCGGCCCGTTCTCCGAGCTCGGCCTCGGCGTCGTCCAGGGCAGCCAGATCTGGGTCAACGAGACCAACGCCGCGGGCGGGGTCTGCGGACGGAAGATCAAGCTGGCGGTCCGCAACCACGGGTACGACACGGGTCAAGCGAAGATCCAGTACGCCGCGCTGGAGCCCACCGTGCTGGGCTTCATGCAGATCCTGGGATCCCCGGTCAACGCCGCGCTGGACCAGGATCTGATCCACAACGAGACCACCGCGGTGGCGCTGTCGCAGTCCTCGGAGCTGCTGGGCAACCCGTACGTGATCATCCCGGGCACCACCTACGACGTCGAGATGATCAATGGTCTCTCTTACCTGATGGAGCAGGGCAAGATCCGCGACGGCGACACCATCGGCCACATCTGGGTCGACGGTGAGTACGGCGCCAACGGCCTGCGCGGTGCCCAGTATTTCGCCGAGAAGCACCA
>DATHTJ010000318.1:0-1797 GCA_035463315.1 Pseudonocardiaceae bacterium
ACGTCGTCCTCGTCGACCGGCAACGGGAACACGGTGCAAGGCCCTAGGCAGACGCTAAGGGCTTGTCAGTCTTCAACACGCGCGTTCTCGGGGTTGAGGGTGTAGTTCCACTCGCCGTGCCATGCGTGGCGGGCGAGGACGCCGGTGGTTTCGAGGGCTGTGATCTCACGGTCGGGGATCTTGGTGCCTGTGGGGTAGATGCCAGGGTCGAGTTCGGCCTGGACGGTCAACCCGGTGCGGGTGGTGGTCGCGGCGATGGCGTTGACGATGACTTCGTGACTGGTCAGGGGACGGCCTCGCCAGTTCATCGAGATGTGCGAGAACAGCCGGTGCTCGATCTTGTTCCACTTCGACGTGCCGGGGGGCAGGTGGCAGACGCTGATCGTCAGTCCGGTCTCGGCGGCGAGTTGGGCCAGCTCGGTCTTCCACAGCCGGGTGCGGTAGCCGTTGGAGCCGCCCCCGTCGGCAGTGATCAGCAGCCGGGAGGCGCCGGGATAGGTGTGTCGACCGGTGGTGTTCCACCAGGAACGGATGGTGTTGACCGCGAACGTGGCGGTGTCGTGGTCGGTGCCCACGCTGACCCATCCGGTGTTCGCGGCCAGGTCGTAAACGCCGTACGGGTTGGCCTTGCCCAGTTCACGGTCGACGAAGTCGTGGACCTTGACCTGTTCGGGCTCCCCGGCGGGCCGCCACTCGGCTCCGCCGTTCTTGAAGCGGCCAACGAGCTCCTTCTTCTTGGTGTCCACGCTGATCACCGGCTGCCCGGCCGCGATGTGCTGCCCGGCCTGGTCGTTGAGGTAGGAGAACTGCCCGTCGCGGTCGGGATGCTGGTTGCCCTCGATCGTCTTGGCGTTGGCCTGCAGGCTGAACCCCTGCGCGCGCAGCAACTGGGCCACCGTCTCGTGACTGACCGGATGCCCGGCCGCGGTCAACTCGGCGGCCAGCTTCCGCACCGACAGCGTCGTCCAGCACAGTGCGGACTCCGGGTCACCTCGCCGGGTCGGCTCGACCAGCGCCAGCAGCGCCGACACCAGCCCGGGATCGGTCACCGCCGTCGGCTTGCGCCCACCCCCGGGTCGGCGGACCCGACCCGACGGGGCGATGCCGGACTCCAACTCCGCCACACCCTGCCCGACACGCGATCGTGAACTGCCCGACGCACGCGCCACGGCCGCGATCCCGCCGTGCCCCAACGACCGCGCCTCGCCCGCCAGCACCAGCCGGGCCGCACGCTCATCCAGGTGCGGCAGCACCGCCTCGAACTTCGCCCGCAGCCCAGCCTCCACATCCGCATCAACGGCCATACACCATAATCTCACGCGAGGACACGAACAGACGTGATTATTTACTGACGTGTCCTAAGCATGTCCTGTGGATCAACGCCGCCGCGAAGCAATGGACGACTAGCCTCACCTCTGCGCGGTCAGCCGCCGGCCGCGAACGCGAGTCGTCCGGTCTGCGGGTCGGCCGCCACGAGCCGCACCCGCGCCGTGCGTCCGGGGTGCAGCGGCCCGGCGCAGCGGGCCAGCACCGGCGGGTCGGGCAGGTAGATCTCGCCCGGTGGGCCGTCCGCCCGCGCGGCCCGCAGCACCACGACGTCGAGCTCCGCGCCGACCCGGCCCGCGAGGAGCGCGGCCTCCGTCCGGTCGACGCAGGCGCGGGCGATGCCGCCGGCCGCCGCGTCGGACGCCGCCATCGACTTCGGCAGAACCGGCAGCGACGCGCGCAGCCACGCGGGAACGGTGGCTCCCGCGGCGAGCGCCAGGCACAGCTCGCTGCCGCAGCGGTCGACCAGCC
>DATHTJ010000319.1:0-16469 GCA_035463315.1 Pseudonocardiaceae bacterium
TAGGGTTTTGACTGCTGTTGGTGAGCGCACCGCTGGTCTTCAGGAGGAATCATGGGACACGCACGGTCGGCTGATTACCGGCCAGGCTCGTGTTGCGCGGGTGGCGGCAACAGTCGGCGCGGGCCCGGGTTGGGGGCAAGCGCTCGGGGCGGCCAACGGCGGGGGATGCGGATGGATAAGCGGTCGATACTCGGAGGATCGGCTGATGGCCGACTTCGACTTCAGCATCTTACCCAGATCGTGAAACCCGGTGCGTCCGACTCCAGGCTGGTCGCGCTCGTGGACAGTGCCCTGCAAGCTGCCGACGAGACAGGTCGTTGGTGACCTGAAAGTAAGACCAGGCGGTTCGGAGAATCAACGTTGACGCACCGACATTTCGGGATTTGCGCGGCCTGTGATTGTATGGGCGATCTGTTTGGAGCAGGTGGCCCAACATTGTCGCAGGCTTGCGTCAATGTATGACCGATGTGATGAAAGGAGGTGAAACAGATGCGCACGTACGAGCGTCCGACGCTGAGGGCGTCCGGTTCCTTCATCAAGAAGACCGGTCTCGGCCAGCATGGTCCGAATGACCTCATTGTTCTGTTCGGCAAGCAGTGAGTGAAGGTCGATCGCTCGCTCCTGGGGTCCGCTCAGCACCGCGTGAGAGAGCTTGCTCGGGGAGCGAGCCCGGGTGGTGACCGCTATTCGGTCACCACCCGGGCGCTCAACCAGACTTCTCCCAACAGATTGTGCACCATTCGGAAGGAATTCGGCCGTGACTCATCCACGCCTCAATCGCGTGCCCTCGTGGTTTGTCGTGCTTCCCGACTGCCCGGCGGCCGAACCGATCGCCATCGCGCTGCGGAGTCAGGCGACATGCGTGACGCGGCATCCTTCCGGGCGAGCCTGTCTGCTCGGCCGGTGGGCCGAGGAGGAGACCACCGTCGCCACATGCGGCGGCACCGCGATCGCCGTCATCGGCGAGCACCTGCTCTCGGCCGCGAACCTGTCTCAGATCGCCGCCCGAGTCCGCACCCTCGCCGATCTCGACGAACCAGCCACGTCCTGGGCGGGCAACTTTCACCTGGTCGCTTCGGTGGCCGGACAGGTACGCATCCAGGGCCCGATCAGCGGCTTTCGCCGGGTGCTCCATGCCAGGGTGGATGGCGTCACCGTGGCCGCCAACCGCGCCGATGTGCTGGCGAGCCTCACAGGAGCCGCCCTGGACGAGGCGCGGCTGGCGGTCGCGCTGCTCGAGCCGGGTGCCCCGCATCCGATCGGGGGGGAGCCGATGTGGCGCGGCCTGGCGGCCGTGCCCACCGGGTGCTACTTGGCGATCGACGGCACGGGGCGGCACCGGCCGGTGCGGTGGTGGACCGCCCCGGAGCCGACCGTCCCGATGACCAAGGGCGCGCCGACACTGCGTGCGGCGCTGTCGGCCGCCGTCGAGGTGCGCACGCGGGGCCGCGAACTGGTCACCACCGATCTGGCCGGCGTTGACACCACTTCGCTGTGCTGCCTGGCCGCCCGCGGCCCGGCACACGTGGCCGCCTACACCTGGGCACCGTTAGATCCCGCGGCCGATGACGCGTTCTGGGCACGCCGGACGGTCGCCGCGCTGGGCACCATCGAGCATCACATCGTGCCCTCCGAGCGCACCCCATTCACCTTCTCCGGTATCGGCGAGCAGGACGACGTCGCGTTGGACGAACCGTGTGCGGTCACCCTCGATCGCAGATGGCTGGTCATCGCCGAGCGGGCGGCGGCGCGCGGGTCCCGGGTACATCTCACTGGTTTCGGCGGTGACCAGGTGCTGGGCGGCTCCCCGGCCCATCTGCACACCATGCTGCGCCACCAGCCCAGAACCGCGATGCGGAACCTGCGCGGCTACGTCGCATTGAACCGGTGGCCGTACCCGACGGTGCTACGGCAGCTTCTGGACAACCGGTCCTACCGGGCATGGCTGCTCCGGTTCGGCGCCGACCTGACCTCCGCCCCGGTGTCCTCGCTCGGGCCGTACTTCTATTGGGCCAAGCCGATGCGGCTTCCCCCCTGGGCGACGCCGGCCGCCGCGGAGGCGATCCGCGGCCTGATCCAGCGCGTCGCGCCCACCGTCGAACCGCTGGGCCACGGCCACGGCCAGCATCAGGAACTCGCGGATCTGGGCGGTCTCGCACGAATGACCCGCAACCTCAGCGAGCTCGCGCGCCAGCGGGGGACCACTCTGGCCGCGCCCTACTTCGACGACCGCGTGATCGAGGCGGGCCTGGCGGTTCGCCCGCAGGAACGCGTGACGCCCTGGCGGTTCAAATCGCTGGCCGTCGCGGCAATGCGCGGCATCGTCCCGGACGAAACCCTTACCCGCCAGACCAAGGCCATAGGCTCCCATGAGGTCGAGGTCGGATTCCGGAAGAACCGCGCCGACATATTGGCCCTGTGCGAGAATTCCCGCCTCGGCCAGCTCGGCCTGATCGACGTGGCCGCCCTCCGGGAAGCCTGCGGCCGCCCGCTGCCCACGGCGCTGGAGTTCCACGCGCTCTATCCAACCCTGGCGTGTGAGATCTGGTTGCGCGCGCTGGAGCGCAACGCCGCATCCCACCCCCTCAAGCCACAAATGCACAACCGTGCCTAGGCAAGGAGATTCTCATGGCAGTGAAACTGCGTCCCGGCGTCTTCGACACCGAGACCGAGTACGGGATCGTGCTGCTCGACGGCGACAACGGTGAGTACTACGACCTCAACCCGACCGGCGCCCTCGTGCTGCGCACCCTGCTGGCCGGCGCGACAGCGGGGCAAGCGGCGCAGGCGCTCACTGAGGAGTACGCGGTCGGCCTCGACGACGCGACCCAGGACGTACGGGAACTCCTGGCACACCTGCGCACCGCGCGACTGGTCGAAGAGTAAGGGAGAGTGCCCATGGCCAGCCCAGAGGCCATTTCATACGATCCGCGCTCGGTGTCGCTAAGACGTCGAATCCGGGTCCGAACGATAGTGGCCACCGCCCGATTGCTGTCCACCCGGTCGCCGCAGCGCATCCGCAAGGTGCTGACCCGGTTGCGCCGGGGAACCCGACCGGCCACCTACGAGGAGGCGTGGAACGCCCGGCAAGCCGTGGTGTCGGTGAGTCTGGTCTGCGCAGGACGCGAAGGATGTCTGGTCCGATCCCTGGCCACGACCCTGCGGTGCCGTTCGCACGGGCACTGGCCGACCTGGTGCCTCGGCGCGCGGCGGCTCGCCCCCTTCTGCGCCCACGCATGGGTCGAGGTCGACGGAGTCATGATCGGAGAAGACTATCCCTCCGACTACTTCCGGACGTTCTTCACCGTGCCATGAACCCGAAAAAGTAGAGGAGATCCCCATGACCCAGACCGAACAGTCCTGGCAGTGGTACGACGACAACGCCAACATCTACGAGGAAATGGACCCGGTCACGCTCGAGTTCGGCCGGCAACTGCTCAACTACGCCGACCCAGCGCCGGGAGCCCGGCTACTGGATGTGGGCGCCGGCCGCGGCGCGATCGTCCGGGCCGCGTTGGCCCGCGGCTGCGTGGTCACCGCCGTGGACGCCGCCCCCGGCATGGTCGCTCATCTACGCGCGGACTTTCCCACCATTTCCGCGTCGCGGATGGACGCCCATTGCCTCGACTTTCCCGACGCCTGCTTCGATGTGGTCACTGCGGGCTTCGTTATCGACCTGCTGTCCCACCCGGCGGTGACACTCGCCGAGGTGAGGCGCGTGCTGAAGCCGGGCGGGGCGTTCGCCCTGTCCCTGCCGGGCCCACTCCCGTACCGCAGGCGCTGGCAATGGCTCGTCGACTTGGCCCAAGAGTGCTACCCCTCCACCGTGCGCGAGGACCCGGACGGGCCCGTGGATGTGGATGTGGACGTGTACGGGCTGCTGGCCGCGGCCGGATTCGTTGGCTCGACCCGCAATGCCTTCGAGTACCCCCAGCCGGTCTCCGATCCCGCGGCTCTGTGGGACCTGTTCACCTCGCGGCTGCCGACCGCGGTGTCGGCGGGATGGATCGAGTGGCTGCCGCCCGACCAGGCCGCCGAGTTCCGCCGCCGGTTCCTCGCCGGAGCCGAACAGATGCACGCCAATGGCGGCATTGCGATGGACCGTTACATGATCTTACACCGCGCGCAGGCTCCCGCCGCTGATCACAGCCGTCGCGGGCATGCGATGGTCCCTTAGAGGGCAACAACGTGAGATCCATTGAGGACGCAGGATCGCGACGTGGCCCCTCCTTGGCATCCAGCTCTGCGTGGCGGCTGTTGCTCGACTATGCCCGCCCCTACCGCCGCGCGCTGCTCGTCGCCGGTGTGATCACCTGTGCTGGCGGGCTGGCCGGGCTGGCCCAGCCGTTGGCCGCCAAGGCGGTCATCGACGCACTCTCCGCGCACGAGCCTGTCCTCACGCCAATCATGCTGCTGACCGGGCTCGTCTTCGGCTCCGCTGTGATCGCCGCGGTCGGGACCTATCTGCTGGAACGTGCCGCCGAGGGTGTCGTGCTGGTCGCGAGGCGAGGGCTGATCCACCGGTTGTTGCGGTTGCCCGTCGCCGAAGTCGATCGGCTCAAACCAGGCGACCTGCTGTCCCGGGTAACCTCCGATACGACCCTGCTGCGCACTGCGGCCACGAGCACGATCGTCGATGCCGCCAACGGAACGTTGATGATCGTGGGCACCATCGTGCTGATGGCCCTGCTGGATCCGGTGCTGCTCGGCGTCACCCTCGCCGTCATCCTGGTGACCATTGTGCTGACCGGATCGGTCTTGCCGCGAATCGGACGCGCCACCGAGCGCGCCCAGCAGGCCGTCGGTGAGATAGGCGCGGTGCTGGAGCGTGCACTGGGCGCCTTTCGGACGGTGAAGGCCAGTGGCGCCGAAGACCGGGAAAACGCGGTCCTCAACCAGGCTGCCGACCGGGCCTGGCGGCAGGGAGTGTCCGTAGCGGCCTGGTCTTCGCTGGTCGACATCCTGTCCAGGTTATCGGTCCACGTGTCGTTCCTCGCGGTGCTCGGCGTCGGCGGTGCGCGGGTCGCCAGCGGGGCGCTGCCACTGTCCTCGCTCATCGCGCTCCTGCTCTACGTGTTCTACTTGCTCTCACCCATCGCGTCCCTGGTGAACGCCGCCAGCGACCTGCAGGCCGGCCTCGCGGCAGTACGTCGTACCCGACAGGTGCACATCCTGCCCACCGAACCTCCTACCCCGAGCCCACCCGTCACGCCGGTCACCGCAACCGCCACGGGGGCGGCTTCGGTGGCGTTTCACCATGTGTCGTTCCGCTACCCCGGCCACCGGGGACCGGTTCTAGACGAGATCAGCTTCCAGATGCCGCCCGGCGGAATGACCGCACTCGTGGGTCCCTCCGGCGCCGGCAAATCCACGATTTTCGCTCTCCTGGAACGCTTCTACGAACCACTCAACGGCAAGGTCGCGGTCGATGGCCGCGACGTACGCGACTGGCCCCTCGCCGAGCTACGCGCCGCCATCGGCTACGTCGAGCAAGACGCCCCCGTGCTAGCCACGACACTGCGCGACAACCTGCGCTTCGCCGCACCCCACGCCTCCGACGACGACATCCACGACGTCATCCTCCGCACCCGGCTGGACGACCTGCTGACCCGACTACCCGACGGGCTAGACACCGTGCTGGGCCACCGCGGAATCACGCTATCCGGCGGGCAGCGCCAGCGAATCGCCATCGCCCGAGCGTTACTACGCCGCCCTCGACTGCTGCTCCTCGACGAAGCCACCTCCCAACTCGACGCCGTCAACGAACACCAACTGCGTCAAGTCGTGGCCGAGGTGGCCCTCACCACCACCGTCCTCGTCGCGGCACACCGACTGTCCACCGTCACCAGCGCCGACCGAATCCTGGTCCTGGACGCCGGCCGGCTCCGCGCAAACGGCACCCACACTCACCTGATCTCCACCGACGCGCTCTATCGCCAGCTCGCCGTCACCCAACTACTCACCACACAACCCACAGGCCAACCCCAACCCTGACCCGTTCCTCCGTCACGGGATCCACATCGTCTCCGCCGCGAATCATGCTCGCCCAATCTGCGCAGTCTTGCACAGCGTCTACACCGACACCCCGGACGCAGCGGCGACCTCCACCATGCTCCGTGCGGATCACGCTACTGCGGCAGAGGGAGGTCGCGGAACCCACCGCGTTGCTGACCGCCTGCTTCCTGACTCAGCTCGCCGCCTGGCAACGGATTTCCTCGGGTGGAAGTTTAAGGTCAACGAGGTAGGCGATCCCGGCGTTATCGACGCAGCCGATTCCTTGCAAGAAGGCGGTGTGTTGGGTGCCCTCGAAGGTCAGCAGGCGTGCCTTGAGGTCGCGGGCGAGGTTGACCCCGGACTGATACGGGGTGGCGGGATCCTGCGTCGTGGAGATCACCACTACTGGTGGCAGCCCGGTGGCCTGTGGATGGTGAGGTCCGCCGGTGGGCGGCACGGGCCAGAACGCGCAGTTGTCAAGAGCAGGGGAAGGTGGCTGTCCGGTGTCGAGGAATGGCGCGACTTTCCGGTATTGGGCATCGATGTCGCGCGCCACGTTCGGGTCTGTGACGGGCGGATTGTCGACGCACAGGACGGCCTGGAAGGCATCCATCTGGGTGGAGTAGGTGCCGTCGGGCGAGCGTCCGTTGTAGAAGTCAGCGAGGCGCATCAGGATGTCTCCGCGGCCCTGGGCGAGTTCCTGCAGACCACGGTTTAGTGGCGTCCACAGCTGAGGTACGTACAGTGCTTGCACGGTACCGATCGTGGCATCGGCGTAAGACAGCTTGCGCCCGTCGAACACGACCACCGGGTTGTTGATCAGCGGGCGGACCAGAGCCTGGAAGTTGGTCACAGCCTGGCTCTTGTCCTGCCCCAAAGCACAGTCAGCGCGACCCGCGCACCACGCCGCAAACGCATCGAAGGCTTGCTGGAATCCCCTACCTTGGTCGATGAGCTGGGCAACCGGATCCTGGGCTGGATCGACAGCGCCGTCGAGAATCATCGCGCGAACATTGCCGGGAAAGGCTTCGGCATAGTTGGCACCGATACGGGTGCCGTAGGAATAACCCAGGTAGGTCAGCTTGGCATCACCCAGCGCCGATCGCATGACATCCAAGTCGCGGGCCACTTCGCGGGTGCCGATGTGCGCGAGCACGTCGGTCCCGGTACGGCTGGCGCACCGGGCGTTTTCGGCCTTCTCGTGAGTCTCGGTCCGCTCTACACCGGCTGGTGAGGTATCGACGTTGAGATCCATCAGACGTTCGGCATCTCGTTCTGCCGCAGTCTGGCACTGAACCTGCGGTTTGCTGGATCCGACACCGCGGGGATCGAAGCCTACGAAGTCGAACCGTCGTCCCAACTCATTGTCCTTGATATCACCGGACTTGCTGGCCGCTGCGCTCATGCCAGATCCGCCGGGACCACCCGGGTTGATCACCAAGGAACCGATGCGCTGCGTCGGGTCCGACGCGGGTCGGCGGAGTAGACCGACCTTGATTACCTTGTCGTTCGGTTTGGCGTAGTCCAGCGGCACCTCGAGGTAGGTGCACTGCAAGGCGGGATCGGCATAGGCCTCCTGGTCATCTGGGGTGGTGGCAAACGCGGAGCAGCCGCCCCAGGACAGATCCTGGCCATAAAACCGTTCCAACCCCGCCGGAACCACACCGGCGGGTCCACGCTGTGTGATATTGCCCGTGGCTGATGCGCACGCCAGCGTTGTAGACGCCACCGCTGCGAGGACCAGTCCGACAGGCAGCGCATGCCCACGTTTCATCCAGCATCATCCCCCTACGCCCGTGTTTAGTTGCCCAGTGTAGGTCGCCGTGTGCAACCGGTCACTCAAGATATGAGTTTTCCACACGTGCCCCCGGAGCACCGGGAGTGCCGGGAGCACGGCCGAACAGGAGCTCACCCCAGGTGGCTGGCATTGAGCCTTCGCCCTAGCATCGGCGCGTGACACTTGACGGAGGACATCTCCTCACTCGCGCGCACCGCCCAGCAGGTGAGCTCACCCGACGCGATGTGGCCCGCATGCTGCTCAGCCTGCCTGCGGCGGACGCTCTGCAGGCAATGCCGGCGCTGCGCCGCGAACTCCTCGCAGCGCGCAACCCGTTCTCGGCGGTGTTCTGGGAGTCTGCCGAGTCCATCCTGGGGCGGATCGCCGACGGTGCAGCCACCGTCGGTGAGGTGCACAGCTGGCTCGAGGCGACCGGGACCGAACCCACCGCGATCATCGGGCTGCACGTGTGGGAGGACGAGCCGGACCGCACGCCGCTTGCTCAGGAACTGCATGCCCTGCTCGTCCGGCACCTCGAGGAGCGGCTCACCGCAGGGGACATCGACCCCGACCGGCTGCTCGCCGACGACCCGGCGGCGACCCGGGAGTACCGGGCATTGCAGGAACGCTGGATGACCTCGCCGTTGTCCGATGGCCGGGTGCCGATGACTGAACTGCTCGACGAGGCGGACGAGGACTTCGTCGCCGAGTGGGACGCCGCCGAGGAAGCCGCCGCAGACGAGCTGCGGGAACTCCTCGCTGAGCTCGGGGAACGCCCTCAGCCGGACGCTGAGCTGAAGGCCGCCTGCCGGGTCTTGCGCAGCGCCCTGCAACGCGGGGGGAAAACGGCCGACCTGCTCGCCGCCGGCGGTGGGGTCGATCCGGCCAGCCTGCACTCCGATGACGCCGAACTGGGGGATGACGCCGAACTGTGGCTCAGCCTGGCCGCGGGAGTCGTCAATCCCATGAGCGAGCCACCCGAGAGCGCCCTGGAAGACGAGTTGTCGATGATCGCTCTCGATCACGAGGAGTGGCTGGAGGCGGTCGCGGCGCTCGCGCGCGGCGGCCCAGGAACCCCCGCCTCCGCCGAGGACCTCGCCGAGTTCGTCGCGGGGCCCGGCGACGACGACATCGAGGTGCTGACCGGCTGGTTCACGACCGTCGTGGAGCTGTGGCAGCTGCTTGGTGCCGTCGACGACTTCGAGCGGCTCACCCCGCTGGGCTGGTGGGGCATCCCCGAGGCACTGCTGCAAGCGTGGCGCCCGAGCGAGGGGTAGCTGGCGGGCGTTCACGGCTCAGGGTGCTCAGTGGCTCAGTACCGCCACCGGTGCGCGGCCACGATGTCGTCCAGCGACCGGTCGGCTGCCCAGGCCGCGTCAGACCGGCGCACCGCAAGGAACGCGCCGAGCAATTGCTCGCCAAGCACTGCGGTGAGCCACTGGGAACCGGTGAGGGCCGCCTCCTGCTCGGCGGGCGTGGCCGGTAGGCGCGTCAGGCCGCGGCCGGCGCGGGCCTGCTCGCTCCACTCACCCGGGTCGGTTTGGATCGGCTCGCCGGGGTCGGCGCCGTCGCGCAGCCCCGCCATACCGGCGGCGATCACCGCGGCCAGCGCCAGGTACGGGTTGGCCGAGGCATCGGAGACCTTAAGCTCGACGTTGGCGTGGCCAGCGCCGAGCAGCGGCGAACCGGGGATGTAGCGCAGCGGCGCTTCGCGGTTCTCCACTCCCCAGAACCGGTAGGCACCGGCGAAGTAGCCGGGGCGCAGCCGGCTCAGCGACGGCACGCTCGGCGCGGTGATCGCGGCCAGCGCGGGCAGGTCCCGGAGCAATCCCCCCAGCCAACCTGCGCCGTCCGGGCCAGGACGCTCGACAGCAGTTCCACTGGTTCCACCGCTGGCCAGTAGGTTGCGCCCGCCGCGCCAGACCGAGGTGTGCAGGTGCCAGCCGTTCCCTACACCCGCAGCAGTGAACAGCGGCGCGAAGCAGGCCCGCAAGCCATGCGTCCTGGCTGCAGCGTGGACGGTCTGGCGGGCCAACAGCTGCCGGTCAGCGGCGGTGACCGGGTCGGACGCGACGATGCTGAACTCCACCTGGGCCGGCCCGTACTCGGCGTGCAACTGGTTGACCGGCACACCGTTGGCCGTCAAGTCGGCCAGCAGAGCGACCACGAACTCGTCCACTGCCAGCAGGGCGTGCGGGCTGTACGCGGGGCCGTGGTGTGCGAGCCGAGGCTCCTCGTCGGATCCGTCAGGCCCGGCAGCGTGAGTGAGCACGAACTCCATCTCGTAGCCGGCCTTGATCTCCAGTCCCTCGGTGGCGGCGGCCCTGACCTGGGCTTCGAGCACCCCGCGCTGGTCGTAGGGCCAAAGCGAGCCGTCCGGCGCGACCTGCCGCCCGGGTGCCCACGCCAGCGCGCGCTGCCCGGCAAGGCGAGTGAGCCCGCGCAGCTCCGGGACCAACCGGACGTCGCCAGACGGGGTGGACAGGCCCTCGTGGCTGAAGGTGATCCCATCGTGGGTGTCGAACACCGCGAGCAGCGTGCTGACCCCCACCCCACGCTTGGCTACTCTGGGTAGCGAGTCGACCGGCACTGTTCGCGAGCGCGGGATCCCGTTGTTGTCCACCCACGCGATGGTCACCCCGACGACGCCGTTGGCCGCCAGCTCCAATGCCAGCGCCCCCGCATCGGCCATGTCCGTGCTCCCGCCCGCTCGCGCCTCGATCATGACTGCGATCAGGCTAGCGCGGCACGGCGCCCGGCAGACGGCCATGGCCTCGTAATCCGGCTGGGCAGCGTCTCCACTACCCGATCCTCACTCACCCTTGCCTCGGTCGAGGGGCTGCGGTACTACCTGGATACGTGACGGCCGTCTTCGCGGGCTCGGGAACCTACGTGCTCGGGAACACAGCATGGACGGCGTTCGTCTGGAACAGTAGAGGCATGGAATCCGATGTCATGGTTGACGGGTCGATCCCGCCAGCTAGTACCTGAGTACGAGTACCGCCGCCGGTTCGACCCGGTCTGGTCGCCTTGACCAGACCAGGACGGAGGGAGAAGCCATGACTAGCACGCTTGCCCGCCCCGAGTTGACCGCTTCCGACCGTTGCGACCGGTGCGGTGCCGCCGCCCGCGTCCGGGCAGTGCTGCCCTCCGGTGGAGAACTGCTGTTCTGCAACCACCACGCTCGCGAGCACTCTCCGAAGCTCAAGGCGCTCGCAGCGGATATCCAGGTCGACACCTGACGTCGCGCCCACATCAATCCAGGCCCACCGGGGCGGTATCTCAAACGAGTGCCGCCCCGGATCGTTCTTCAGTGACCGGCTGCGAGTTGATTGACAGCGTCGAGCAGCCGATCTACCTCAGCCGCGGTGCTGTAGAAGTTCATACCCCACAAACACTGACCCTAAGGCCGCAGACAGACACTGGCCCGTTACCGGGAGCGCAGGTAGGCGATGCGCTCCGCAAGCTGGTCGGCGGTGGCGATCGCGGTGGGCGGGCCACCGCACGCGGTGCGGACCTCCTGGTGGATCACCCCGTGCGGCCGGCCGGTGCGGTGATGCGCCAACGCGACCAGAGTGTTGAGCTCCCGGCGCAGCTCGGCTAGGCGTTCTCGCATCGTCGGCGGCCGCACCGGCGCTGACGGCGCGCATGAGGTCGCCCGGGCCAGCTGCTCCTCCTGGCGGCGCCGCAGCAGTGCCCGCATCTGGTCGGGTGCCAACAGGCCGGGTAACCCGAGGTAATCCTGCTCGTCCTCAGTGGTGGCGAAGGCAGCCGTGCCGAAGGAGGAACCGTCGTAGATCACCTGGTCCAGCTCGGCGTTGGCGCCCAGCGCAGTGAACCCGCGCTCCTGCTCGCCGGGCTCGTCGCGCTGCGCGTTGGCCTGCGCGAGCAGCTCGTCGTCCCAGCCCTCCTCGACCCGGTGCGGCGCACCGAGCACGTGGTCGCGTTGCTTCTCCAGTTCGCTGGCCAACCCCAGCAGCACCGGCACGCTGGGCAGGAACACCGTGGCGGTCTCGCCGGGCCGCCGGGAACGAACGAACCGGCCCACTGCCTGAGCGAAATACAGCGGGGTGGCCGCCGAGGTGGCGTACACGCCGACCGCCAGCCGGGGCACGTCGACGCCCTCGGACACCATCCGCACCGCGACCAGCCAGCGCTCGTCGGAGTCGTCGAACTCGGCGATCCGCCCGGAGGCTGACGGGTCGTCGGACAGCACCAGCACCGGCTCCCGTCCGGTGATCTTCCGCAGGATCCCCGCGTAGGCCCTGGCGGCAGTGTGATCGGTGGCAATCACCAAGCCCGCCGCATCGGGCAGCGCACCGGCACGCAGCTGGGCCAGCCGGGTGTCCGCGGCAGCAAGCACCGCAGGGATCCATTCGCCCGCTGGATCCAACGCGGTGCGCCAGGCGCGGGCGGTGTGCTCGGCAGTGAGCGGCTCCCCTAGCCGCGCCGAGTACTCCTCCCCCGCGCTGGTCCGCCAGCGGGCCTCGCCGGAGTAAGCCAGGAAGACCACCGGCCGCACCACTCCGTCGGCCAGTGCCTCGGGATAGCCGTAGGAGTGGTCCGCGGCGGACCGTAACGCCCCGTCGGCATCCGGTTCGTAACTGACGAAGGGGATCGGCGTGTCGTCGCTGCGGAACGGGGTGCCGGTCAACGCCAGCCGTCGCGCCGCCGGCGCGAACGCCTCCCGCACCCCGTCACCCCAGCTCTTGGCGTCTCCGGCGTGGTGGATCTCATCGAGCACCACCAGCGTGCGGCGTCCCTCGGTGCGCACCCGGTGCAGGGTCGGGTGCGCTGCGACCTGGGCGTAGGTGACCGCGATGCCGTGGTAGTCGCGTGAGGTGGCACCCACGGTGTTGCGGAACTCCGGGTCCAGCGCCAGGCCCACCTCGGCGGCCGCCGCTGCCCACTGATGCTTGAGGTGCTCGGTGGGGGCGACCACGGTCATCGCGTGCACCGTCCGATCGGCCAGCAGCTCGGCTGCCACCCGCAAGGCGAAGGTCGTCTTGCCGGCTCCTGGAGTGGCGACCGCAAGGAAATCCTGCGGCGAAGTAGCGAGGTAGCGGGCCAGCGCTCGGCGCTGCCAGGCGCGCAGTGGCCGGCGCGAGGAGGCGGCAACGGCGGCGGTCTCGGCGGGACGGGACACGGCGGGTGGGGCACTCCCTTCGGTCGTTGACTTGTGAGTGGCGATAAGTGCCAGAGCACTGATCGCCACTCACAAGCGCTCGCGCACGCTACCCGCCCGGCGGGTCGCGCTGCGCACACTCCAGCGAATGGACCATCCTGGGAGGCACCATGAATGCCCCTGCCAAGCGCGCCACCGACCAGCCGGCCCGGCGTGGCCTGTTGCACCTGATCGCCCGGACCGCCGTCAAGGCCTGGGACGACAGCTTCGTCTCCATGTCGGCCCAGGCGGCTTTCTGGATGACCCTGTCGCTGCCGCCGCTGCTGCTGGGACTGCTGGGCAGTCTTGGATTCGTCGCGAGCTGGTTCGGTCCGGCCACCGTCGAGGCAGCGCAGCGAGAGATCGTGCGGTTCAGCACGACGGTGTTCAGCGCTGATGTGGTCAATCAGATCATCCGGCCGACGGTGTCCGACATCCTCACCCAAGGGCACAGCACCATCGTCTCGGTCGGGTTCGTGCTCTCCTTGTGGGCCGGCTCATCGGCGCTGGCGTCCTTGGTGGACTCGATCACTGCTGCATACCAGCAGCACACCGTGCGCAACCCGGTGTGGCAGCGGATCTTCGCTCTGCTGCTCTACGTGGTCGCGCTGATCGGGTCAGTGCTCGTGCTGCCATTGACGGCGTTGGGCCCGAACCTGATCTCCGAGCTGCTTCCCGACTCCGTGCGCCCCACGATGGCCCAGCTGGTGGGCATCTTCTACTACCCCGGGCTGGGCATCCTGCTGATGATCGGCCTAGCCACGCTGTACAACGTGGTGCTACCCAACAAGCTGCCGTGGCACCGTGGGCTGCCCGGTGCCGTGCTGGCGATGGTGGTGTTCCTGGTGACCAGCACGGGGCTGCGGCTCTACATCGCGTCGGTGGCCGTCACCGGGTACACCTATGGGGCACTAGCCACCCCGATCGCTTACCTGCTGTTCTCGTTCTTCATCGCCATGGCCATCGTGCTCGGCGCCGAGCTCAACAGTGCGATCGAGGAACTCTGGCCCGCCCATCCAACCCGACGGGATCGCCGACGAGAGCGGCGGCGGGAGATGGCTCGCCTCGCGGCGCGGGACCGCGCGGCCAGCGACGGCGCGCAGTGGCAGCGTGGCCGAGCTCCCGGGCCACCCCCCGGCCAAGACAGCCACACCACCGCTACCGTAGAGACGTCCTCGCCCGGCGCACCGTCACCCGCCGACACCACCCACACCCTCGAGCTGCCCCGCAACGGGGCCGGACCCAGCGACGCCAGCACCCCCGCACCTCTACAGCGACCTCCGGGGGCTGACCGCGGTTCGCCCCCTCGCTCAGCCGCTGAGTAACGTGCCCGGTAGCCCGCCCACCTGCCGACGACGGATCCCGCCGCGACTCTGGCCCCTCCGCATTCTGGAGGCAGACTGCCGTAATCCGGGGCTCAGCCGGCGTTGGGCAGGGACTCGTAGATCTCCTTGCACTCCGGACACACCGGGGAACCAGGCTTGGGCGAGCGGGTCACCGGGAACACCTCGCCGCACAGGGCCACCACGTGCGTGCCCATCACCGCGCTCTCGGCGATCTTGTTCTTTCGCACGTAGTGGAACATCTTGGGGGTGTCGTCACCGGTGGTGTCAGTCCCCTCGGGACGGGTGTCGACATCAGGCAGCGTTTGGGTCGACATGCTCACACATCCATGATGCCAAAAGCGGGATCACCCTTCGATGACGGTGTGGTCTCGGCTCTCCAGCTCATGCCCCTGCCGGGCGTGCGCCGGCAGATCGGGTCGCAGCCGGTGGACCTGCTCGGCCTTGCGGGGGGCGCGGTCGTTGGCAATGAGCACCGCCATCCAGGGCAACGGCACAGAAAGCACGAGGAAGCTCAGGGCAAGCCACCAGGTCTGGTAGAACACCCCTGCCAGGGCGAGGCACGGGATGCGGGCCCCCATCAGAATTGCGTACTTGCGCCGACGTGCGGCGTACTGCTCGGCGTAGGAAGGTTCCGCCGCTGTGATGAGCACAGGGGCGTCATCCGACCGGTGGGCATGCTCATGCGGGTCCCGCACGCCGTCACCTCCCGCCTTGATTCTCCGCCCCCACTACTTCTTCGTCTTGGTGGCCGCCTTCATCTCCTGCTTGTGCTCCCGCACCTTGGCCAGCGACTCGGCGTCGGTCACGTCGGCGACTGACCGGTAGACGCCCTCCTCGCCGTAGCAGCCCGCCACTTCCCGCCAACCCTCCGGTTGCACGCCACGCTGCTTGCCGAGAAGTGCCACGAAGATCTGCGCTTTCTGGATCGCATAGCCGGGCAGTGCGACCAGCCGCTCAAGTAGCTCGTGTGCGTCTGAGACGTCTCGCCACAGGCTCGTGACATCGCCGTCGTAGCGCTCGACCAGTGCCTGACAGACCTGCTGCACCCGCCCAGCCATCGCCTTGGGGTACCGGTGCAACGCCGGCTGCTTCGCGAACAGGTCTGCCAGCGTGTCCGGGTCGTAGGTGGCCAGCTCGTAAACGTCGAGATCGTGGCCCAGGCGCTGGGCCAGCTCGTACGGCGCGGCGAAGGCCCGCTCCATCGGCACTTGTTGATCGAGAACCATCGCCAAGAGCAACGCCAGCGGGTCTCTGTCCAGCAACGCGTCTGCCGGTGCGTCCTGACTCAACATCAAGCTCACCGGTGACCTCCTCAGCAGTACGGGTGCCTCACTAGGCTACTGCTCGGAGGTGACGGCCGGGTATCACCTCTCCTCAGGCCGAGATCACGGCCTGGAGATGTCAGTCAGATATCGACCCCGACCAGCCCCATCACTTCGGTGCGCCAGTCCTGGTAGGCGATGGCCGCGCTCGACCGTTCCTGGGACTCCCGCTGGGTCTGGGCATCGCCGCCGCCCAACGCGTACTGGACGATCTCCTGGTCGCTGCGCCGGCTGCTGACCACCTTGACCTGCACCTGTCTAGTGGCGAGCTCGGCCCGGGTGGCGTGTGCCAGCAGGTGCAACAGCGCCAACCGGGAACGCTGGTCGTCAGGCAACGACACCTCGTCGGGGGTGTTGCCCGACACCAGCACCACGATGGCGCCGCGTCTCAACACCGGAAGCACCCGCTCGACCGCGCGGAAGCGAGCCAGCAGACCTGCGGACAGGAACGAGCCGACGCGCGCAACCGCGGTGTCACCCTCAGGGTGGATAGTGACTGGTAACTGGATATAGAAGTCGAGCCCCTCCGGGACCGGCTCGGCCAGATCAGTGGCGACAACCGGGTCGGCACCGGCCTGCTTGAGCAATTCACACAGCCGTTGCGCACGGTCAGCAGACCCGCTCAGCAACCCGGTCGACGTCATAGGCACCTACCCGTCAAGTGCGCTCACACCCGGTCCGATGATCACCATCTTAGGAGTCTGAGCAGCACTTGACGAGGGCGCCCGCCAACTGGCTCAGCTCTTCTTCGGGGCCACGTCCTTGTCGTCGTAGCCCTTGTCAGTGTCGCCGTAGCCCTTGTCGCCGTAGCCCTTGTCGCCGTAGCCCTTGTCGCCGTAGCCCTTGTCGCCGTAGCCCTTGTCGCC
>DATHTJ010000320.1:0-29402 GCA_035463315.1 Pseudonocardiaceae bacterium
CCCACCGGTCAGGCCACGGTGGGCAGGGTGGGACTGGAAACGTCATAAATCTTGCCGGGTTGGGTGAGCAGCGGGCCAAGCACCGCCGCCTTGCGGTCACCCTGCTCCACGCCGCCCCAGCGGACCTCCCGCCCGTTGCCCCCCCGCCCCTTGTCCAGTCGCAGCACGACGTCGGCCGGGGACCTCGCAGCAACCACGAGCACCTGGGCCCGCAGCGGCTCGGGCAGCCCGGTCAGCACCGTCAGCGCGGCCACGGTGGCGGCATCCCGGGGTCCGACACGGGCCACCCGCAGCTCCGGCAAGCCAGGCGGCCCGACGGCCACCGTCGCGTAGTCCATACCGGTGGCGTCCACCAGGTGCGCACCGTCGCCGCGGCGAACGACCGCGACCGGGGTCCGCTCGGTGAGCTCGATCCACACCGTGCCGTCCAGGGCGCGCCGCACCTGCACGCTCGCCACCCGCGGCACCGCGGCCACCCTGGCCTCGATCCCCTTGACGTCCAGCCGCAGCATCGGCGCGCCCAGCGGAACTGCCGCCGCGACCCGCACCTCGTCGACAGGAAGCTCTCTGGTGCCCATCACCTGCACCGAGCGGGCGTCGAACAGCGAGCTACCCAGCAACGCCCAGGCTCCTGTCCCGACCAGGGCCAGCACAGCCAGCCCCGCGATCAACCACGGCCACCAGGTTCGGGCTGGCCGGGGCGGGCGGGCCGCCGCAGCGGGCTGCGGCGGCTGAGGGCGGGGCACCAGCCGTCCGGCGCCGCCGCTGGCGCCCCTCGGCTGGGGGCCCGAGGCGCGACGCTCCCGCAAGGCCGCCGTGGGTCGGGGCGTGTCGCGCCGGGGCCGGCGCCGGGCGCCCGAGGCACCAGGACCACCGGCACTCACCGCTGCCCTGCCGCCCGGGCGACGGAATCTGCTCTGGTGAGGCAACGGCGCTCCAGCTCGGCAATCAGCTCCGAGCCGAGCACCGTCACGTCGCCGGCGCCCATGGTGATCACCACGTCGCCGGGCCGGACCAGGTCGGCCAACCGCGCGGGCACGGCTGCCCAGCACGGCTCGTAGTGCACACGCCCGGCCGGCAACGGCACCGCTTGCGCGATCAACGCTCCGGTAACACCGGGCAGCGGGTCCTCCCGGGCTCCATAGACATCCAGCAGCAGCACCACGTCGGCCAGCGCCAGCGCGGTGCCGAACTCAGCGGCGAAGTCGCGGGTGCGGGAGTACAGGTGTGGTTGAAACGCCACGACCAGCCGCCCTGTCCCCGCTACTTGGCGGGCGCCGCGTAACGCGGCGGCCACCTTCGTCGGGTGGTGGGCGTAGTCGTCATAGACCCGCGCGCCACCAGCCCGTCCAGTGAGCTCGAACCTGCGGCGGACTCCGCTGAACCCGGCCAACCCCGCGAGCAGATCGGGCAGCGGCGCGCCCAACTCCAGGCCGGCCAAGAGAGCCGCGACGGCGTTGCTCGCCATGTGCTCCCCGGGCACCGCGACCTCGAGCTGGACCCGGTGCGCCAGCCCGTCCGACCCGGTCAGGACCACCGTGGCGGTACCCCGCCCGCCTTGTGGGGTGTACTCCAGGAGGCGGGCATCCCCGACGGCAGCGGCCGTCCTGCCGTAGTGGCGCACGCGCACCCCGGATGCCGTGGCCCGGGCCGCCAGGGCCGCCGACCCAGGGTCGTCGGCGTTGGCGATCAACACCCCGTCCGGGTGCAACCGCGCGACGAAGGCATCGAAGGTGGCGGTGTATGCCTCGACAGTGCCGTGATGGTCCAGGTGGTCGGACTCGACGTTGGTGACCACGGCGAGGTCGGGTGAGTAGGCCAGGAAGGAGCCGTCACTCTCGTCGGCCTCGGCCACGAAGATATCGCCGCTGCCGTGGTGGGCGCCGGACCCGGGGACGGTGAGGTCCCCCCCGATGAGGAACGACGGGTCAGCGCCACAATGCTGCAGCGCAACGGTGAGCATGGAGGTGGTGGATGTCTTGCCGGCGGTCCCGGTAACGCAGGCGACCCGGTAACCGGTCATCAGGGCCGCCAATGCCACGGAGCGGTGGAGCACCGGGATGCCCCGCCGGGCACCCTCGATGAGCTCGGGGTTGTTCGGGTCGGTCTGGTGCACCGCCTTGGTACTGATGATCGCGGTGGGGTCGGCGCCGAGCTGGTCGAGGTTGGCCGCAGCGTGCCCGACGGTCACTGTGGCACCCAACGCCCGCAGCGCGATCAGCGCCCGGGAGTCCTTCGCGTCCGAACCGGACACGGCACCGCCGCGGGCAAGCACGATCCGGGCCACCCCGCTCATCCCGGCACCCCCAATCCCAATCAGGTGGGTGCGGGCAAGTTGCTGCGGCAGCGCTGGTGGTGGGAGTGGGCTCATCGGCGTCCCCCCGCTCGGACCCGATTCGGGAACCGGTGTCGTCGCGGCGCTGGGGGGTAGGGCACCGGTGGGCGCAGCCACAGCAGCCGGGAAACGGCACCCTGACGCCCGGAAGGGCTGATCTCCGAGCGCAGCGCTGACACCGCCTGCGGTTCGTGCCGGGCGAAGTTCGCCAGCAGTCCGAACACCAGCATCGTCAGCGCGATGGAGGTGCCCCCCGAAGAGATCAACGGCAGCGGGATCCCGGTGACCGGCAGCAGGCCGACCACGTACCCGATGTTGATCGCGGCCTGACCGACCAACCAGGTGGTCACGGTGGCCGATACCAGCTTGATCCACGGATCGGTGTTGCGCACCGCGATCCGGATCCCCACGTAGGCCAGGGTGCCGAACAGCAGCAACACCACCAGAGCACCCAGGAAGCCCAGCTCCTCCCCGATGATCGCGAAGATGAAGTCGTTGTGCGCGTTGGGCAGGTAATCCCATTTGGCGCGGCCCTGCCCGAGCCCCACTCCCCACCAGCCACCATCGGCCAGGGAGAACATCGCCTGGCGGGCCTGGTAAGCCGCACCCTGGGGGTCGGCGCCCGGGTGCAGGAAGGACACGATCCTGGCCGATCGGTAGCCGGCGGTGCTGGCCAGCACGATCGCCCCGGCCACCGCGGCGATCACGATCGCGCCGAACAGCTCACCCGGCGCACCGCCGAACCACAGCAAGGCGAGCAGCACGATGGCCAGCGTGATCGTGGTACCCAGATCGGGTTGCAGCATCACCAGCGCAAAGATCATTACGGCCACCGGCACCACCGGCACCAGCAGGTGCCGCCACTGGTGGAGCAACGCTCGCTTGGTGATCA
This sequence comes from Pseudonocardiaceae bacterium, assembly GCA_035463315.1. Taxonomy (GTDB): domain Bacteria; phylum Actinomycetota; class Actinomycetes; order Mycobacteriales; family Pseudonocardiaceae. The sequence goes on from DATHTJ010000320.1 coordinate 3,228, forward strand.
GCACGTGTGCGCCCCAGAGCGCCAGGGCGAGCTTGACCGGCTCGGAGGGCTGCAAGGACAGCGTGCCCAGCCGCAGCCATTTCTGTGCACCGTTGATCTCGGCGCCGGCCGGGCTGAGCACCATGACCAGCAGCAGCACGCACACCACGAGGAACAGCCCGCTGGTGCCGCGCAGCAGCCGCACCGGCGTCCGCAGCCCCATCCAGAACAGCACCAGCCCGACGCCGCAATACGTCACTTGCTGGACAAACACCGCATAAGATGACCCGGCTCGGGTATAGGACTCCACATTGGACGCCGAGAGCACCATTACCAGGCCGAACAGGGTCAGCAGACCGAAAACGGCGAGCACCAGGTGCAGCGAGGTGAGCGGCCGGGCCAGCCAGGCGGTAAGCCGGTCGCGGGCAGCTGCCACCTGGGCCGCGATGCACGTCCCCGGGCGGGGGGAGCTGCTGCTCACCGGAGCCCCAGGATGGAACGGCTTCCCGGTGGATCAGTGCGGCGACTGTGGGCAGCCACTGCGGCGGCGAAGGCCCGACCACGCTGCGCGTAGTCGGCGAACATGTCCATCGACGCCGCTGCCGGGGCGAGCAGCACGACATCACCCGGACGGGCCAGCTCGGCGGCTGCTGCCACCACCTCCATCATGGCGCCATCGTCTCCCGAATCCACCACCCGTACCGGGAGGTTGGGTGCGTGTCGCGCCAGCGCGGCGGCAATCACCGCGCGGTCCGCGCCGAGCAGCACAGCGCCAACCAGTCGATCCCGGGTGTCGATGACCAGCTCGTCCACGTCAGCACCCTTGAGCAGTCCCCCGGCCACCCACACCACCCGGCGGTGGGCCAGCAAGGCGGCCCGCGCCGCATGCGGGTTGGTGGCCTTCGAATCATCGACGTAGCGCGCCCCGGCGTAGATGCCGACGGGCACGCCGCGGTGCCCGCCAGGGGTGAAGGCGCGCAGTCCCGAAGCGACGGCCTGCGCTGTCACGCCGAGAGAGCGGGCCAGTGCCGCGGCGGCCAGCGCATTCGCCACATTGTGTGGCCCGGGCGGGCGGACGTCAGCGAGGCTGGCTAGCACAGTGCCACCCTCGGGACCACAGCCGCAATCAGCAGGGTCGCCGAAAGCCCGATCAACCAGCTGGGTGCCTACCACGCCCAGGTGGCCGGCGGGCGGCTCACCAGTCGTGAACCCGACCCCGCCGCGTCCGGCGGCCAGCCGCGTCGACCACTCGTCGTCGACGTTGAACACCGCTGTGGTGCCCTCGGCGTACACGCTGCCCTTGGCCGCTGCGTAACGTTCCATGCAGCCGTGCCAGTCCAAGTGGTCAGCGGAGACATTGAGCACCGCAGCGGCCCGCGGGCTCAACCCGCGCGACCAGTGCAACTGAAACGACGACAGCTCCACGGCGAGCACCCGATGCCCGGCGCACACCGCGTCCAACACCGGCAGCCCGATGTTGCCGCACGCCACCGCGTCCACCCCGGCGGCACGCAGGATCGACTCGAGCATCCCGACCGTGGTGGTCTTGCCGTTGGTGCCGGTGACCACCAGCCACTGCGCCGGGGATCGATCAGGCCCCGATCGAGCACAGTCCACCCAGCGGGCCAGTGCCACGTCCCCGATCACCGGCACACCGGCTCGATGCGCGGCCACCATCAGCGGCGCATCCGGCCGGAAACCGGGGCTGGTCACCACCAGGTCGGTGCCCGGCGGCGGGGCGGTCAGCCCAGCGTCCAGCCGCACTGCGCCGCCGACCCCTGGGGAGCCGACCAGCGCCGCCAGTTGCGTTGGCGACGAGTCGGTGACGGTGACCATGGCGCCCAGCTCGCTCAGCAACCGCGCGACCGAGACTCCGGTGACGCGCGCCCCGGCCACCAGCACCCGGGCCCCGTTCACGTCACTGATCGGTGTGCTCATCAAGGTCACCCTCCGGCAGCAGTCAGCCACTCGCTGTAGAACACCCCGGCGCCCAGCGCACAGCAGATGGCCGCGAGCAGCCAGAACCGGATGATGACAGTGGTCTCGGCCCACCCCGCCAGCTCGAAGTGGTGGTGAAACGGTGCCATCCGGAACGGCCGGCGTTGGGTGGTCCGATACACCGCCACCTGGATCACCACCGACATCGCCTCCACCACAAACAGCCCACCGATCACCACGAGGAGCAGTTCGGTTCGGGTGACCACAGACAGACCGGCCAGCAGCCCGCCAATGGCCAGCGACCCGGTGTCACCCATGAAGATCCTCGCCGGGGGGGCATTCCACCACAGGAACCCGATGCACGCACCAACCGCAGCGGCGGCCACCACCGCCACGTCCAGCGGGTCGCGCACGGTGTAGCAGCCGGGGACCGCCTGGACGGTGCAGTCCTGGGTGAACTGCCAGAACGAGACGATGACATAGGTCACCAGCACCATCGCAGCCGACCCCGCCGCCAACCCGTCCAGGCCATCGGTGAGGTTCACCGCGTTCGACCAGGCGGACACCAGCAGGTAGCTGAAGATCACGAAGCCGACGGCGCCAAAGGACACCACGGCGACATCTCGCACAAAGGACAGCTGGGTCGAAGCCGGGGAGATGCCGTCGACGTCGCGGAAACCCATCGCCAGGATCCCGAAGAGCACCGCGGCGACCAACTGCCCGACCAGCTTGGCGGTCTTGCTCAGGCCCAGATTGCGTTGCCGGCGGATCTTGATCAGGTCATCGAGGAAGCCGACCACCCCGAGCACCGTGGTGAGCAGCAGCACCAGCAGGCCCGACGCGGTGATGCCGTGACGGGTGACGGTGAGATGGGCGACCAGGTAACCGCTCCACATGGCCAGCAGGATGGCCACCCCGCCCATGGTGGGCGTGCCCCGCTTGCTCCGGTGATTCTGCGGCCCTTCTTGCCGGATTTCCTGCCCGAAGCCCTTCCGGGTGAACAACCGGATCAGGTAGGGCGTGAACAAGATGCAGGTCAGCAAGGCCACCCCGGAGGCGACCAGGATGGTGCTCACCTCATGCCCCCGCCCGTCGGGCCGGCCGCGCCCAGCAGCCCCTGGGCAACCCGTTCCAGCCCGGCTGCCCGGGACGCCTTGACCAGCACCACGTCGCCGGGGGCGAGCTCGCCACGGAGGAACTCGAGTACCGCGGGCACGTCAGGCACTAGCACTGGGGCCGACCCAGCGGCCGCTGCCGCCCGGTACACCGGCCAGGCCCGCTCCCCCACCACGACGAGCCGGTCGACGCCGAGGCGCACCGCGAGGGCGCCGATCTCCCGGTACGTCTCGGTCTCGGCCTCACCGAGCTCGGCAAGCGGGCCGAGCACCGCCCAGCTGCGCCGTTGCGGGCCGGCCATCGCGACCAGGGTCCGCAACGCAGCGGCGACCGACTCGAGGTTGGCGTTGTAGGCGTCGTTGACCACGGTCACCCCGTCGGAGCGGTCGGTGACCTCCAGCCGCCAGCGCGACGCCGGCAGGTAACCGGCGAGCACCGCGGCGATTCCCGCCGGAGTGGCACCGAGCTCGATGGCCACCGCGGCCGCGGCCAGCGCGTTGGATACCTGGTGCTCCCCGGGCACCGCCAGCTGCACCGGGGTCTCACCGGCTGGCGTCACCAGGCGAAACGACGGGCAACCGCGGTCGTCCAGGACGACGTCAGCGGCGCGCACCTGGGCCGCAGCCGAGCGCCCGAAGCGCACCACCCGGGCGGCGGTGCGCCGGTCCATCGCAGCAACCGCGGCGTCGTCGGCGTTGAGCACCGCGATCCCGGCGGCCGGCAGCGCCTCGACCAGCTCTCCCTTGGCGGCGGCCACCGCGTCCCGGGAGCCGAACTCGCCGAGGTGCGCCGAGCCGACGTTGAGCACTACCCCGATCAACGGCGGTGCCACCCGGCACAGTGCGGCGATCTGGCCGGGTCCCCGCGCGGACAGCTCCAAGACCAGGTGCCGGGTGGCCGCGTCGGCGCGCAGCGCGGTCCAGGGGTGGCCGATCTCGTTGTTGAACGACCCCGGCGGCGCGACGGTGGGGCCCAAGGGGGCCAGCAGCGCGGCCACCATGTCCTTGGTGGAGGTCTTGCCCGACGATCCGGTCAGGCCCACCACCCGCAGACCCGTCTGACTCAGCGTGGTGACCACGGTCCGCGCCAGCCGAGCCAGTGCGGCCAGCACTGCCGCGCCGGCACCGTCGCTGTCCGCCGCCAGCGCGGCGGACGTCGAACGCACGTTGACCGTCGGTCGGGGAGCAAGCACCGAGGGAACGCCGACGGGCCGCCCGGCCAGTACCCCGACGGCGCCCGCAGCCACGGCGGCGGCAGCGAAGTTGTGCCCGTCGACCTGCTCGCCGGGCAACGCGACGAACAACCCGCCCGGCCCGACGCAGCGGGAGTCGAACTCAACGCTGCCAGACACCACCTCGGCACCATCACAGCCGTGCAGGACGCCACCGGCCGCGCTGGCCACCTCCGCCAGGGTCAGCGGGATCACCGCGCACTCCGGTCTGCCAGGGCCCGCGCGAGCACCTCGGCATCGGAGAACGGGTGCGTGCTGCCGTGTACCTGCTGGCCGGTCTCGTGGCCCTTGCCTGCAACGATCACCGCGTCCCCGGGGCCGGCCCGGGCGACGGCGTGCGCGATCGCCTCGGCCCGGTTGGCGATCTCCACTACGTCAGCGGCCCCGGCACGGGCGCCGGCGAGCATCGCGGCGCGGATCGCGGCTGGGTCCTCGGTGCGTGGGTTGTCGTCGGTGACCACCAGCAGGTCCGCGCGACGGGCCGCCTCGGCGCCCATCAGTGGCCGCTTGCCGGTGTCCCGGTCCCCGCCACAACCCAGCACCACCAGCAGCCGTCCGGGGACCTGAGCGCGCACCGCCTCGAGCAGCGCAGCGACCGCGGCCGGCTTGTGCGCGTAGTCCACCAGCGCGAGGAAACCCTGGCCGGCGTCTATCCGCTGCATCCGGCCGGGCACCTCCGCGGTGGCGATGCCCCGGGCTAACAGCACCGGATCGGCCCCCGCAGCGTGGCCAACGGCGAGTGCCAGCAGCGCGTTGAGCACATTGAACGCACCCGGCAACCGGACGGTCACCGGCACCTGCACCCGGCCGGGGCCGAGGGCCCGGAAGCGCTGCACGCCGCCTGAGTCGGCCACCATGTCGCTGACGCTCCAGGTTGCAGGGCCAGCCAGGGACACGGTCGTCGTCTCGCTGGTGACCAGCTGCTGCCCCCAGGCGTCGTCGACACACACCACCTCGGCGCTGGCCCGCCCGTCGAACAGCATCGACTTGGCAGCGAAGTAGTCCTGAAGGTCGGCATGGAAGTCCAGGTGGTCCTGGGAGAGGTTGGTGAACGCGCCCACCGCGAAGGTAGTGGCCGCCACCCGGCCCAGCACCAGCGCATGGCTGGAGACCTCAACGGGCAGGTGAGTGACACCGTGCTGGAGCATCAGCGCCAGCAACGCCTGCAGGTCCGGCGCCTCCGGGGTGGTGAACGCGCTGGGTAGCAGCACATCACCCATCCGCGTCTGCACGGTGCCGAGCAGACCGGTGGTCACGCCGGCCGCCCGCAATCCCGCCTCAAGCAAGTACGCCGTGGTGGTCTTGCCGGCGGTACCGGTGATCCCGAGCACCGCCAGCCGGGTGGAGGGGTTGCCGAAGATGTGGGCGGACAGCGCGCCCAACACCGACCGTGGGTCAGGGTGCACCAGCACGGGGACCGGGGCACCGGCCAGCGCCGGACGCTGCGCACCGGCAGCGTCGGTGAGCACCGCCACAGCGCCGGCGGTCAGCGCGATGTCGGCGAAGTCGGCCCCATGCGGACGGCCGGGAGTCAGGCTGGGCAGCGCCGCGAACAGGTCGCCGGGGAGCACCTGCTGGGCGCGCAGCGTGATACCGGTGGCCAGAATCTGATCTCTGGCCTGATCTGGAAATCCCCAGGCGGTCGCGCCCGCCAGCGCGGCGAGCGCAGTCACCGGGGTCGGGGCGATCTGCGACGGCCGCAGCGGCGTCTCTGTCAACGAGGGAGTCACAGGGGCAGTCAGGTCTTGGGTCGGGTACGGGTTCTGCTGGAAGCCCAGGCGGGAGACGACCACCGTTGTGGTGGGGCCGGGCTTCGTGGGCACGCTAGTCCAGGGTGAGGGTGGCTATCGGGCTGGGTCCGGCAGACAGCGGGATCTGGTAGCGCCCCGCCAGGTAGGAGGCGATGTCGTGAAACAGTGGCGCGGCATTACCGACGGCCGGGTTGTCGAGGGTGATCCCGACGACGAAGCGCGGGGCGTCGGCGGGCAGGATCCCCGCGAAGTTGATCCAGTAGTTCGAGTTGCTGTAACAGCCGCAGGCGGGGTTGACCTGCTGCGCGGTACCGGTCTTGCCGGCAATCTGGTAGCCGGCCAGCGCAGCCTGCGGGCTGGTTCCCTGCTGCCCGGGCTCGTCCTGCACGACCGCGCGCAGCATGTCCCGCACGGTGCGCGCGGTCTCCGGGCTGACTACCCGCACGCCCTCAGGCCGTGGGGTCGCGGTACGGGTGCCATCCGGCGCGATCTCGGCGCTGATGATGCGCGGGGGGATGCGCAGGCCGTCATTGGCGATCGCCTGGTACATGCCGGCCATCTGCAGCACGGTCATCGATAGCCCCTGGCCGATGGGCAAGTTGGCGAACGTGCTGCCCGACCACTGGTCACGGGCCGGCACCCGGCCAGCGCTTTCCCCGGGCAAACCAAGCTCGGTGCGCTGGCCCAGACCCATTCGCTGCAGCATGTCCACAAAGCGGTCCTCGCCGACCCGCCGCGCGGTGAGCAACGTGCCGACGTTGGACGAGCGGGCCAGCACCCCGGTGAACGTGAGGTTCAGGATGCCGTGTGACCACGCGTCGGAGACGGTCCGGTCGGCGACCCGGATATGGCCGGGAACTCGCAGCGGGGTGTCCGGCCGCACGACGCCGCTCTCGATAGCCGCGGCGGCGGTGACCACCTTGTTCACCGAACCCGGTTCGAAGGGTGCCGACACCGCCGGATTGGCCAACAGCTCTGGAGTTGCCGACGCGAGGTTGTTCGGGTCGAAGGTGACGTCGTTGGCCATGGCGTAGACCTCGGCGGTGCGCGCGTCGAGCACCACCGCGCTAGCGCCTTGGGCGCGGTATTTCCGCGCGAAATCGCCGAGCATCTGCTGAAGGGTGAACTGCAGGTCGGAATCCAGAGTGAGCTCCAGTCCCGAACCAGGTACCGGCGGCTGGACAGCGCGCTCGCTGCCCGGGATGATCGCGTCCGAGCCCTCCGCGGTGTCCACCACCCGGCGGCCGTCCCGGCCCGCCAGCAGGGTGTCGGCGTAGTTCTCCAGGCCGACCAGTCCCCGCACTTTGCGCTCGTCGGCACGCCAGTTCGCCACGCCCAGGACGTTGGCAGCGAGCTCACCGCCGGGGTACTGCCGGATCTCCCGGTGCTCCGCGCTGATCTCCGGGAAGTCCTGCTGGATCGCCCTGGCCTGGGCGGGCTGCACTAACGGCGCCAGCAGCACCGTAGTGCGGTCGCTGCGCAGCTGGCGGAGAACCTCCTGCTCGGATACCAGCGGCCCGAGCACCTGGGCTACTCGGCGGGCCATCGCCTGCTTGTGCAGGTCCGGATCGGCTCGGACCGCGCGCTGCTCCGCAACGATCCGCTGAGGCTGGGCATAAAGGGCCTGGGCCTGCACGCTGAATGCCAGCGGCGTGCCGTTGCGGTCAGTGATCCGGCCGCGCTCGGCAGGCAGCGTCTGGACAGTGGTGCGCTGGTGAGCGGCTCGCGCCGAGAACTCCGCCGCCTGCAGTCCCTGCACGTGGACCAGTTTGAGTCCAGCAGCCAGCAGCGCGAGGACGAGCGCCACCCGCCCCAGCACCAGCCGGTTGCGCAGCATGCCGGCCGAGGCGCCGAGTCCACGGCGAGAACGAGATGCACCCATCAGGTGCCGCCGGCCGGGACAGGTTGGGCTGGTGCTGGTGGCTGGGCTGGTGCTGGTGGGGCAGGCGCGGCGACCCGCCGAGGCTGGCCGATCAGGACGACGGAGCCGTCCGGGCGGACGACCAGCTGGGCTGGATCCCCGGCCGGCACCATGCCGAGCGCGCGAGCCCGGCGAGCCAGCTCAGGTGCGGTCTCCAGATTAGCCACCTCGCGGCGCAGGTTCTCCGAACGCTCCGTGAGGTTCCTGGCTTGCTCCTGGGCGCTCTGCAGGTGGTAGGAGTCAGCGGCGGCCGCCGTGGACAACCACAGCGTGGCCACCAGCGCCACCGCCAGCAACGCCATGACCAGCAGCACGAAGGGCGCCCGGTGGGCAGCGTCCACGCTGTCTCGGGCACCGCGCGGTGTCCCCGTGTGCTGCGCGCGCCGCGCGTAAGCCCGCTGGACGGCTCGAGAGCGCACCCGCTCAGCTCCAGCGTCCCGGCGGCGGGTGGGTGCGGTGACCGTGGCGCGCGTCGGAGTCACGGTACGGGGGGGAGCCGTCACGAGGTCGTCTCCGGGCAGTCAGATCCATGCTGGAAAGCCGGAGCAATGCGTTCAGCGGCCCGCAGCCGCACCGAGGCTGCCCGCGGGTTGGCCTCGGTCTCGGCCGGGCCGGCCTGCTCGGCGCCACGGGTCAACGCACGCAGCTGGGGTCCGTGGCCAGGTAGCTCGACCGGCAGGCCGGGCGGGGTGCGCGAGGTAGTCAGCTGCGCCAGTGCCCGTTTGACGATGCGGTCCTCCAGCGAGTGATAGGACATCGCCACCAGCCGACCGCCGACCGCCAGCGCATCCAACGCGGCGGGGATCGCCGAGCGCAGCGCGGTGAGCTCGCCGTTGACCTCGATGCGCAACGCCTGGAAGGTCCGCTTGGCGGGATGTCCGCCCTGCCTTCGCGCCGCAGCGGGCACGCTGCGGTAGACGACCTCCACCAGCCGGGCCGTGCTGTCGAAGGGCGCTCGCTCGCGCTCGGCCTCGATCGCAGCGGCGATCCGGCCCGCGAAGCGCTCCTCGCCATACTCCCGAAGCACCCTCGCCAGCTCGGCCTTCGAGTATCCGTTGAGCACATCGGCCGCGGTAGGCCCGGCACCGGGATCCATTCGCATGTCCAGCGCGGCGTCGCGGGAATAGGAGAAGCCGCGCTCGGCGGCGTCGATTTGCAGCGAGGACACCCCCAGGTCGAACAGCGCACCGTCCAGGCGCCGGATGCCGAGGCGCTCCAGCACGCCGGGCAGCTCGTCGTAGACCGCGTGCACCAGGTGAGTCCGCCCGGAGTATGCCTGCAGCCGCTCGCCGGCCAGAGCCAGCGCCTGCGGGTCGCGGTCCAGTCCAACCAGGGTGAGCGCGGGATGAGCGTCAAGCAGGGCGGCCGCGTGCCCGCCCAGCCCCAGCGTGGCGTCGACCAGCACTGCTGGCCGGTTCGCCAACGCGGGCCCGAGCAGTTCCAGGCACCGGCGCAGCAGGACGGGAGTGTGCTGGGGCGACCCGGCACGACCGGGAGGGTGATCGACCACCGCCAACCTCCCTCCACTCACACCCATCCTCCTTCAGCGAGGTGACCGAGATCACCGAGCCTGTGTCAACCCCTCCCCCGGTGCCGTCAGGTCTCCGCCCGGTACGAGGTCCTGGCGCCGGGGAAGGTGCGTCAGGGCCCTGCTGGTCCGCGTCGTTGCATCGGATTCGATGCAGACCCGGACGGAGGCCTCACTACACCGGGCTGAAGGTGCTGCCGCACTGGCAGACCCGCCCGGCAAGAAATCCACCGGTAAGAAATCCACCCGGTCACATCACGCCGGGCAGCACCTCCTCCTGCGCCTGCGAGTAGGACTCCTCGTGCTCTTCCAGGTAGCGCTGCCAGGCCTCGGCATTCCAGATCTCCAGCCGGTTGATCGCCCCGATCACCGCACAGTCCTTGCTCAACCCGGCATAGCGCCGAAGCTCGGCCGCGATCGAGATGCGGCCCTGCCCGTCCGGGCGTTGCTCGTCGGTGCCGGCAAACAGGTAACGCTGGTAAGCCCGCACCGCCTCGTTGGTGAACGGCGCCTGTGCCACCTTGCGGGCCATCTCCTCGAACTCGGCGCGCGGGAAGACGTAGAGGCAGTGGTCCTGTCCCTTGGTGACCATCAACCCCCCTGCGAGCGCGTCGCGGAACTTCGCCGGCAACGTCAACCGGCCCTTGTCGTCGAGCCGGGGGGTGTGCGTGCCCAGGAACACGGTCACCCACCTCCCCAGCAGCCCGGTGGACTGGCCATGGAGCACCCCTGTGCTCCACTGCCAACCACCCTACCCCACTTTCCGCCACTGTCAACGCGCGGACAGCGCGCTTTTCCCTTGCTGTGTGTGATCGAGGCAGTTCAGAGGTAGTGCCAGGCGGGTGGGGAAGGCCGCGCTCACCAGCTCCGTCGGCGGACCTCAAGCCCCCAGGCGAAACACCTACCGCCCCTTCAGACCGGTCGCCCGAGCCCATGCCCCCACCGGTGGGGGAAAGTGGTGCACGCCTCGCCGCATGAATGCTTGTCGCTGTCTCCCAGCGCAGGTGGGGTCGCCGCATGGATGCTTGTCGCTGTCCGGGCAGTTAAAGTCGTGAAAACGGTCAGGAGGTCGCGTGAGCTCGCAGCCCACCGGGGTGCAGCCGCTGCAACTGGCGGACGTGCGCGCTATCGCGCAGCGGATCGCGGGCAACGTCGAGCGGGTGCTGGTCGGCAAGCCCGACGCGGTCCGGACCGCGTTGATCACGCTGCTCGCCGAGGGTCACCTGCTGATCGAGGACGTGCCCGGAGTGGGCAAGACGTCGCTAGCCAAGGCGCTGGCCCGGTCCGTCGACTGCACCGTCAGCCGGATCCAGTTCACCCCGGACCTGCTGCCCAGCGACATCACCGGCGTGTCCGTTTTCGATCGCAACACCGGGAACTTCGACTTCAGGCCAGGCCCGATCTTCGCCAACGTGGTGGTCGGTGACGAGATCAACCGGGCCTCCCCCAAGACCCAGTCGGCGCTGCTGGAGTGCATGGAGGAGCGCCAGGTCACCGTGGACGGGCGCAGCTACCCGCTGTCCGGCCCGTTCATGGTGATCGCGACCCAGAACCCGGTGGAGATGGAGGGCACCTACGCGTTGCCAGAAGCTCAGCGCGACCGGTTCACCGCCTGCGTCTCGCTGGGCTACCCGGCTCCCGCCGCGGAACTCGCGATGGTGGACGAGCACGCGGCTGCCGACCCGTTGGCCACACTGCAACCGGTGTCCACCGCGGCCGAGGTGCGATCTCTGTGCCAGGCGGTGCGCCTGATCCACGTGGCCGCCGATGTGCGCCGCTACGCCGTGGAAGTGGTTGGCGCCACCCGCCGGTTGCCCGAGCTTCGGCTGGGCGCCTCGCCACGTGCCACTCTGCAGCTGATCCGCACCAGCCGGGCAGCAGCCGCGCTGGCCGGACGGGACTTTGTGGTACCCGACGACGTGCAGGTGGTCGCGCCGCAAGTGCTGTCTCACCGGCTGTTGCTCACCGCCGAGGCGCAGGCCCACCGGCTGTCACCAGAGGATCTAGTGCGGACTGTGCTGGCGCGAGTGCCGGTACCCCAGGCGCCGGCCGGGGCCGTACCTGTCAGCGTTGACGGCCGCGGCGACCGTAATGGCGCGATAATCTGGCATCACCCACCCCAGGTGCCTTAGGTGCCCGGGCTGCGAGGCGGCCTGACCACCCGCGGCTGGTGCACGCTAGCCGCCGGTCTCGCTGCGGTGCTGGGTGCGGTGCTGCTCGACGAGCGTGACCTGCTGCGGGTTGCAGCGTTCACCGTGGTGCTTCCGCTGCTGGCCACCCTGGTCGTCAGGGGCACCCGGGTCAGGCTCCAGGCCACCAGAGAGCCTGGGCCCCCCCGGATCCCGGTCGGCAGCGATTGTCAGGTGCAGCTGGTGGTGCGCTCCACCGGGCGGTGCAGCGGCAAGCTGCTGCTCGAGGACAGGGTGCCCTCGGAATTGGGCACCTCGGAATCGGGCACCTCGGAATCGGGCACCTGTGCCCGATTCGCGGTAGCGAGCCTGCCGCGGGACCGCGCGGTGCGGTTGAGCTACCCGCTACACCTGGTGGAACGCGGTGTGCATCATCTCGGTCCCCTGGTCGCGCGGATCACCGAGCCGTTCGGGATGGCGGAATACCGCTGCACGCTCGCCGGGCGCAACCGGCTGATCGTGACGCCGGTGGTGGCGCCGCTGACCGGGATGCCCGACGGGGGTGAGCGGGGTACCGGTGAGGGCGGCGCCGGGCCGGGCCAGGACGCCCTCGTGGTGCGCAGTTACCGCCAGGGCGACGACCTGCGCAAGGTGCACTGGCGCACGACGGCCCGGCGAGACGAGTTGATGGTGCGAGTGCAGGAGTGGCCCTGGCGCGGCGGTATCACCGTGCTGCTGGACCACCGGGCAGCGGCACATCGCGGCAGTGGGCCCACCTCGAGCCTGGAGTACGCGGTGTCGCTGGCCGCCAGCGTGTATGTGCACCTGGCACGGCACCGTCAGCGGGTACGGCTGGTCACCGAGGACGGCGTGGTGCGGCCCGGCGGCACCGACGTCAGGGATCACACCATCGACACCGGGCTCGACGCGCTCGCCGCGCTGCGCCCGACCCACCAGCGCGACCTCGCCAGCGGCCCGGCACTGACCGGGGGCCAGGAGGTGGTCGCGGTGCTCGGGGCGGTCGGGCCCACAGCCGTCGAACAGTTGCTGGCGTGCCGCCCGCGCGGGATGCGCAGCCATGCCGTGCTGCTCGACGTCGCAGCCTGGGACACCGAGGGGGACGGCCCACCTGCCGCCGCCGCGCCCGATCCGGCACAGGCCGCCCGCCTGCTCGTCGCAGCAGGCTGGTCGGTCACGGTGGCCCGCCCGGAACAACCGCCGTCGTTGGTGTGGAATCGGTTGTGCATCAACTCTCGTCACCAGCGGGAGGTGCTGCGGTGAGAGCCATCAGCAAGCTCGCTACCCAGGCACTGACCGGCGCAGTGGCCGGGCTGGCCGTTGCGCTCACCGCGACGTCGTTGACCGGGGTGCTCACCGGGCCGCGCTGGTGGGGCCTGGTGGTGGTGACCACCGCAGTGGTGGTCGCGGCCGGAGTGCTGCTGCGTTCCCTGCGGATGCCGTCGATCGTGGTCGCGGCCGGTCAACTTGCCGCACTGGTGGGGCTGGTCACCGCAGTGTTCACGGGCAGCGGCCGGCTCGTCGTGCTGCCCGGCCCAGCCGCGGTCGCCGAGCTGGGCTCGCTACTGGGGCGGGCCGCCCAGCAGATTTCCGACGGCATACCCCCGGTAGCGGAGAGCACCGCACTGCTCTGCCTGGTGGTGGTCGCGTTCGGACTGGCCGCCATTGCCGTGGACACCCTGGCCGTCTCGGCCGCCGCGCCCGCCGCCTCGGGGTTAGTGCTGATCGGCGTGGTCGTGGTGCCTACCGCGCTGTCGGATCGGCTGCTGCCCTGGTGGAGCTTTGCGCTGGGGGCGCTGAGTTTCGCGCTGCTGCTCACCGTCAAGAACGAAGGCCGGCCCGCTGCGCGCCGGCACCTGGCGTGGGACAACTCCGCCAGCCGTGGGAGATACCTCGGTGCGGCGCCCGCGGCGATCGCGGTAGGCGTCGGCGCCATGGTGGTGGCGCTGCTCGTCGGCACGTCGGCCACCGCCGTGGGCACCGGCCACACTGGCAGTGGCCGGCAGGTCAGCGGGATCGGGCTGAACCCCTTCACCTCACTGCGCGGCCAGCTCGACGCCGGGAACGTCGTGGAGCTGTTCCGAGTCCGGGGGCTGGAGCAGCGGGCCTACCTGCGGGCACTGACGTTGAGCCGGTTCACCAACCAGGTGGGCTGGCAACGGGCAACGATGGAGGGTGCGGTACCGGCGGGCGGCGAGGAGCAGGCCGCAGAGCGGCTACCACTGCCCACCGGGGTGGCCCAGCCGGTATCTGGGCCGGCGGTGCAGGTGCAGATCGAGCCGATCGGCTATGTGGACAACTGGCTGCCCACTTTCGGCTACCCGCTGATCCTGGCAGGTGTCAGCCCGGACTGGGACTATGACCCTGACGCGATCACTATCTTCTCCGGCCGCCGCCAGCGGGCGCAGCCGTACACCGAGTTCGGGGTGCTGCCCCAGCCCGATCCCCCACTGCTGCGCGCCGTGGGTCCGGCCGGCACGGCCCCGTTCGCCACGGTCGATCCGCGATACCTCGACACCGGCGGGGTGGACCAGCGGGTGGGTGAGCTGGCTGCTCAGATCACCGCGGGCAGCCGCACGGCATTCGACGCCACTGTCGCGGTCAACCAGTGGTTCAGCCAGCCCGGCAGCGGGTTCAGCTACGACCTGCAGACCACGCCGGGTAACAGCGGGGACGCCCTGGTGGACTTCCTGTTCACCGGCCACCGGGGCTATTGCGAGCAGTTCGCCTCGGCAATGGCAATCATGCTGCGGACGCTGAGCGTGCCGGCCCGGGTCGCGGTCGGCTTCACCCCCGGCATCGCCACGGGTGACTCCCGGTTGATCACCACCGAGGACGCGCACGCCTGGGTGGAAGTGTGGTTCCCGGGCGCTGGGTGGCTGCCGTTCGATCCGACCCCACTGTCCGACGGGCGCACCGTGATGCCGGGCTATGTGGCCGCTGGCGGGCCCCCACCCGGGGACGCACCGCTACCGGCCCGGCCTCCCGCGGCCGGCACCACCACGCCCGCGCCGGACGTGGTCGCCGGGACACCACAGCAGCCTGGCACCGGTGACTCCGGCCTCGGCGGCGGCACCAGGATGGGGCTGGCCGTCGTCGGACTGCTGGTATTCGCCGTGCTGGCGGGACTCACCCCGCTGGCGGTGCGCGAGGCCCGCCGCCGGTGGCGGTTGCATCTGGTCGGCGCCGGCGGACCGGATGCGGTCTCAGCCGCGTGGGAGGAGGTGTTGGCTGAGTCCGCGGACCGTGGCGTGGTGCCCCCGGTGGGCGAGACCGTGCGGGCGGCGGCCCGGCGGCTGGCCTACGAGCACGCCCTGGACGACGCTGGCCAAGCCGGGCTGCACACCCTGGTCGGTGCGGTAGAGCGAACCTGGTACGCCCCGCACATTCCCGGCCGCATCAGCACCCGTGACGCCGATCACGAACTCTGCGGTGCTCTGGACGCCGTGCGCATCAGCTTGGCGCGGTGCGCCCCACCGACCCGGATGACCCGGCTCCTACCGCGCTCGGTGCTGCACCGGCGGCGCTGACCGTTCGATTGCTAATGGTCCTCGAAGCGGCGACGGAACCGCTGCTCCATCCGCTGGGCCAGCGTGCCGCGGCCCTGCCCGCCGTCCGACCGATCCGATGAGGTCCCGCCTCGGCCCTCACCACGGCGGGAGAAGATCGCAACGGCGGCACCGGCAAACATCACCAGGAAGCCGAAGACGCTGACAACTGGGATCCCCACCGGGCGGATCGGGAGCATGACGCCAGCGACGAGCAGCAGCAAGCCCAGCACGAAAAGCGCGATTCCCTGGATCCGGCGGCGGTGGTACCGGTTGCGCATCCGGGCACCCCGGACGTTCGACGCGAACTTGGGGTCCTCTGCATAGAGCGCGCGCTCGATCTGTTCGAGCAGACGCTGCTCGTGCTCGGAGAGTGGCATCGCTCCTCCTCCGGCACTCCGGTTTTTCAATGGCGGACGATGGTGGCCAGTCCGACGGTAGTACCTGGGGTCGCCGGGCGCCCACCGTGGGCTCCTCCCTTGAGGATACGAGTCCGCGGCGGCGCGGACTAGCCGAACTGCTGCCTCGTTTCAGGTGATGGCCGACTATCACCCGGACCCCGACCCTCCAGGGACGTCCAGCAGGGTTGCCAGCCGCACTGCTGCGCTGCCGAACTTCGACCGCGCGGCGTCCGCAGCCCGTTCGGCGTCCGGCCAGTTCGCGTTGCCCCAGTTCGCGTTGACACCATCCAGGGTGAGCTGCTCGGCCGCGGCACCCCCGACGAGTTGTTCCACCCGCACCCCCAGCAGCCGCACCGGCGCCCCGCGCGGCAGGTGAGCATCCAGAAGCTCGGCGGCCACCCCGAACACCTCCTGCACAGAGTCGGTCGGACCGGCCAGGGTCCGGGAGCGGGTGATGGTGGTGAAGTCGGGGTAGCGGACCTTCAGCGCGATCGTCCGCCCGCGCAGGCCGCGGCAACGGAGCGCGGCCGTCGTGCGCTCGACCAGCCGCAGCAGCTCGCGGCGCAGCGCCGCCCGGTCGGACACGTCAGGGGAGAAGGTCTCCTCCGCGCCCACGGACTTCTCCGGTGCATCGGGCACCACCCGCCGCTCGTCGCGGCCGTTGGCGAGCTCATGCAGGTGCTGGGCGGACGCGACGCCCACCGCACGGCGCAGCGCGGGCAGCGGAGTGCTCGCGACGTCGGCCACGGTGCGACATCCCAGCCGATGCAGCGCCTCAGCGGTGCGCCGGCCCACCCCCCACAACGCCGACAGCGGCAGCGGGTGCAGGAACTCCAGCACGCCGTCGGCGGGCACCACGAGCAGCCCGTCCGGTTTGGACAGTCCGGAGGCGAGCTTGGCGAGGAACTTGCTCCGGGCCACGCCCACCGAGCAGGTCACCCGGTGGGCGTCATAGACCTGCCCGCGGATCCACTCCCCGATCCCGGCCGGGCTCATCCCCAGCCTGCGCAACGACCCGCCGACGTCGAGGAATGCCTCGTCCAGGCTCAGCGGCTCGACCAGCGGGGTGATCTCGCGAAACAGTGCCATCACCCCGTGGGAGACCTCCGCATAGCGAGGGAAATGCGGCGACACGAACTTCGCGTGCGGGCACAGCCGGCGGGCCTGCACCACCGGCATCGCCGAGCGGACCCCGTGCGCTCGGGCTTCGTAACTCGCCGAGAGCACGACACCCCGGTTCCCGGCCGGGTTGCTACCGCCCGCCACCACGACCGGCAACCCGGCCAGCTCAGGACGGTCGCGAACCTCGACCGACGCGTAGAAGGCGTCCATGTCGACGTGCAGCACGGGGCAGCCGGTGTCAGCGGACTGTCGGACCGGTAAATCAGCACGGGGTAAATCAGCACTACGGCCCACGGCACCCTCCACGATTCGAACTCCCGTTCGATAGCTGTCATGGTAACCGCTTCCCTGGGGGACGCTGCGGCGGACCACTGAGCTGGAGCACCATAAGCTGCATCAGTGCGAACCGTGGCGGTGCTCAGCCTCAAGGGTGGAGTGGGCAAGACCTCGGTAGTGCTCGGGCTCGCCGGAGCTGCTCTGCAACGAAAGATCCGGACCCTGGTCGTGGACCTCGATCCGCAGGGAAACTGCACCGCAGCCCTGGATCCTGACGCGACGAAGTGCACGCTGGCCGACGTGGTGGCCGATCCAGAGCTCTCGGTGCTGAGGTCTGCGATCGGGCCCAGCGGCTGGGGCGAGGGTCTGGACGTTCTGGTCAGCGCCGAGGAGGCCGAGGCGCATAACCAGCCGGCTCCCGACGTCACCCAGCTCAGCTGGCTGGGCCACGCGCTGTCCGCACTGGACGAGGCAGCCGATACGCAGGACAACCCGCCGTACCGGCTGGTGCTGGTGGACTGCCCACCCTCGCTGGCTCTGCTGACCCGCTCGGCGCTGGTCGCAGCCAACCGCGCGCTGCTGGTCACCGAACCGACCATTTACGCGGTCGCCGGCGTACAGCGCGCCTTTGAAGCCGTGCAGCACGAGCGCGGGCACAACCCCCACCTGCAACCTCTGGGCGTCGTGGTCAACCGGGTCCGGGTACGCTCCAGCGAGCACAACTACCGGCTCAACGAACTCCGGGAGATCTTCGGGCCGCTGGTGCTGCCCACGGTGCTGCCGGACCGCTCGGTGGTGCAGCAAGCCCAGGGCGCGGGTCTGCCGATCCAGCGCTGGGGCACGCCCGGAGCGCGGGAGATCACGGTGGCCTTCGACGTGCTCCTGGCCCGGATACTGCGCACGACCCGGCTCAGACGGCGTACCGCAGCAGACCGGACAACAGCCGAGGAGGCGGGGGCCTGAACGGCACCCGGGATCAGCCCTGCTCGGGCTGGGGCTGGCTGTGCGGGGGCAGGATCTGCTGCGGCGAGGCGGGTTGTGGTGCGGACTCGCCTGCGGTGACCTCATGCGTGACTGGCGCTCCGCGCATGGAGGCACGGATCTGCTCCAGCCGGGAGTGGCCCGCCATGTCCAGCGTCGACTGCTGCACCTCGAGCATCCGCCCCTGCACGGAGTTCTGGGCCAGCTCGGCGGACCCGACGGCGTTGGCGTACCGGCGCTCGATCTTGTCCCGAACCTCGTCGAGCGACGGTGTGTTGCCCGGCGCGGCCAGCTCGCTCATCGATCGCAGTGAGGCAGAGACCTGCTCCTGCATCTTCGCCTGCTCCAGCTGAGAGAGCAGCTTGGCCCGCTCCGCAATCTTGCCCTGCAGCACTAATGCATTGCGCTCGACCGCCTGCTTGGCCTGGCCCGCAGCCTGCAGGGACTGATCGTGCAGTGTCTTGAGGTCCTCCACCGACTTCTCCGCGGTCACCAGCTGGGTGGCGAAGGACTCTGCTGCCTGCTCGTACTGCTGCGCCTTGGCCTCATCGCCCTTGCTCCGCGACTCGTCGGCGAGCACCAATGCCTGCCGGGCCGAGGATTGGAACTTCTCGATCTCGCCGAGCTGCCGGTTGAGCTTCATCTCCAGCTGGCGCTGGTTGCCGATAACGGCGGCGGCCTGCTGGGACAGCGCCTGGTGCTGCCGCTGCGCGTCTTCGATGGCCTGCTGGATCTGCACCTTGGGATCAGCGTGCTCGTCGATCTTGGACGAGAACGACGCCATCAGGTACTTCCATGCCTTCACGAACGGGTTGGCCATCTCCTCCGCTGCCTCCTTGTGACGAATCGGGTCCGGCTTCGCCCCACCCGACCAGCGCCCGACCCGACCAGCGGAGCCGCGTGCTGACTCCATGGTGTCAGGTACGAGGCGGCGCTTCCACCGACCCCAGGCAGAACTAGGGATTACCCCGGCCACCCAGCTACGGGCCCGCCGAACTCAGCAACCAGGGACTCAGGCAGCGACCAGCTCGGCCGGGACCGTGTCGGGCACCGCGGGCAGGTACACCGGGCCGAGATCGTCCGCCACTAACCGCAACAGCTCGTCCAACGGCAGGTCAAGCGCATCGCAGATGGACCCGAGCAGCTCGCTGGACGCCTCCTTGCGACCTCGCTCCACTTCGGAGAGATAGCCCAGGCTCACCCGGGCAACCCGGGACACTTCGCGCAACGTGCGGCGCTGCGAGGTCCGCGTCCGGCGCAGCCGCTCGCCGATAGCCTCCCGCAGCAGCGTCATCGTGTTTCCCTTCTGGATGCCGGCCGGGCCTACGGGCACCGGCTCCCTTGCCTCTACCGTACTCACCAGCCAGCTGCTCAGGCGTCCGCCGTGGGCGAACGCCACGGCGCGTCGCAGCATTGGCAAGCTGAGATCATGGCAGCGCGATCGCCCGGCGACCGGTGGCGCGCAGCCGCAACGCCCGCACAACATAGTCAACGCCGGTGACAACAGTGAGCACCACCGCGATGCCCATCACCGCCCAGCGCACCGGATAAGCTGCCAGCGGCAGCGGCAGCACGTAGAGCCCGATCGCCACAACCTGCGCGAGGGTCTTCACCTTCCCACCACGACTGGCCGGGATCACCCCGTAGCGCAGTACCCAGAACCGCAGCGCAGTGACACCCAGCTCACGAACGCCAATCAGCACGGTGATCCACCAGGCCAGCTCGCCGAGCAGGCTTAAGCCCACCAGCGCTGTCCCCATGAGCGCCTTGTCCGCGATCGGATCGGCGATCTTGCCGAAGTTGGTGACCAGCCCCCGACGTCGGGCCAGGTCGCCGTCGAACCGGTCGGTGAGCGAGGCGACGCAGAATATCACCGCTGCGGTGACCCGCCACGCCGGATCGGTGCCGCCCTCGGCGAACAACGCGAGCACGAACACCGGCGCCAGCACCATCCGGGACATGGTCAGCAGGTTGGCCAGGTTCCACAGCGGCACCCTGGTCGCCGGCTGCTGCGGGCTCACGGAACGCCGCCGACCGAGGCGATCAGCTCGACCGGCTCGACGACCAGGTCGACGCCCTGGGTCGCGACCACCCGGCAGCGCACCAGATCGCCGACCGCGAACGAGCCGGCTCCCAGGCCGGTGAGCACGCACTCGCCGTCCACCTCAGGGGCCTGGTGCTCAGCGCGCCCGATAACCCCATCACCCGCATCTTCGACCAGTACCTCGGCAATGTCCCCGCCTCGCTCCTCAGCGCGCTGCGCGGTGAGCTGCTCGACCAGCCCGCTGACCCGGGCGACGCGCTCGGCGACGGTGTCCTCGTCGTGCTGCCCGGGCAAGCCGGCGGCCTCGGTGCCGTCCTCGTCGGAGTAGCCGAACACGCCCACCGCGTCCAGCCGGGCCTCGGTGAGGAAGCGCTCCAGCTCAGCGACGTCGGCCTCGGTCTCTCCCGGGAAGCCGACGATCACGTTGCTGCGCGCCCCCGCCGCAGGGGCGTGCTGGCGGATCTGGTCCAGCAGCGCCAGGAAGGACTCGCGCGAGCCGAACCGGCGCATTCGGCGCAGCACCGGCTCGCTGGCGTGCTGAAAGGACAGGTCGAAGTAGTCGGCCACCCCGGGGGTGCCGGTGATCGCGGCGACCAGCGAAGGACGGGTCTCAGCCGGCTGCAGGTAGGAGACCCGGGTGCGCAGGATGCCGGGAACAGCGGCCAACCGGCGCAGCAGCTCCTCCAAGGCGCCGGGGTGGCCTAGGTCCTTGCCATAGGACGTGGAGTTCTCGCTGACCAGCACCAGCTCCCGGACTCCCGTGCCGGCCAGCCATGCCGCCTCACCCAGCACCTCGTCGACTGAGCGGGAGACGAACGCACCGCGGAAGGTGGGGATGGCACAGAACGCGCAACGCCGGTCGCAGCCCGACGCGATCTTCAGCGGGGCGACCGGGGAGTCATCCAGCCGGCGGCGCGGCACCCGGGGGCCCCAGCCGTGCCCCGGCAACGCGGGACCGGCCGCAAGCGCGGCGGGCCGGGACACCGGGGTGATCGGTAGCAGGGTACGGCGGTCCACCGGCTGGTGCGCGGGCACCGGCCGGCCGGCGAGCACATCGCGCAACCGACCGCCCAGCTCCGGATAGGCGTCGAACCCTAGTACCGCGTCGGCCTCAGGCAGGCTGCGCGCCAGTTCGGTGCCGTAGCGCTCGGCGAGACAACCCACCGCAACGACCTTGGCGCCGGTGTCCGCAGCGGCCAGCAGGGTGTCGATGGAGTCCTTCTTGGCCGCGGCGACGAAACCGCAGGTGTTGACCACCACCACGTCCGCCGCGCCGCCGTCGGCGTCCACCAGCTCCCAGCCGTCCTCGGTCAGGCGACCCGCCAGCTCCTCCGAGTCGACCTCGTTGCGGGCACAGCCCAAGGTGAGCAGCGCGGCACGCGGGGACTTCGACGGGGAGGGCACGAACTCAGGGTAGCTGGCCGCCCTCCCGTAGCAGGCGCACGAGCTTCCACACCGCGCTGGATGGATCGCGTTCGTGATCACACCCGGTCGGATCGAGGCGCTCCGCACATAGCGGTGGATACGGTCAAACGCTGCGGGTCGAGGACGGTTCGCGGCCAGCAGGCCATTGAGCAAGCTCTCTGTGGTTCACGAGTCGTGTGGCGGTGTGGCGAAATACTCCGTGAGCATCTCGCTTGACCACACGGCCTGCCGCACGGTGCCACGCGGGCCGAACTCGTGGAACCAGGGCTTGATGTCGAGCACGGGTGTGCCGTGGACGGCGTCAAGTTCCTCGACGTGCAAGTCGAGGTCATCGACCTTGATCAGACGGCAGCGCGAGACACCCAGCCAGTTCAACCGGCGCATGTTGCGATGGCCGAAGATGCCGACTTCGGGCCAGTCCGGGTTGTCTCGTGGTCGGCGTGCGCCGAGGTTGAGGTCGGTCGGGTCGGTGAGATGGAAGCGGAAGACGATTTCTAGGTGGGAGAACGCATCCAGGCCTGCCGTCGCGTCGGCGTTGAAGCGGTTGCTGTCGATTCGGATGATGGCGCGGCTGCCGCCCCAGTAGTCATCGGTCGGTTCGATGCGCCCACCGATCACCTGCGCGATGGGCTCGACCTCAAACGACTGGCCTGCCATGAAGCTTCCCTTCTCTCAGTTCATCGCGACCCTGTGGTCCGCGTCGAGTTGATGCATCACGGTGCTGAGCTCAGGTAGGCGCAGGCGCGTGCGCCGAGTTCGACGGTCGCCGGGATACCGCGACGGCCGAAGGCCGACAGTGCGGCGCGCATGTCAACTACGGCCTGGCGGGTGCGTCCTGAATGGATGCCATCCATGGCGTCCAGCGCGTTGGACCAGGTGAAGCACGCCTGGTCGATCTCGCCGCGACGCGCCTGCACGGCGCCGAGGTATCCGAGGGTCACGGCGTGCGTGCGGGTGAACACCGTTGCCTCGCGGGTGCGCACGCTGCGCCGGAGCTCCTTGAGGGCGCCGGATAGGTCTCCGGTATCGCGCAGCGTGCAGGCAGTCTCGTGAGCAAGGCTTGCCTCATCGAAGAAGAACACCCGCGATGGCTCATCATCGCCAGTGGTCGCTGAGGCTAGGTCGTCTTCCGCTTTGATCAGCGCCTCGGCGGCGGCTGACTTCTGCCCTGCCGCGCCAAGTGCCCGCGCGTAGACGACGCCGAACAGCGCGCGTTCACGCGGACTGGCCAGTAGGTACCGCTTGCCGTCCATCGACGCGGCGGCCAGATCCAGCCCCTGGCGAAAGTGGCCTAGGTCAACAGCCTGATGCGCCATGGCCCGAAGGACATGACCCGCCATGGGCGGATCATCAGCCTCTGCGGCGAGCTTCACCGCTACGGAGAAGTAATGCTGGGCGATGGCGTGCTCCGCATTATCAAAAGCCATCCAACCCGAAAGATAAGCGAGTTCACTGGCCGCGGAGAACATATCCTTACGCACTCGTTCGTCCGAGTAGCTTCCACGCAGGTAACTCGCGACATCTGAAGTCAGGTACTGGGCGAGAGCGGTGCGAGCGTGTCCGCCTCCGCGCCGCTGGTCGACCCGCGAGAAGATCGATGCCATCTCGCGAACGGCCTCAAGATCACCGCGGCCGACGCCCCGGGCGCTGGCGGTAGCGCGGGTGGTGCCGCTAGCGGCCATCTGCGTCCACCATGGTTCGCGAGGCACTGCGAGCGCGGCCACCGAGTAAGTAGCGGCTGCAAGAACGCGTCTGCGTTCCACGTTGACGTCAACTTTCCCGAGATCGGTCAGAGCGATCAGGGTATCCACACGCCAGTCCACCGCATCGCGTGAGGACAAGGACTGAACTGTGAGCCCGACCTCGTCAAGGGTGACGGTTCGACCCAAGCGGCGGGACAGGGCTTCACAAAGGATGACCGGCGCCCACCCCGATGGGTGGGACCCACCGACCCAGTGTGAGACATGTGAGCGACCGACCCCAGCGAGTTCACGGGCGCCATTCTCTGAAGCTACGCGAACGAAGGCGTTGGCGACTTGAGCGTGTGACCAGCCAGTCTCGGCGATCACAGCTGCGAGCCTGGCGTTTCGTAGCCGCGCCTGCACCATCGCGCCCCCTGTTCAACAAATGATCTTTCACCGCTTTCACCGCTCATCGGCCCTCGACAGGGTATCCACCCAGGGTAATTCGCGGTTCGCTCACTGTATCCGCTATGGCGTCACTCCGAAGGAGGGTCGGTGCATCCGTTCGAGCGGGCAACGAGGCACGCAGCGCCGGGGCCTGAAGATCCGAAACGCCCCGGAGACAGCGGCCGGGCGCGCTACGTTCCGAGGGTGGCGGATAGCGTGACCGGCCCCGACGCCGGCCGCCGTCGTCCGGTGGCACTAGCCCGAGGGAGGTCCCATGTCCGGACTGCTCGCACGGATTTGGCGACTGCTGCGTGGCCCGGGCCAGTGGTACGTGCTGTGGGTCTTTCACGCCAAATTCATGATCGGGGTGACGGGGCTGGTACGGGATCGCGATGGCCGGGTGCTCCTTCTGCGGCACCGTATGTGGCCGTCTGGACGGCAGTGGGGTCTACCCACCGGATACGCCCGCAAGCGGGAACGCTTCGAGGACACGGTGGTGCGAGAGGTGAAAGAGGAGACCGGGCTCGATGTGACAGTAGGACAACTGGTGAACATGACGAGCGGGTACAAGCTTCGCCTCGAAGTGGCCTATGCCGCCGAGCTGGTTGGCGGGGTTCTCACACTCGATTCTTTCGAGGTCCTCGAGGCGCGGTGGTTCGCGCTCGACGAACTTCCACCCGATGTCCTGGACGTACATCGGCTCATGATCGAAAAGAATGCCGCCTGGTATACCCCCAGGACGGATCGACCGAGGGGGCCGCACGATGACTGGCCTGGCCCCGAACGAATGGCTCAGCGGTAGCCTGCAAGCGCAGCACGACCTTGTGGGACGGCTTGCCGTCCTGCGGGCCAGCCCCGACCTAGATCGCCACCACAGTGAACTCAGTTTCGCCACGTTGTCCGGCGTCTTGCGCCGTTCGCCGCCCCTGGTCGATCCGGACGTCTTCAGCGCCGGTTGGGACATCCTGGCCCGAAGATACACAATGTTGGGCCTGCGCCGTCTGCTGCCCATGGAGCGGGTGTGGGTGGGCACAAGCTCTTCCCAGGCCACCGGGTTCGGCGGGTTCCACTATCCGAACCAGGGCTACCGCCACTTGCAGATGGCAGCTGTCATCACCCTGTACGGCGACCTGACTGGCAACTGGACGCGATCTCCACAAATATCAGCCCTGGACCTGCTTCGGTCCTACGCCCACGACTGTCTGCATTTCGGGACCTACCGACGCTACCGCCTGTGGAACACAAGCACAGGCGACGAGATCGGGCGTGTCCAGTACGGCATCAACTTTCGCAAGAACGACGGCCGAACCTACTCCGCACCTGACAGAGCCAGTGACCGATCAACGCGCAACCTCGGCATCGTCATGGAAGGCGCGACCGACCGGGAGGCCCGGATGGTTGCACGGCACGCCGCTCAACGAGAGGGCGTGCCGCATCCTGACACTTTGGGGACGGACTACTTCGCGTTCCGCGACGAAACCGGCCTGCTCGACGGGACAGATCTCAGCGCGCTCGAAGATCCACTCCAAAGGACTGCGCTTGCCGATCAGCCAGACGCCGAAAAGTTCCTGACGAATATGACAGATTATGCGCGCGGCGTCGGTACGCGCTACGATTCATTTCTGCGAGAAATCGGACGTGAGGAAGCCGGCGATCTCCACCAGCTCGTTCTTACCAGCATGATCAGCGGATCGCTCGCGCAGTTGTCGGACTGGCTCAACCAGCGACACGGTCCCGCAGCGTTCGTCACCATCTTCAAGTCGCCCGCCTATTGCGGTCGGTATCGAGGTGAAGGACCCAAGCGCTCTACAGCGTGCGCCACCGCCAGCTTCAACGTATATCCCGCTGAGAGCGGGTCGAGAACCCCCGTGGTCATAGCGGGCGAAACCGTATGAGCCGGGGCGGAGCCGCACGCACAACAGCGCCAGTTGGCTGGGTGTTCCTCGACCGCCACCGTCACGACGGGTATACCGTCCGGTGGCGACGGGGCGACGTGGTCGCGCATATTCTGGGTGGTCAGCAGGTGGGGAACCACGGGATGGCCGAGGTGCTGGACACCATATCGGTGTCCCCGTCTGGTTGGACTGATTTGGCCGAGATCCGGCTGCTCGGTCAGCGGTGGCTGCGTCAGCATTGAGAAGGTGGGGCACCTACCGCGACAGGGATCTACAACTCTCACCGGACGCCGTCAGTCAGCTGCGACAGGAGAAAGACCCGAACTCACGGCTATCCCAGCCTCCCCCACCAGGGTGTACCTCAGCCGCAGACCGTCGAGGAGGTTCGACTTACCGGAGGCGTTGGCGCCGAACACCGCAGCGACGGGCACCACATCCCGGTCGTTGTCGTAGGACGGCATCAGCAGGAACTCGTGCTCGTCGCGGAACGATCTGTGGTTGGCCAGCCGGAAGCTGCGTAGCACCTGATCCTCCCATCAGCCCAGCTCAGAGAGGTATTCTGCAGCATATCTGCACGAGAGTCCGCCTGGGACCCCTCACGTAGCATTTCAGAAGCACCGATAGGTTCTCGTGCGTGCCTCCTCCGCTCACCGTGCGCCGGGCGAGGGTCGGAGACGTCCGCAAGATCAAGGATCTGGTGGACTGCTACGCCGGTGTGGTGCTGCTGGCCAAACAGCTCGTGA
>DATHTJ010000321.1:0-10426 GCA_035463315.1 Pseudonocardiaceae bacterium
CGCCGCTCGGACTCTCCCGAGGAACGCTGGGCCGGACGGGCCGTTCTTGAGTCCGTCCTACGTCAGCTCCTTCGACTCACCCCGGACTACACGCCGAGCACCGAACTCCTCCGGCTTCAGGCCCAGGAAGCTGTCGGCCACGGGCACGACGGTGCGCAGCGACTGTGCGACGATCTCCCGGGCCGCTTCAGTGCTCAGGGGTGCGGTCATCACAGGTCCTCCGGCCGTTGCAGAGCGCGGTCGATGGCGTGCAGCAGCCGCGCTCCGATCGCGCCGTCGCTCGCGCGGTGGTCGCCCGAGAGCGTGGCAGTGACCACCGGCGCCACAGTGAGCGCGCCGTCCAGCACCCACGACCGGTCGCGTACCGCGCCGAACCCGACGAGCGCCACCTGGGGTGGGTGGATCACCCCGAGCACGGACTCCGCGCCTAGGTCCACCCCGGCGGTTGCGGCCAGCTTGCGTACCAGGGGTGAGAGGACAGCCGGCTGGCGGGGGGGCGGCGCGTGTGTGGTTCCGAACATCGGTGCGGGGCTTACTGGCGGCCGCATCGGCTCGGGTGGAGGCTCCGGCTGTGGTGGGCGCTCGGGCGCCGGCGGGGGCGCTGGAGGCTCCAACGGTGGCGTGGGCTCCGGCGGGGGTGTCGGCGGTGGCGGGGGGACCGGTGGGCGTTCGGGCGTGGGCGGGGGCTGTGGCGGGCGCTCCGGCGGCGTCGGGGGCTGCGTCAGTGCCGGGCCACCGATCATCGCGAGCGGCGTGCCGACAGCCACCCGTTCCCCGGGTCTCACGAGCAGCTGTTGTACGACGCCGGACTCGAAGCATTCGACGTCGATGGCCGCTTTGTCGGTGTCCACGACGGCCACCACATCACCTCGGGACACCCGCTGCCCGGGCTCGACCAGCCATTCGACCACGGTCCCGGAATCCATATCCGCTCCCAACGACGGCATCACGAACTCACCCACTTCAGCTCATTATCGATGAGTCGACTTGGAGACACGCCTGCGCGGACTCGGGGATCGTGTTGCCGGGCATGTGGCATTCCTCCCCGTGACCGTCTGCTGTGCTCCACCATTGCCCAGCAACGGGGCTTCCGGCAGGGGCACAAGGTGACCCGCCGTAGGTCTTCGGTCCTTCCAGAGAAGGCCGGGCGTCGGTGTCACTGGGTTGCGGCGGGCTTCATGGTGCGACCGTTGGACGTGGGGGTGAGGTGGGTGGTGAACCAGTCACGGGCGAGCTCGGCCACCTGTTCCAGTGTGCCTGGCTCTTCGAACAGGTGAGTGGCGCCGGGAACCACGACGAGCCTGCTGTCGCGCAGTCTCGCCTGTGCCTGTCGGTTGAGCTCGAGTACTGCCTCGTCGAGACCGCCGACGATCAGCAATGTGGGAGCCGACACCTCAGTGAGGTGGCGAGCGGCCAGATCTGGGCGACCCCCGCGGCAGACCACGGCGGCGATCCGGGTATGCGGTTCAGCAGCTGCCCAGAGCGCGGCAGCGGCACCGGTGCTGGCGCCGAAGTAACCGATACCCGCACTGCTGACCTCCGGCTGGGTGCGCAGCCAGCCAGTGGCGTTGGTGAGCCGTCGAGCGAGCAGGTCGATATCGAACACGTTGGCCCGGTGGAGTTCTTCCTCATGAGTGAGTAAGTCGAGCAGGAGAGTGCCCAGACCGGCCCGGTTCAGTACCCCGGCGACGGATCGGTTGCGGGGGCTGTGCCGGCTGCTGCCGCTGCCATGAGCGAACACGACAACTCCGGCAGCTGCCTCCGGCACCGTCAGGCGACCTCGCAAATTCACCGTGCCTGCGTGCACCTCAACCTCCTCGTCCCGACCGGGCGGATCATCGCCCAGCCCGGCAGCGACGCCCCCTGCCGCGGGGGCAGATCGGGCCACGGCGGGCCGCAGGCAGGCGATGACCTCCTCATCACTGGTCTGGGAGAAGTCCGCATAAAACTGGCCGATGCCCAAGAACAGCCCAGGAGTGAACAGGCAGATCAGCTCATCGGCGACGCCTACAAACCCCCGGGCCCAGTCTGGTGGTGCGACCGGCACGGCAAGCACCACCCGGGCCGCGCCCTGGGCTCGGGCGACCCGGCAGGCGACCCGTGCTGTCGAGCCGGTCGCGATGCCGTCATCGACTATCACCACGGTCCGCCCCGTCAGCGGGATGCGGGTCCGATCCCCGCGGAACCGGTGGGTCCGCCGCTCAAGCTCAACCCGCTCACGGTGCTCCACAGCGGCCAACTCGTCCTGCGTGATGCCAGCGCGGCGCACGAGCGCCTCATTGAGCACGCGCACCCCGCCCTCGCCGATCGCGCCCATCCCCAACTCGGGTTGAAAGGGCACCCCGAGCTTACGCACCACAATCACATCCAGTGGCGCCTCGAGGGCCCGCGCGACTTCGGCGGCCACCGGCACACCACCCCGGGGAAGCCCCAGCACCACCACATCTTCGCCTCGCAGATGCTGCAACTTCTGGCTCAGCCGCCGCCCTGCATCGATCCGATCGACAAATAACATGCCCTCTCCCGGAGTTGTCGTCCGGCCCTGTCCACACCGGTTCCCCGGTGTGGACTGTCGACAGCGACAGAAACGACATCGCTGCCAGTGGTCTACCTGTATCGGCGGCATCAGCGAGGACTGGCACGCTCAGTTCGGTGCTCTGCGGGCGCGACCTGGCCCGCGCCATTCGGCAGCCCAGCGCGCCTGCGCCAGACGTCCTCCGAGGTCAGCTCGCCTCGGGCGACGACACGCAACACGTCCCGGCGGCTGACGATCCCGACGAGTTGCCCGTCGTCCAGGATGGGCATCGACCGGATGCCGGTCTCCAGCATCAGCGACACCAGGTCGGTGAGGTCGGCATCCGGCTGCATGCCGACCGGAGCACCGGTCATGACCTCGCGCACCGTCTGGGGGATGGGCTTGTCCCAGGTTCCGGGCCGCAGCCAGCCCTCGGGGGGAATCTGCCCACGCATAAGATTCGCCTCGGTGACGATGCCAATTATGCGCCCGGCGTCGACCACCGGGGCAGCGGTGTAACCGTGCGACGCCAGGAGGGCCGCGACGGCACGGACCGGGGTGTCCGGTCGGACAGTGATCACCGGGCTACTCATGACGTCGCGAGCCTTCATCGCCTGCTCCTCATCCGTGCTCCGGGCTTGCCCGAGACTCCACCCTCCGACGGCACGCCCCTGCCCGGGTAGCGCCCGATGGCATAGCTGCGTGGGACTTCCGGCCCTAATCTGCGGGAGGTGGGAGAAAAAGTTACGGCCTACCTGCTCGTCGGCTCGCCGCCGCGATGGACATCTTGCGTTCCTGACCGGCCGGATCACGAGTGAAAGCAGGGGAAACGCCCATGGGACGGCTAACAGTGAAGATCGTTCAGGAGAGCCCGTTCCGGTTCCGGATCGAACCGACCGGACCGATGCGGGTACCGGGCATTGTCTTCACCTCCCCGGCGCTGATGCCCGATCCAACCATCGACAAATCCCTCGAGCAGGTCGCGAACGTGGCCACCCTGCCCGGCATCGTCATCGCTTCCTACGCCATGCCCGACATTCACTGGGGATACGGGTTCCCCATCGGGGGGGTTGCCGCGACCGACGTGGCCGCGGGCGGGGTGGTATCTCCGGGCGGGGTCGGGTTCGACATCTCCTGCGGGGTGAGACTGCTCGCCGCGGAGATCGACCGCGAGCAGCTCGCGCCCCGGCTCACCGCCCTGATGAACCAGCTCGACACCGCCGTGCCCCGCGGGCTGCGGCGCGGCTCGCTGTGGCAGCTGACCGGCCGAGCCGAGCTGGAGCAGCTGCTGCTCGGCGGCGCTGGCTACGCCGTGGAACGCGGCCACGGCGTCCCCCACGACCTGCAGCGGTGCGAGGACAGCGGCATGGTTGCCGATGCCGACGCAGCGCAGGTGAGCTCGCGTGCCATGCAGCGCGGACTGGGCCAGGTCGGCAGCTTGGGATCAGGGAACCACTTTCTCGAGATACAGGCAGTCGAGCAGGTATACGACGCGCGGGTAGCCACCGCCTTCGGTCTGCACGCGGGCCAGGTATGCGTCATGATCCACTGCGGGTCCCGCGGGCTGGGGCACCAGATCTGCACCGACCATGTGCGGGTGATGGAAGAGGCGATGCCGCGTTACGGCATCCAGGTACCCGACCGCCAACTGGCCTGCGCCCCGGTCGAATCCCCAGAAGGACGCGCCTACCTCGGCGCAATGGCAGCGGCCGCCAACTACGGGCGGGCCAACCGGCAGCTGCTCGGCGAGACTACCCGCCGGGCTTTCGAGGCAACGACCGGAGCGGCGTTGGACCTCGTCTACGACGTGTCGCATAACCTCGCGAAGA
The DNA here is from genome assembly GCA_035463315.1 of Pseudonocardiaceae bacterium. GTDB lineage: Bacteria > Actinomycetota > Actinomycetes > Mycobacteriales > Pseudonocardiaceae. Next base: position 4,345 of record DATHTJ010000321.1, read on the forward strand.
TCGAACTCCACCACGTGGACGGTCGCCCGCTGCTGCTGTGTGTGCACCGCAAGGGCGCCACCCGGGCGTTGCCCCCTGGACACCCCGATCTCCCAGCCGACCTCACCGCAGTCGGTCAGCCGGTCCTGATCCCTGGCACGATGGGTACTGCCTCCCATGTCCTGACCGGGATGCCAGGCGGACCGGCCTGGTACTCCACGTGCCATGGTGCGGGGCGCTTGCAGAGCCGGCATCAGGCGGCCCGCGTTGTCAGCGGCCGAAGGCTGCGCGATGAGCTGCAGCTCCGGGGAATCGTCGTGCGTGGGGCCTCCTGGCGGGGCCTGGCCGAGGAAGCCCCCACCGCATACAAGGACGTCGATGCCGTGGTCGATGCCAGCGAGGGCGCGGGTTTGGCACGCCGAGTCGCCCGACTTATCCCGCTCGGAGTACTCAAGGGATAACCCCCTGCTGGGCAAGGTGGGGGTGAACCAGGGGCGAACCAGTCCCGGGTGAGTTCGGCCACGGCGTGGCTTCCATGGCTTCACTCTGGCGTTCGTCGTATCAGCTGCGGACCAGCAGGTCGTCTAGCGCCTCGTCCCGGTGCAAGCGACCGATGGCGTCGGCGAGCAACGGGGCGATGGAGTGCACCTGCAGAGGCAGCGGCAATGTGGTGTCCTGTGCCACGGTGTCGGTGACGAGCAGACACGTCAGCGGGAGAGCAGCGAGGCGGTCGGTGGCAGCTCCGACCAGGAGACCGTGGGTGGTGGCGACGACGATCTCGGGTGTGGCCCGGTGGGTGAGCAGGACGCGCACGGCCGCCTCGATTGTGCCTCCGGTGCTGATCATGTCGTCGACGATGACCGTGGGTCGGCCGTCAACGTCGCCCACCAGTTCCTCGGCGTGGACCCGTGACCCGCTTTCCCGGGTTTTGCGCACCACAGCCACCGGTACCCGCAGCAACGCGGCGTAGTGCTCAGCGAGCTTGACCGCGCCGAGGTCGGGCGCCACCACGACGCTTTCGCTGGAGATCGAGGGTGCTAACGCTGCGGCCAGGCCAGGTACCGCCGTCAGCATCTCCACCGGTGTGCCGCACATGGCCTCCAGCGCCACCGTATGGGGGTCCACGACGACCAGCCGCTGGGCACCCGCGGTCGCCAAAGCATCCGCGATCACGCGGGCGCCCACGGCCTCGCCCGCCCGGCTTCGGCGATCCTGTCGTGCGTAACCGAAGTACGGCACGACCGCGGTCACCCGCGTGGCGCCCGATCGGCGGCACGCATCGAGCAGCAGCAGAAGCTCCACCACATTCTCGTTGACCGGAGGCCCGGTTGGCGCGACCACGTAGACGTCGGTGCCGCGCACACACTCGACGACGGGCCGCAGCTCTCCGTCGGGAAAGCGTTCCACCCGACCGGGTGGTAGCTGCGTCCCCAATGTGGTCGCCACGGCCTCGGCGAGCGCGTGGTTGGCCGTTCCCGGCACGATTCGCAGGGCCATCACGTCCTCCATCCTGGTGGGGCTGCGGGCGCGCCCCAAGCTGGCGCGCGCAGGACCTCCCGCAGGCAGCCCGGGACTTTCGCCCCTGCGTTGGCCTCCCGGCCGGTGCTGACAATGGTTTTCCGATGAACTAGGCGTATCCGCAGAGGCTGAGGATGAAGGGTGTGAGCATGCCGATGGCGCGGCCAGCAAACTTCGACCATGCAGTGCAGGTAGCGACCAGATGGGTGCACGACGTCGCTCAAGCTTTTCCGACCGAGGACAGTGAGTTCGCTTTTCGCGCGCTTCGCGCGTGGCTGCACACCCTGCGTGACCGGCTCACCGTGGAGGCCGCCGCGCACTTCGGCGCGCAGCTCCCAGAGCTGCTGCGGGGGACCTACTACGAGGGCTGGAATCCCAGTGACGTGCCCAAGCGGTACGACTCGCAGGCCTACATCGCCCGTTTCGCTCAGGATGCTGGTATATCCCGCCCGGACGTGCCTAAGACCGCTGCCGCGGTCACCTCTGGACTGCAGCAGCACCTCAGCGCCGGACAGCTCGACAAGGCTCTGGACCAACTTCCGAACGAGCTGCGCGCGCTGCTTCACCCACCGCAGCCAACTCTGGACCCCAGCAAATAACGGCAGGGGGACCCCATGAAAACCAATCCCTCGCCGGCCGAGCGTCGCCATGCAGCTCAGACCGCGCTACAGGCCCTGAGCACGCAACGTGACGAGCATCTCCTGTGCAGCGTCCGGTGCACCCGAAGCCACCATGTCGCCGCCGTCTACGACACCGCTGCTGGCCCCGTGTACGAGGCACTCACGGGGCCGCACGCGCACGGCCGTCGTGACTTCGTCGACGCCGGGCACCATTGCCGGCACCACGGCACACCCATTATCGACCTCCTTGACGCCGGCACCGGTCCCAAGGTGGACGACGCGCTGCCCGCCTGGTGCGAGTGTGGCCCCCGTGTGCTGTCCCGGTCCGAATTGCAGGACGCGCTGGCTCGGCATCAACGCCAACTGCTCGTCACCTGATCCGCTCAACTGTTATCCGCAGCAGGACGGTTGCGCACGGCAGTCGTAGTCATGGAACCGGAGCCGTAGTCATGGAACCGGAGCGTAATCGCCGGTCGGCTGCCGTGATTGCCTAGCCGGTGACGTTGAGGGTGCCCATCATGCCTGCGTCTTCGTGGTCGAGGATGTGGCAGTGGTAGACGCTGCGGCCGGGGTAGTCGGTGAAGGGGATGCGCAGCTGAACCCAACTGCGGGCAGGGATGAGCACGACGTCCTGCAGGGCGGCGGTGTGGGGTATTCCGGTGCTGTCGGCGAGGACGTGAAAAGGCCAGACGTGCAGGTGGAAAGGATGGTCCATGGGGCTGGTGTTGGTGATTACCCAGTCTTCGGTGCTGCCCAGCCGGACCGTCTGATCGTCACGCTGATGATCGAAGGTGCGGCCGTCGATGGTGAAGCGCATGCCCATGCCCCGCATACCCATCCCACCCATGCCCATGGCGAAGGTGAGCTGACGTCGCCCGTCAACCGGTCCCTGCGGGGCGGGCGGGGCGGGCAACGTCGCCGGTAGCAGTGGCGAGGGCTGGGCCGGTCCTTCGACGGCCAGGGTGGCCAACGTGATCGGGCCGCTGGCCCGGGAGGGACCCATAGAGCCGCCCATCATGCCGATGCTGCCGCGGTCGTAGGGGTCGGTGACCAGCGCGTAGCGGCCGGTCCGGGCGGGGCGGACGAGCACGTCGACGCGGTTACCGGGGGCGAGCACGACCCGGTCACGGTCGGTCGGCGCGGGCAGGAACACCCCATCCTGGGCGACCTGGGTCAGCGTGTGGTCGGCCAGGCGCACCGAGAGCACTCGTGAGGTGCAGCCGTTGACGATCCGCCACCGCTGCGCGGCTTGCGGTGCTGCCCGGATGACGGGTTGGTGCTGGCCGTTGACCAGCACCAGTGCGCCTTCCCGGCCCATCATCTTGTCCATCGCGCTGATGGTGACGACCCTGCCTTCGGTGTCCAGCGTGATGTCGGTGACCAGCAGCACCCGGTCGGCGCTGACCGGCAGGTCGGGGCCGTGGCCGATCAGCAGCGTCCCGGCGAGCCCGCCGAAGAGCTGATCGGCGACGTAGCCGTGCCGGTGCGGGTGGTACCAGTAAGTGCCGGCCGGTTGGTCGGCCGAAATGCGGTAGGAGTAGTCGAACGCCGACCCCGGTTCGATGCTGACGAATGGGTTGTCCCCGCTGCCCTGCGGGGAGACGTGCACGCCGTGCATGTGCAGGTTGGTCGGCGCATCGAGGTGGTTGGTCAGCCGGATCCGCAGCAGGTCCCCGGGCGCCACCCGCAGCGTCGGCCCGGGTGATCTGCCGTTGAACCCCAGCGCCGAGGTGTCCTGCCCCGCCAGCGCCGCCCCTGCCGCCGCAGTCAGCGCCACATCCAATACCCCATCGTGGCTGGCCAGCACCGCCGGTTCGGCAAGTGGATCACCACTGACACCGGCCCGCAGCCAACCCGCTGTACCTCCCAGGCCGGAGAGCAGCCCGGTGGCGCCAGCCGCGACGCTGGCCGCACCCACCGCGATCAGCCCGAGCGCGCCGCGGCGGCTGATCAATGAGCGGGTCACCGCAACTGCTCCCGGCGACGCCGGTAGTCGCCCTCGTCAATCTCCCCCAGCGCAAACCGCTCATCGAGGATCTGCCGAGCCGACGAGTCCGGGTCAACGCCCCCCAGCACCGGCGACCAGCCCTGCGCCAGTCGCACGACCCCATACACCACCAGCGTCAAGCCGACCAGCATCAGCACCGGCCAGATCCACATCCAGCCGAACATCATCGTGACCTCCCCACCTCTGGCTCCCGTAGTGGTGACGTGGCTTCGGCCCGTGCCCAGATCGTGCCGGTGCGGCAACCCATACCGCCATGACCGAAAGTCCCCCACACCCTGGGGAAAGCCCCCACTTCTGCCCGTAGACCTCGATGCTCTTGCGGACCACCGCCCGGATCACCGCAGTGAGCCCCGGGCAGTCACCGTCCATGAGCACGCCGAATACGCTCGATTCGACTTCCCGCTCCGTACCGGATTGACGGACAAGAGCCTGCCTCGACCGCGTCCGGTGCGGCCATTCGAGGGACCAAAGGTCCTTGGTGTCGGTGCGCTTGACACTGCCACCATGACCGGCTGCGGGCGACAGTTAAGCCAGAGCCACACACGCGCGGCGGTTCGACGTGAGCCCGTCCAGTGCCGCACCGGTCAGCTGTGAGGAGAAGCGATGGACGAGAGCGCACCGCACGCGCCGATTGTGGTGGGCGTTGACGGATCTGAAGTGAGCCTGGAAGCGGTCGAGTGGGCTGCATCCGAGGCAATCGCACGGCACCGCCGACTGCGTGTGGTGCACGCGTTCATCTGGCCGCTGCTGCGCGTGCCGGTGGGCCCGTCCAGGTACGGCCCGCCGGATGCGGGGCTTCAGGCCGATGCACAGCGCATCCTGGACGAAGCCCAGCTTCGGGCCAGGCAATCAGCCCCAGGGATCGACGTCTCCACGGTAATGCCGGTCGGTGCGCCGGTGCCGGTGTTATTGTCCGAGATCGAGCAGGCGCCGCTGGTGGTTCTCGGCTCCCGGGGGCTGGGTGGTTTCTCCGGACTTCTCATCGGATCGACCGGGGTGCAAGTGGCGGCCCATGCGTTGTGCCCGGTGATCGTCGTGCGCCCGGTCTCGGGCGCGCCTCCGAACAGCCTGACCGCTGATCAGGTGGTCGTGGGAGTGGACGGCTCTCCGCTCTCCGTTGAGGCGCTTGAGTTCGGGTTCACGGAGGCGGTCCGGCTGGGCGTCGGCGTGGTGGCCGTGCACGTGGCCGCATCGCACGTACCCGGTGATAGCAGCGTTGACGTGCTCACCGAGGAACACGCGCCCAACCAGACCCGATCGCTCGCGGAGTCCCTTGCCGGTTGGCAGGAGAAGTACCCGGACGTGCCCATCCAGCGTGTTGTGCTGCGCGGGCATGCCGGTCGAGCGTTGGCCGAAGTCTCCCAGGGAGCTCGCCTGGTTGTCGTGGGTTCACGGGGTCTGGGGGGGTTTCGTGGGCTGCTGCTGGGTTCGGTCAGCCACGCCGTGCTCCACCACGCACACTGCCCGGTCGCCGTCGTGCATAGGCAGGATTGAATCTCAGACCTTCAGATGAGGAGACTCGGCAATGACTGAGCAAGAGCGGCTACCGATCGTGGTCGGGGTCGACGGCTTCGAAACGGGGCGGCGCGCATTGGACTGGGCATTGCGCGAGGCGCAGGTCCGCCGTTGCGCGGTTCAGGTCGTGCACGCCTGGGTCTACGAACCGATGGCGGATTTCAGGGAGACCTCGAGTCAGCAGCTGCACCAGGAGTCGCTGGCGATGTTGCGTCGTGAAGTCGAGCGGGCGACCAGCGGAATGACAAACGTTCCGCCGATCACCCAGAACAGCGTTCGGGGCGATCCGGCCAGCGTCCTCCTTGAGGTGTCGAGTGGCGCGGCAATGCTGGTTGTCGGCCGTCATCAGGGCGGGTTGATCCGGCAGGCGCTGGTGGGCTCGGTGAGCGCGGTGTGCGTACGCCACGCGATCTGCCCAGTCGTCGTCATTCCCGCGGCTGTG
>DATHTJ010000322.1:0-10642 GCA_035463315.1 Pseudonocardiaceae bacterium
GCGCATGCGGCGCGCTGTGCTCGAGCAGTTCTGGCCGAGCCGGCGCATGGACGCCTTCGATCAGTTCTGTAGCTAGGCCGCGCGTCGGCGCATGGCCTCCCCCGCCCCGCGCGGCCGGTTCCCGGTGCCCTTGTCGATTCCCGCACACCAGGAGAGTCCGTGTCCGTTACTGACGAACTGCTCGCCAACAATGCCCGCTACACCGAGACCTTCGCCGGGCCACTGCCGTTGCCACCCGCCAAGGGCGTCGCCGTCGTGGCCTGCATGGACGCCCGCCTGGACGTCTACCGGATCCTGGGCCTGAACGAGGGCGAGGCACACGTGATCCGCAACGCCGGCGGCGTGATCACCGACGATGAGATCCGTTCGCTGGCGATCAGCCAGCGGTTGCTCGGCACCCAGGAGATCATCCTCATCCACCACACCGACTGCGGAATGCTCACCTTCACCGACGACCAGTTCAAGAAGTCCATCCAGGACGAGACCGGGATCAGGCCACAGTGGGCCGCCGAGGCATTCCCAGACCTCGACGACGACGTCCGGCAGTCCATCGCCCGGATCAAGGCCAGCCCGTTCGTGCCCAACAAGGACTCCATCCGCGGGTTCGTCTTCGACGTGGCGACCGGCAAGCTCAACGAGATCGTCTAACCAGGTTGGTGGCTCTTCAAGGACCACCAACCCCGGTCTGGGACGTCTCTAACGACAGCCAACCCGCGCCGGCGTGCCGGCGCGGGTTGGCTGTCGTTACGAGCAGTTTCCGGGGGGGTTGGTGGTCCTTGAAGAGCCACCAACTCGCTACACGCGGCTGGCGGCACGGCGGGCCCGGCGGTCGGCGTAGCGGGCCAGGCGGTGCCACCGGCGAGCCGCGGCCAGCCGCCTGGCCAGCCGCTCCTGGCTGGCACGGCGTTGATCATCGCGCATTCGTGCCCGGGCGAGCACTTCATACAGCAACATGGCGTTCAACTCCTGGGTCAAGGCGATCGGTCGGCGGAAGCGCAGTCCCTGCGACCGCCCGGGTTGGCTGTCGTTGCGGGAGCAGTCATGCGGCGGTTCCTCGTTCGGCGCGCTCACGCTCGGCGCGGTCCTGCTCGAGAGCGGCTTTGCTAGGCCGGCCCCGCGGGCGCTTGCGCGGGACGACCGCACCGCGATCGAAGATCTCGCCGCCCCATACGCCCCACGGCTCCTGCCGGGACAGCGCGCTGTCCAGGCAGGCGACCCTGACCGGGCAACCGGCGCAAAGCTGCTTGGCTCGCTCCAGCTCTGCCGGCTTCTCGGCAAACCACAGGTCCGGGTCATGCGAGCGACAGGGCAAGGTGGCCCGCTGCGATGGTGCGGTATCGAGCAGGTGGGCCAGCTCTGCCCCACCCAGCAGGTCGGGCAACGCCCCGCCATCCAGCGGGACGGTCGCGGTCAACACTTGTCTCTCCTCCTCGGTGGTGGTACCGGTAAAACTCGCCAGTACCGCGCCCGCCGCGGGATCGCCGACCTAGCAACAGACAAAGGCCGCGGATCCCGGTGCGGGGTCCGCGGCCTTCATGAGCCGGCAGCTGCTGGCTCGAGAATCAAGGCTCCGATGCGGACCTACGCATGCGGTCGGTAACCGGCAGATCAATGCCGATCGGGTGGTTGGCGGGGACGCCGTAGAAGGCTCCGTGGAAAAGACGCCGAGCGCGCAGACGGCGCATACCGGACGGCGCTGTCCGCACACGCTCGGACCAGACCCCGCTGGGCGCAGCGAGAGGCCCGGACTGCGGGAAGCAACGGGCGCCGGTGATCATGGTGATCTCCATCTCGGCACCTCCTTCCCGGGTCGGCCCATGCTCAGCGATGTGGGCGATCTGTCCTGGTCAGCCGCGTGCGACGACCGCCTTCGGAAGATAAGAGCAAGGTTAGGGTCCTGCTGATACACCAGCAACCGATTTTCGTGCTTTCTTCGTCAACCGGTGACCCCGCCGCGCACCAGGGCAAGAACCTCCGCCCCGTAGCGGTCCAGCTTGGCCGACCCAATCCCCGGGATGGCGCTCAGGCCTGCCGCGTCGGTAGGCCGTTGCTCGGCGATGGCGGTGAGCGTCGCATCGGTGAGGACCGCGAAGGCCGGCACCTTCTGCTCCGTCGCGCAGCCGGTCCGCCAGTCCCACAATCGCTCCAGCAGCTCCGGGTCAGCATCCGACGGGCACGCGGCACACCGGGACAGCTTCACCGCGACCGTGCTCGTGACCGGGGCACCGCAGATCCGGCAATGTGCCCGGGCGGGACCCGTCTTGGACGCAGCCTTCAGCACCGCGTTGAATCCGGCCGGCCGCCCCGCCGAATGGTCCTGTGGCACCAGGCCGTAGAGAAAGCGGCTGCGACGCCGAGAGCGTCGGCCGCCTGCGCTGCGCGAGAGCGCCCAGGACAGGGCAAGCCAGCTACGGGCCCGGGTCACGCCGACGTAGAGCAACCGGCGCTCCTCCTCCAGCGCGGCCTGGTCACCATCGGCGTACTGGATCGGCAGCGTCCCCTCGGCGAGCCCGACCAGGAACACCGCATCCCACTCCAGCCCCTTCGCGGAGTGCAGGGAGGCCAGTGTCACGCCCTGCACCGCAGGGGGGTGCGCGGCGTCGGCGCGAGCGTCGAGCTCGGCCACGAGCCGACCCAGGTCGGCGTCTGGTGTGCTGGCTGCCAGGTCAGTGGCCAGCTCGGCCAGCGCACGCAGCGATTCCCAACGGGACCGCGCGGCACTGCCTCCGGGCGGTTGGGCGGTAAGCCCTTGCCCAGCGAGTACCGAGCGAACTGTGCCACCCAGCTCACCCGCCGAACCTGCCGGGCCCGCCGTGGCCGCCGCGCGCAGCGCGCGGACCGCGGACCGGACCTCCGGGCGCTGGAAGAACCGATCTCCACCGCGGACCTGGAACGGGATCCCGCGCGCGTCCAGCGCCTGCTCGTAGGCTTCGGACTGGGCGTTCACCCGGTACAGCACAGCGATCTCGGCGGCCGCCACCCCCTGGCCAAGCAACTCCGCGATCGCGTCCGCCACCGCGGCGGCTTCCAGGGACTCATCGTCGTGCTCGGCGAACGACGGCTCCGGGCCGGGTGGCTGCTGACCCTCCAGCTGCAGCCGGGCACCCGCCGGCCGATCCCGCGCCGCAGAGATCACCCGATTCGCCAGCGACACGATCTGCGGAGTGGAGCGGTAGTCGCGGCGCAGCCGTACGGTCACCGCGTCGGGAAATCGCCGGGTGAACTCCAGCAGGAACCGAGGAGCCGCACCGGCAAAGGAGTAGATGGTCTGGTTCGCGTCACCGACGACGGTGAGGTCGTCCCGGGCACCCAGCCAGGCGTCCAGCACACGCTGCTGCAGCGGCGTGACGTCCTGGTACTCATCGACGACGAAGCAGCGGTAGCGGTCCCGGAACTCCTGCGCCACCGCCGAGTGCTCCTCAAGGGCGGCTGCGGTGTGCAGCAGCAGATCGTCGAAGTCGAGTACCCGGCCGCGGTTCTTGAGCTCCTCGTACCCGGCGTAGATCGCCGCGACCTGAGCCGCCGGAACCGGGGTATCCCGGCGCGCGGCGGCCACCGCGGTGGGGTAGTCCTCGGCGGTGACCAGACTGGCCTTGGCCCACTCGATCTCGCCGGCGACATCGCGCAGGTCATCGGAACCGGTGCTCGCGCCAGCTCGCTGCGCGGCCTGGCCGATCAGTCGCAGCTTGTGCTCCAGCAGCGGCCATGGCTCATCACCCACCACCCGGGGCCAGAAGTAGCGCAGCTGGCGCAGCGCCGCGGCATGGAAGGTTCGGGCCTGCACCCCGCCTACTCCCAGGTCGCGCAACCGGGTGCGCATCTCCCCCGCCGCGCGGGCGGTGAACGTCACCGCGAGAACGTGGCCTGGGCTGACATGGCCGGTACGGACCAGGTGGGCAATCCGCCGGGTGATGGTGCGGGTCTTGCCGGTGCCTGCGCCAGCCAGCACGCAGACCGGTCCGCGCGGTGCGCAGACCGCAGTGCGCTGCTCCTCGTCGAGCCCGTGGAGGGGATCCCGGTCCTGTCGTGCGCTGCCCACGGTCGGCATCCTCGCAGAGCTGACCGACACCGCCAGGAACACCGCTCAGCGTCGCGGTGTTAAGGCTTGGCGTGAGCAATCTGACGATGTACACCACCGTGTGGTGCGGCTACTGTCGGCGACTCAAGGCCCAGCTGGACCGTGCTGGCATCAGCTTCCGCGAAGTGGACATCGAGCACGACGTGGCGGCCGCCGCGTTCGTGGCCGGCGTCAACGGAGGCAACCAGACCGTGCCCACCGTGCTGCTACCGGATGGCTCAGTGCTGACCAACCCCACCCTCGACCAGATCACCGAAGCCACCGCCGCTTAAGCACTGGGTGCAATCCAGCCCGGACCGGGTGCGAAAGCACTATGCTACGAGGCGTAATCGGCTTCTGACGGGTCGTGGCGAGGAGGATGGGCCAGTGGAGATCACCGACCGGGCGCTCTGGGAACGAGAGCTCACTGACCACCTGCGGCGGCACGCCAGCGACCTCCAGGGCTCACCTGTGGCCGGGGCCAAGCCCGGGCTGTGGCTCACCGCCCCGATGCTTGCGCTGTGGACGATCACGGTGATGGTCTTGACCAGTGCCGGATGGGTGATCGGCCTGTACTTCATCTGAATCTGGTGCTGTCACGCCGGTACCGGGAGCAGTCGGCGCGCGGCGGTGGCGAACGTCCGCGCCGGCGGGTAGCTCTGCTGTCCCAGCATGTCCACCGTGTGGTGCAAGTCGGAAACGATCCGACCTGAGCCGCGCACCGCGTCCACCCGCTGCACGGCATCGCTGGTGACGGCGATGGCCTCATCGAGTTGACCGAGCCAGGTCAGAACCGACCCCAGACGAGCCGTGTAGAGGGTGTGGTTACGTGGGAAGGCTTCGGCGTCGACGGTCGTCAGGGCAACGCGGGCGGCTATCTCAGCGGACTTGCCATTCCTGGTGATCAACCCAACCTGGGTTTCGTGCCAGGCGAGATCCGCCGCTCCCCAGAAGCCCAACCACTGCGGCTCATCTCCCCGTCGCCCGTGATCGAGCCACCGGCGGGCCTCGGCGAGACAAGAGATCGCGGCTGCACGATCGCCGGCCCTGGCATGCCCGAGAGCTTCCCGGGCAGCCAACAGGGACAGCAGGGTTGGCATAGCCTCGCCCTGAACAGCGGTCCTTGCTGCTTGAGCGAGAGCGGCCGACTCCGGACCGCGGTCCGGATCATCGCTGGCCTGCAGAGCCATCGAGGCCAGAACCCGGACCCGAGCCTCGGGAACATCGTATAGATCAGCGAAATGGCCTGTTTCGAGCCACCACTGCCGCGCCTGCTGCGGCCACCCGGCGTCGTAGGCCAGCCAGCCGGTCTGCTCCATCGTCACAGCCGTGACGCGCTGCAGCTCTCGTCCGACCGAGGACGGGTAACTACCACGGCGCAGGGCATCCTGCAATCGTCGCGACATTCCCGCCGCCATCTGGCACACAGTGGCGCCGCCCTGCTGGGCGTCGAGCTCGTGCAGGCGGTGCAGCGCTGTCCAGCACTGAGCGGCATCGGCGGCATTGATCCGGCCAGCAACCGCGACACCCTGCGGCAGCAGCGCAGTGACCGCTAGGGCCACGGCGCCACCGAGCACGTCACGTCGATCCACGCCATCCAGCCTACGACGCTGATTCGGATCGTTCGCGAGCCCGAGCACGGCCGGCGGGACGCCCAGCACCTGCGCAAGATCAGCCAGCACGTCGATGTCCCGAGCGGCGCGGGTCTCCCCGCGCTCAATCCGGGAAATGGTGGCCTGGGAGTACCCCGACTGATCCGCCAGCTCCTGCTGGCTCCACCCGAGCGCCTTCCGGATCAACCGCACGACCGCCCCAGCCGCACCGGACGCCACCACAGCCCGACCCTCCGGTGACAGGAGAGCCGCAGCCACCAAGCGGTCCATCACCATCCCCTCCCCCGTTCCCACACCGCTGACGTGTCACTCGCGTCGTGCACCGTACCGATCCATGCGCACCGTTTCAGGCCGTATTCAGGCTTGCATGGAGCGCAGCGCCGACACCCGCGACAACCGACGTTCACCAGGTGCCGGCATCGCAACGCTGCACGGCCTGCCTCGGCGAATCCTGGCCGCAGTCCAGATCCCAGATCGAGCCGGACGGCGACTTCCACAGCGGAGAGGAGACTGCGAGGGATCTATCCCTACACACCGTGAGAAGGAGACCAGCCGGGTGGTCGTCACCGGCCGCAGCACCGACGACGGCGCCTGGTGCACCGTCGTCGTGGCGCACGATCGCACCGGCGAGATCGAGCAGAAGATCACCAAGAACGCCCGGCGCCAGTACACCCGAGACAGCAACGGTGTGCCTTTTCGGGTGTCTGAAGGCTCCCCGTAACACCGGAGGTCATGGCACTCACTGCTGAGAAATCTCGCCCAGCCAGACGCAGCGCCCAGCGACGGCGAGTTCCTCCGAACGCTCAGCATGATCCGGCAGCACCCGACCGACCAGCCGATGGAAGGCATGCCTGTGCTGCGGCTCCACCAAGTGAGCCAGCTCGTGGACGACGACGAGGTCGACGAGGTGCGCTGGAAGCTGAAAGACCGCCCAGTGGAGCACGATCCCGCCATTCTTCGTACGCTGCCCCCAGCGCTGGCCAAGACCGTCGACCCTTACCCCGGTCGGCCACACCCCAAGGCGACGTGCCCAGTGGGGTGCGCGGTCATGCAACCACGTCGCCCCCGTCCGGTGATACCACGTGACGATCGACGCGGCCACCCGGCCCGGCTCACCCCCCACGGCGAGCAACCGGTCACCGGTGAGCTGTACGTCGTCGTCGGCGTCGTCAACGAGGACGAGCCGGCGAGGCCGTCCAAGGTAGGGGAAGTTCTCCCCGTCCACAATCTCCTTCGCGGGATAGTTGGCGGCGATCTCCGCCTGACGGTTGGCGGTTCGGACCATCCACGGCAGCCGCGCCTTCACCGCCGCGACCACCTCGGCCACGTCCGCGTCGCGCGGAACGGCAATTGCCAGCGCGCCGCCGGGCTCCGCGGTGAATCCGATCGTCCGCCGCCGGACGCTCACCGTGACCCGCCAGCGGAGGTGGCCGAGGATACCGGCGTCGACGAGCGCGCGGGTGTAGGCCGGTGCGTCCACGAAATCACCGTAGCCGCGGTCGCCGACAATCCGGTCGCGGCTCACTGGCAGAAGTCTGCCCACCTGGCCCGCACCACGTCCACGATCTCCTCAGCTAGCGGGGTCGCGGTGTCTCGATCACAGTTGACGTTCCGCAGCAGGTGATTCAGAACGCGCTTGCGCAACCCGTTCTGCAGGGGAGCGCTTTCCAGGAAGTGCGGCGCACACGCCTCCTCCAGGACGATCTCGTAGATGTCCTGCATCACCCTCATGGGATCAACTCGGACGTTCAGGACGCCTCTCTGCTCGAGCAGGCGGTAGATGGGACGCTCGGTTCGCGGGTCCAACCCGTCGTCGCTCCTTCGCGACTCTTCTTCCCGCTCTTGCCGGATCAGCTCTTCCAATGCGCGGGCGCGGTGCTCGGCGTCGTCACGCAACCGCTCCAGGACCCGCTCCAGACGCTCGCTAAGGCTCTCGTAGTAAGCCGGATCGCCCGGCCGCCGCTGGCTGATGTGCCGACGCAGCGCGTGTTCCATGTGCATAGCGCGGAGGTGGGCGTCCTCGACCTGGCCCACCCGATCGAGGAAGTCCGGGGCCGAGATGTCCACCGGCGGGATGCGCTGGACGATGCCGCTGACCCGAATGTGCCGGTCGAGCAGGCGCCTGACCTTGGCGCCATACCGGTATGGGTCGAGACCGCCCGATCGGCTGTCGCGGTACGTGCGCCGCAGCAGGTACTGAACTAGGCCAAGCCGGGCGGCGTCGTCCTCGTGCTCCAACGCCTCGGACCGCGGCAGCACCACGTCGAGCGTAGCGAGGAAGTCGCCGACCAGGCTGTCGAAGCGGGTGCGCAGCTCGGGGTCGGCCAGCAGCGCAACCAGCCTGACCCGAACATCGTCGTCCGCCAGCGCCGCGATCGCGTCGATGCCGCGTTCGACTAGGAATTGGCGGACTAGCTCGCGGCGGTCACGCAACCGCGGCAGTTCCTCGGCGGTGAGGAACTCCTTGTAGCCGTCGAGGTCGGCCTCGTCGTAAGCGGACAGCGCCTCGTCCAAGTGGCGCGAGACGCCCGCGTAGTCAACGACCAGGCCGACCTCCTTGTGCCGGGCCGGCCGGTTGGTCCGGGCAATCGCCTGGAGCAGCTCGACGTCGCGGATCGCCCGGTCCAGGTACAGGACCTGCTCGATCGGCGCGTCGAAACCGGTGAGCAGCATCGATTTGACGATGAGGAACGCGACCGGCGCCGGACCCGCCCCAACCGGCCCGTCAGCCGATTCGGGCCAGACATTGCCTGCGGTGTGCGTGGGTCGGTCGAAGTTATCGTCCGGGCTGGCCCTGTACCAGGGGTCGTACTCGACGGTCACGTGGACCGGATGCGTCGTGCTGACGGCGAGGGCAAGGTGATCGGTCCACGGCGCGTCGGTGGTCGAGATCGGGCGATCGCCCGTCAGCCCCTCCGGAGCCGGCAGCCGCTGCTTAAACCGATCGATGTGCTCGCGCTGGCTGCTCTCGTCGGTCCACTGCCGCCACTCCGGCGGGTCGTGCCTGAGCTGCCCCTCCTCGTCCTTGGTGACGCCTGCCGAGACCACCGGCACGAAGTCGATCACCCGCAGCAACGATAGGAACGGCAGTGCGGCCCGCAGGAAGGCGGCGTCCGGATGCCCCTCGGCCGTGCCCTGCCCGAGGCGCACGAACTCCTCCAGCGCGCGTACCAGCTCGTCACGGGCGGCGCGCAGAGCGTCCCGGTATCGCACCGCGGCCAGCCGAGAGACCGCGACCACCTGGGCCTTGAAGCCGTTCGGCAGTACGCTGCCGACCCAGTGGCGCAGCATGTCGCGCGCCTTCGGTCCGATGAAACCCATGGACTCCAGGGCCTGGCGGGTGGTCACCAGGCGCTGTTGCGCCTCTTGCCGTTGCCGCGGCGTACCCCCGACCTCCTGTTCGTACGCGGCGTCGAGGACGACGGCATCGACAACGTACGCGTCGGCGCGGCGCTGCTCGTAGCGGATTGGCACGGTCGCGCCGTCGGGCTCGGAGTCGCGCAGGAGGTACTGGTCGATGAAGGGACCGAAGATCGCCTCGGTGGTGTGGCTATCTTTGTCGGCGCGCAGCAGCGGCGTGCCGGTGAAGCCGATCCTGGCCGCGTTGGGCAACGCGCGCCGCAACCGGGCGTGCAGCTGGCCGCGCTGGGACCGATGCGCTTCGTCGGCGATCAGCACGATGCGCTCGCTGGTGTTGAGTTCGGGGAAACGCACCTCGGACTGAAGGGGATCAGCGGCGAACCGCTCGTCCTCGCGCTCAGCCGCGGCGCACTCGTCCCGCTGTGCGTGCTGGATCATGATCGTCACGATCCCGGGCACGTCGTCGGCCAACTTCACCCTGGCATCCGCCTCACCGGCGGCCACGATCGGCGTCTCGCCGGCCAGCGCGAGCGATGCCTGAAGCTGGTCTCGCAGGTCGGTCCGATCGACCACGACGATCACCTTGAAGTCGGCGAGCCGCCGCACGGTCCGCATCGTGCGGACCAGGAACGCCATCGTGAAGCTCTTGCCGGAGCCCTGGGTGTGCCAGACGACGCCGCCGCGCTCGTCGTCGTGGCCGGTCTGCGCACGGGTACGGCCGCGCAGCAGCCGGGCAATCATCCGGTGGACGGCGCGGAACTGCTGGTAGCGTGCAATGATCTTGACTGTGCGGCCATCGATCTGGTGGAAGACAGTGAAGTTGCGCACCAGGTCGATCAGG
The DNA here is from genome assembly GCA_035463315.1 of Pseudonocardiaceae bacterium. Lineage (GTDB taxonomy): Bacteria > Actinomycetota > Actinomycetes > Mycobacteriales > Pseudonocardiaceae. The sequence continues at coordinate 9,872 of DATHTJ010000322.1, forward strand.
TGGTTTGCGCGGAGCGCGCCCGCAGCGAGGGTCTCTAACGTGGTGAGCGGTGCGTGGCGGTCGTAGCCCAGCTCGGCGCGGACCTGCTCCAAGGTGGCCGGCTCGACGGTGCGCCACTGCGCGTAATGCTCGGGTGCAGAGGTGATCGTGCCAATCCGCGCCTCGTCACCGTTCGTGGCCACGAGGACCTGGACGAAGCGGAAGAACAACGGCACGTCCTGACGCTCGCCCGCCGGGCGCGTGCCGGCATACGCGCGAAGGTCGTCGATTGCCTCGGCGACGGTGGGCTCCCGATCGGGGCGGACCCCCTCGATGACGGCGAACGGGATGCCGTTGACGAACAGCACGGCATCGAGCACAACGAACCGTGCCCCGCCGTCGTACGGGCGGTCGAGCCGGAAGTCGGTGACGAGGAGCAGGTCATTGTTCTCGGGATGGCTCCAGTCGACCAAGGCGGCAACCTGGATCCGGCCCTGGTCCAAGCCGGGCAGTCCCTCGACCGGCACGCCCTGCAATAGCAGCTCAGTGACCTGCTTGTTTGCTTCGACGAGGTTGGGCTCAACGCGGCGGAGCAGCGCGTCGCAGATCTGGTCGATGCGGGTGTCGTCGAGCCATGGCCTGCCGTCGGGGCCGGGGTTGATTTCGCGGAGTTTAGCGCGCAGCCGGCCTTCGATGATCTCGTCCGACCACGTGCGCCGGCCGTCAACCGGGTGGTCGCCATGAGGAGCGCCGCCGATGTGTGCAGGCCAGCCGAGCGCGCGAAGAAGTTGA
>DATHTJ010000323.1:0-5836 GCA_035463315.1 Pseudonocardiaceae bacterium
AGGACCACCGGGCACCGGACTTCCCCGAGCTGACCCTGCCGCTGTTCGCCGACCTGAAAAAGATCTTCGCCAACGAGACCGGCCGGGTCTTCATGTACCCGTCCTCCGGTACCGGGGCGTGGGAGGCGGCGATCAGCAACACCCTCAACCGGGGCGACCGGGTGCTGATGTCGCGCTTCGGCCAGTTCTCCCAACTCTGGGCCAGCATGGCGCAGCGGCTGGGCCTCGACGTGATCTGCATCGACCGGGAGTGGGGTGAGGGCGTCCCGCTGGAGGACTACGCGCGCCACCTCACCGAGGACCAGACCATCAAGGGCGTCTTCGCCTGCCACAACGAGACCGCCACCGGGGTGACCTCCGACATCGCCGGTGTCCGGCGGGTGATGGACGAGGCCGGCTCGGACGCCCTGCTGTTCGTGGACGCGGTGTCCTCGCTGGCCTCGATCCCGTTCGAGCAGGAGGCGTGGGGCGTCGATCTGGCGGTGACCGGCTCGCAGAAGGGGTTGATGCTGCCCCCCGGCATGTCCATGCTCGGGGTCAGCGCCAAGGCCCTGGAGGCAGCGAGCTCGTCAACGATGGAGCGCTGCTACTTCAGCTTCGAGGACATGCTCAAGAGCAACGACCTCGGCTACTTCCCCTACACCCCGTCCTCCCCGATGCTGCACGGCCTGCGGTGCTCGCTGGACCTGCTGTTCGCCGAGGGTCTGCCGCAGGTGTTCGAGCGGCACCACCGGCTCGCGGAGGGGGTGCGCCGCGGAGTGAACGCGTGGGGCCTGTCGCTGTGCGCGCTGGGCCCGCAGTGGTACTCCGACACCGTCACGGCGATCCGCACGCCCGAGGGCGTGGACGCGGCGGAGGTCTGCCGGATCGGCTACTACCGCTACCGCACGGCGTTCGGGACCGGCCTGTCCAAGGTCGCGGGCAAGGTGTTCCGGATCGGCCACCTCGGCGACCTCAACGAGGTGATGTGCCTTGCCGCGCTGGCCAGCGCCGAGATGTCACTGGCCGACGCCGGAGCCAAGATCGAGCCGGGGGCCGGCGTCGGGGCGGCCCAGGAGTACTACCGCAGCGCAGTTGCCGCGCTGGAGGGGGAGCGATGAGCCACACTCTCTACCCGATGCGTCAGCCCCGGTTGCAGCGTAGCGAGCTGGCGGTGCCGGGGTCGAACACCAGTTTCATCGACAAGGCAGCGGATAGCGCGGCCGACTTCGTGTTCCTGGATTTGGAGGACGCGGTCGCGCCGCCGGAGAAGGAGCAGGCCCGCCGCAACGTCGTCGAGGCGCTGCGTGACATCGATTGGGCAGCCAAGGGTAAGACGGTGTCAGTGCGCATCAATGGGCTCGACACCCACTACATGTACCGCGATGTCATCGACGTGATGGAGCAGGCGGGCGACCGCGTGCACACCATTCTGGTGCCCAAGGTGGGGGTGCCCGCCGACCTGTACTGCGTGGAGACGCTGGTCGACCAGATCGAGCAGGCCAAGGGCTACCAGGCCAAGGTGGGTATTGAGGCGCTGATTGAGACCGCGCTGGGCATGGCGAATGTGGAGGCCATCGCGAGCAGCGCGGGACGATTGGAGGCGCTGCATTTCGGGGTGGCTGACTACGCCGCGAGCAACCGGGCTCGCACGGTGAGCATCGGTGGCCTGAACCCGAACTACCCGGGTGATCAATGGCATTTCGCATTGTCGCGGATGATCGTGGCGTGCCGGGCTTATGGGTTGCGCCCGATCGACGGCCCCTATGGTGACTACTCCGACCCCGATGGCTTCCGGGCCGGGGCCCGGCGGGCGGCCGCGCTCGGGTGTGAGGGCAAGTGGGCGATCCACCCCAGCCAGGTCGAGCTGGCCAACGAGGTATTCAGCCCGCCGGAGGCCGAGGTGGATCGGGCGCGGCGGATCGTCGAGGCCCTACGGCAGGCCGAGGCGCAGGGGAAGGGCGCCGCATCGGTGGACGGCAAGATGATCGACGCCGCCTCGGAGCGGATGGCCAAGACGGTGATCGCGATGGATGAGGCAATCCGGGGCGCTGCGGCGAGCCGGGCCTGAGGGGGGCAAGTGTGGACATTCACGAGTATCAGGCCAAGGAGATCCTGACCCGTTTCGGGGTACCCGTACCGCGAGGGGGTCTGGCTTACAGCCCCGAGCAGGCGTCCTACCGGTGCACCGAGATCGGGGGGTCAGCGTGGGTGGTCAAGGCCCAGGTGCACGCCGGCGGCCGGGGTGAGGCCGGTGGCGTGCGGCTGTGCACCTCCGACCATGAGGTGCTGGACGTCGCGAACAGCCTGTTCGGCCGGCGGCTGGTCACCAGCCAGTCGGGCCCGCGCGGCAAGCTGATCTACCGGGTGTACGTCGAGGAGGCCACCGACATCGCCCGCGAGCTGTACTTCAGTATCGTGCTGGACCGCCGCATCGAGCGGGTAGTGATCATCGCTTCGGCCGAGGGCGGGGTGGAGATCGAGGAACTGGCCGCGTCCAAGCCGGAGGCGCTGGTGCGCACGACGATCGAGCCGGCCGTGGGGTTCCTGGAGTTCCAAGCCCGGGAGATCGCCTTCGCGGTGGGCCTGCAGGCGGCGCAGATCGCCGAGGCCAGCCGGCTATTCCGGCGGGCGTACCAGGCTTTCCGGGACCTGGACGCCACCATGCTGGAGATCAACCCGCTGGCCGTGACAGGTAAGGGCAGCTTGGTCGCCTTGGACGCCAAGATGTCCTTCGACGACAACGCGTTGTTTCGCCACCTGGACATCTCCGAGCTGCGAGATCGCAGCCAGGAAGACGCCAGGGAGAGCCACGCCGCCGACCGTGGGCTGGCCTACGTCGGCCTCGACGGCAACATCGGCTGCATGATCAATGGTGCCGGTCTGGCGATGGCGACCATGGACATGATCAAACTCACTGGTGGCGAGCCGGCGAACTTCCTCGACATCGGCGGTGGAGCGTCGCCCGAGCGGGTGCTCAAGGCCTTCCGCGCAGTGCTGCGGGACGACAACGTCAAGGCGATGCTGATCAACATCTTTGCCGGCATCAACCGCTGTGACTGGGTCGCCCAGGGCATCGTCGCCGCGTTCAAAGAGATCGACGTCGAGATCCCGGTGGTCGTGCGGCTGGCCGGTACCCACGTCGAGCAGGGCCATGCGATCTTGCGGGACTCCGGGCTGCCCATCATCACCGCGGACACCCTCGCCGACGCGGCCGAGAAGGCCGTCGCCGTCGCGGCTACCGCCGACGCTAACGCCTAACCGGCTGGGGGAATCATGGCCATCCTGATCGACGAGCACACCCGCGTGGTGGTCCAGGGCATCACCGGTCGCATCGGCCGCTTCCACACCGAGGAGATGATCAACTACGGCACCAACGTGGTCGCCGGTGTCACCCCGGGTAAAAGCGGCCAACACGTGCTGGACCGTCCCGTCTTCAACACCGTGAAGGACGCGGTGGCCGAGACCGGCGCGACCGCCTCGATCGTGTTCGTGCCACCGCCCTTCGCCGCGGACTCCATCATGGAAGCCGCCGATGCGGGGATCCGGTTCTGCGTCTGCGTCACCGACGGCATCCCCATGCAGGACATGATTCTGGTCAAGCGCTACATGCGCCGCTACCGGGCCCAGCAGAAGATGACCCTGACCGGACCTAACTGCGCCGGCACCATCTCCCCGGGGCGAGCGCTGCTGGGCATCATGCCCGGCCACATCTACCTGCCTGGGCGAGTCGGGGTGATCGGGCGCTCCGGCACGTTGAGCTACGAGGCCGCGTCCCAGCTGAAGGCGCTGGGCATCGGGGTGTCCACCTCGGTGGGCATCGGCGGCGACCCGGTGAACGGGTCGTCGTTCCGCGACCACCTGGAGCTGTTCGAGGCCGACAACGAGACCGACGCGGTGATCATGGTGGGCGAGATCGGCGGTCCGCAGGAGGCTGAGGGGGCCGACTACGTGCGTGACCACATGACCAAACCGGTCATCGCCTACATCGCTGGGCTGTCCGCCCCGAAGGGCCGCAAGATGGGCCACGCCGGCGCGATCGTGTCCGCCGTCGGTGAGTCCGCCCAGGAGAAGGCCGAGATCCTGACCGCCGCGGGCATCACGATGGCGCCGAACCCGTCGGCGATGGGCGACACCGTGGCCCGGGTTCTCGCCGAGCACGGTCTCGTCCCTGCCGCCGTCTGACCTGCAGGAGGTCTTGCTGTGTCTGAGCCTGTGATCGTGGTGACCCGCCGATGGCCGGCGTCGGTGGAGCAGGAGCTGGCACGGCGCTTCCCGGACGTCCGGCTCAATGCCGACGACGTCCCGCTGGGGCACGACGGGCTGCGCGCCGCGCTGGAGCAGGCCGACGTCGTGCTGCCGACCGTCTCCGACCGGCTGCCGGCCGAGCTGTTCACCGGTGAGCTGCGGACCAGGTTCCTCGGCAACTTCGGCGTCGGCTACAACCACATCGACACCGATGCTGCGGCCAAGGCGGGGATCGTCGTCACCAACACCCCCCGGGTACTCACCGACACCACCGCGGACACCGCGATGACGCTGCTGCTGATGGTCGCCCGGCGCGCCGGTGAGGGGGAGCGGGAGGTCCGCGCCGGACGGTGGACCGGGTGGCGACCCACCCACATGATGGGCGCCGACGTCACCGGCAAGACGCTGGGCATCGTGGGCATGGGCCGGATCGGGGTAGCGGTGGCCCGTCGCGGCCACTTCGGCTTCGGCATGCCGGTGGTCTTCTACGACCCGGTCGACTTCGAGCCCGACCACGGGATCGCCGGCGCCCGCCGGGTGGCCACTGTGGAGGAACTGCTGGAGGCCGCCGACTTCGTGTCCCTGCACATGCCCGGCGGCGGGGAGAACACCCACCTCATCGACACCGCCCGGCTGGCCCGGATGAAGCCGACCGCGTTCTTGATCAACAGCGCCCGCGGCGACGTCGTCGACACCGACGCGCTGGTCAAGGCGCTGCAGTCGGGCACGATCGCTGGCGCCGGGCTGGACGTCTACGAGGGCGAGCCCGACGTCCCAGAGGCACTGCGAGCGCTGGAGAACACCGTGCTGCTACCGCATCTGGGCAGCGCCACCCTGGAAACTCGCACCGCAATGGGCATGCTCGTGCTGGACAACCTGCAAGACTTCTTAGCGGGCCGCGAGCCCTCCTGCCGAGTGGCCTGAGGTTGGTAGCTCTTCTAGGACCACCAACCCCCCTTCGGGACGTCTCAAACGACAGCCAACCCCCGCCAGCGCGCTGGCGGGGGTTGGCTGTCGTTACGGGCAGCGCTGCGGGGGGTTGGTGGTCCTTGAAGAGATACCAACTCACGACTCCGAAAGTCGCCGGATCTGGCAACTATCGTTGGCGGCTTTTCGGTGCCAGCGCAACGGTCGATACGACGATGGCCGTGAGTGCGCTCGCTGGCGCGGTCGACGGCGACGACGTTCGGGCCATCGGCGTCCTCGGGTCGGTCCACGATTGCACTGGTGGCTGAAACGTCCACAAGCATCCATATGGCTGCGCAAGAGCGGGAAAGACAGCGACAAGCATCCATGTGACGGGGGAGGCGGTGTGAGCGGGGAGGTGGCGGCGGCCGTACTGGTGGTTCTTGTGGTGGGGGCGCTCGCTCTGGCTGGCTTGACCGCGCGGTGGGTGGTGGGGAATCCGGAACGGATCCGGGCTGGAATCGCCTGGGTCGCCGACTACCCAGCAGTGGTCTGGGTGCGGTCACACTACCCCAGGCAGTGGAGGTTGCTGAGTCGCCGGTTCGCGCCGGGTGAGGCCGCTGGCTTGACGTTGACGCTCGGCGTGGCCACGGTGCTCGCGTTGGGTATGGGATTCGGGGAGCTGTTGGACAATGTGCTCGAC
>DATHTJ010000324.1:0-3652 GCA_035463315.1 Pseudonocardiaceae bacterium
CGCTGACACGCGAACCTTTTCGGGGAGGGACCCGTGCCGGACTTCACACTCGTCTACGACGATTTCGATCCCGCGCAGGAAGGTCTGCGTGAGGCCCTGACCTCAACCGGCAATGGTTACTTCGCTACCCGGGGAGCGGCCGAGTGGGAGGACGCGAATGCGGTCCATTACCCGGGCACGTATGCCCACGGTTGCTTCAACCGGGAGACGACCATCCTCGGCGGTCGCCCCGTCCTCAATGAGGACCTGGTCAACCTCCCCAACTGGTTGCTGCTGAAGCTGAGGATCGAGGGCGAGGAGGCGATCCGGCTCGACAACGTCGAGGTGCTCTCCTATCGCCACTCCTACGACATCCGCAACGCCGTGGTGGAGCGCGAGATCCAGTTCCGTGACCGCGCCGGCCGCGAGACGACCCTGCGCAGCTGCCGATTCGTGAGCATGGCCAACAGTCACTTGGCCGGTATCGAGTGGACGGTGACCCCGGACAACTGGTCAGGCCGCGTGGAAGTGATCTCCGGGCTCGATGGTCGCGTGACGAACAACATGGTTGCCCGCTACCGCGAGCTTGAGGGACGTCACCTCAGCCCGGGGTCTCCACGAACGTTCGGCCCAGAGATCATCGCCCTGAAGGTGCAGACCCGGCAGTCGAACATCTACATCGCCGAAGCCGCGCGCACTCGCGTCTTCCGCAACGGTGCGGTGGACGACCCGATAGAGGCTGCACGCAGCCTCTATCAGATGGAGGACTACATCCAGCAGGTCCTCGCGGTCGACGTCGAGCAGGGCAGCCCGGTGCGCGTGGAGAAGATGATCTCGTTGTTCACCTCCCACGACAACGCGATCACCGAAACCCTGGCCGCGGCGGGAAAGAACGTCGCGCGCTACCCGGACTTCGCCGCGGCGCTGACCGAGCACGAATCGGCGTGGACCGAGTTGTGGGACGTCGGTGACATCCAGCTGCCCCGCGAGCCCCGCGTGCAGTTGTTGCTGCGCTTCCACGCCTCCCATGTGCTGCAGGTGTGCTCGCGGCACACTGCCCGGCACGACGCGGGCGTTCCGGCTCGGGGGCTCAATGGCGAGGCCTACCGCGGGCACGTGTTCTGGGACGAGCTTTACGTCTACCCCTACCTCAGCTTCCGGCTGCCCGAGATCACCCGCGGGCTGTTGATGTACCGCTACCGCCGCCTCGCCGAGGCGCGGGCCGCGGCGCGGGAGGCCGGCTACCGGGGCGCGATGTTCCCGTGGCAGAGCGGCAGTGACGGTTCCGAGGAGACGCAGGAGATCCACCTCAACCCGCTGTCCGGGCAGTGGCACCCCGACCACAGCCACAACCAGCGTCACGTCAACGCGGCAATCTTCTACAATGTCTGGCAGTATTACCAGGCCACCGATGACCTGGCGTTTCTCCGTGACTACGGTGCCGAGCTCATGCTCGAGATCGCCCGCTTCTGGGCCTCGATCGCGCACTACAACCCCGCGCGCGACCGGTATGAGATCCACGGGGTGATGGGGCCCGACGAGTTCCACGAGCGCTACCCCGGCGCCGAGGAAGCTGGGTTGCGCAACAACGCCTACACCAACCTGATGGTGGCCTGGATCGCTGCCACCGCCCCACGGGTGCTCAACCTGCTGCCGAGGACCCGTCGCGCCGCACTGCGGTTTCTCCTCGGGCTGACCGACGACGAGCTGCAGACATGGGATGAGATGAGCCGCAAGATGTTCGTCCCCTTCCATGCCGATGGCATCGTCAGCCAGTTCGAGGGCTATGCCGATCTCGAGGAGCTGGACTGGGAGAGCTACCGCGCCGAGCACCCCAACGTCGGGCGCCTGGACCGCATCCTCAAGGCCGAGGGTGACGACCCCGCCCACTACCAGTTGGCCAAGCAGGCCGACGCGGTGATGCTGTTCTTCCTGTTCTCCGACGACGAACTTCGCGAGCTGCTGGAAAGGCTCGGGTACGACTACGACCCCGACCTCGCGCGGCGAACCATCGACTACTACGACCAGCGCACCTCCCACGGCTCAACGCTGAGCCTGGTCACGCACGCCGCCGTGCTCAGCGGGCTGGACCCGGAGAGCTCGTGGGAGCGCTTCCTCGTCGCACTGGAGAGCGACGTGGGTGACGTGCAGGGCGGCACCACCAAGGAGGGCATCCACATGGGTGTCATGTCCGGCACACTGGATCTGCTGCAGCGCAGCTACGTCGGCGCCAGAGTGCGCGATGGGGTCCTGCACTTCAACCCGACGCTCACCGACCGGCTCGACGGGCTCACGTTCCCGATGCAGTTCCGCGGTACGTCGATCAGGGTCAGCATCTCCGGCGATGAGCTGACGGTGCACACCCTGGCCGGGGGGTTCAGCAGGCCCATCCGGATCAGCATCGGCGACGAGGTCCGAGAGCTGTCCGCCGGTGACGAGTGGGTAGCGTCGCTGCGCCAGCAGTGCTGGCGTCCAAAGGACTCAGGCCACACCGGGGAAGGGAGCGATCGTGCCGACACGAGGCTTTGAGGCAGCGATCTTCGATGTTGACGGCGTGCTGGTCGACTCCCCGCACGAACGGGCGTGGCAGGACTCACTGCGTGAGCTGATGGAGAACGACTGGGCCGACATCGCGGACCAGACGTCGTGGTCCGACGAGCGCTTCACGTCGCAGGTCTACCAGCAGGTGCTGTCGGGCAAGCCTCGAATGAGCGGAGCGCTGGCGGCCCTGGAGTACTTCGAGGTTCCCGACGCCACCGAGCGGGTGGAGGCCTACGCCGCGAACAAGCAGACCATGGTCATCAAGCTCATCGAGGCCGGCGAGTTCGAGGCTTACCCCGACGCGTTGCGTTTCCTGCTGGCCGTGCGCGACGCGGGAATCCCAGTGGTGGCGGCGTCGTCGTCGAAGAACGCCGGGCTGTTCCTCCGCCAGATCCGGCTCGACACCTTCGCCGCGGAGCAGGGCCTGCACTACGACTTCCTGCGGCCCGGCCTGAGCCTGCTGGAGTTCTTCGACGTCGACATCTCCGGACGCGACTTCGCCCAGGGCAAACCGCACCCGGAGATCTTCCTGACCGGAGCCGCCGAGCTCGGTGTCGCCCCGGAGCACTGCTTCGTCGTGGAGGACGCAGCCAGCGGCGTGCAGGCGGCCAAGGCCGGCGGCATGGCGGCGTTAGGTCTGGCCCGAGCCGACGACTCCGAGCTCCTGGCGGCCGCGAAGGCCGATCTTGTCGTCACGTCGCTGGATGAGGTCGATGTCGCGGGCCTGGGCGAGCACCAGCTGCGGCGGCGGACGTCGTGACCAGGCGTAGTGCAGCTGCTCACCGGGTGATCAGCGCGTCCAGGTTGAGGGTGATGCGGACTGGGCTGGGGATGGTCACGGTGCCGGCAGTGCCTCCGGCGACGTGCTCGTAGTTCCCGTCGACCAGGGTGTAGGCAGTGAGGGTGACCGGCTTGTCGAGGTCAACGAGCCAGTAGTGCGGGATGCCGGCGTCGGCGTATTCGTACATCTTGGTCACGCGGTCGGTGGTGCCGGTGCCCGGCGAGATGATCTCAACAGCGACCAGGACACCGGTCGCCTTCAGCCGGGAGGGATTCGCGGCCACGCGGTCCTCGCGGGTGATGATGACGTCGGGAGCCCGCACGGTCGGCGGCTCGCCGGCCTTCACCAGGA
>DATHTJ010000325.1:0-4088 GCA_035463315.1 Pseudonocardiaceae bacterium
ACAGCGCGGGATCCACAGGCGGAGTATCGCCCGCTCGACCGCTGATCTTGTCGGAGTGCTCATCGCTCATGGCGGATCACCGCTTCCCCTCGGCGCCTGTGGCTGGACGCACACTAGCGGCTCCTCGTAGCGTGAAGATCGACCCGGTCTGGCATTGACAACCTCGGCATGCTCAGTCGGGTCAAGACACGTCGGTTACGGCCGCAATTGGACCTCCACGCAGCGGGCGCGGTGGGCGGCCTCGTCAAGTACCGCCCGGCGTGGCTCGGGGATGTCGAGCACCCGGGGCTCGGCCCGTGCCAGCAGCGCAGCCAGTCGCGGGTCGGCGGCCAGACTGCGCAGCGCTGCTGCATCCCCGCCGAGGATGACAGCGTCCAGCTCGGCTGCGCGGGGCAGCAGTACCCGCGCAGCCGTGTCTGCGGCGGCCAGCAGCGCCACCCGGGCCTGGCCCTCCCGGCGTCGGGCGAAGCGCTGCTGGGACTGCCCACCAGCCGCGGTGCGACCATGCACCAGTCTGCTGCCGGTGCTGGAGGTGAGCACGACTCCGGCGCGGGCGACCCCGACGCTGTACCCGCCCAGGCGCACCAGCAGCAGCCCGATCGTGCGGGGCACCATGAGGTGCTCCAGCAGGTCGTCGACGGCGATGCCGTCCCGCTGCCCGGGCTGCACCGACAGCGAGCCGAAGGGCACTGGAACTGACGCCGTCCAGCCATCAACGGCTGCCACGTCCACCCGCCGCAGGCCGACGGTAGTGGTCAGCACTCCGCCGTGACCAGCGGCGAACCGCTCCAGGAACCCGGCCAGCCGCTCGGGCTCCACCTCCACCGCCCGCCCACCAGCGGCAAGCTCCCGGGTCCGGCTCATGACGACACGCTACGGCGGGCACTGACTTACTGGCCTGGAACTCCGCAAGCACGGACTGTCCGAGCTGATGGCCACACCGCGCAGTGACCGCCCACGGCCTGCACATGCGCCATACACAGCCGCGACGCGCTAAGAGGCAGGCCCGGGAATACATCGCGCTACCCTGCCCCCGTATGTCCCCTGCGATCGGAGGGAACTCCTGATGGTTGCCATTCCTGTGCCCGGAGCCTCTGACCCGTTGATGCCCTTCACCAGCAGGTTTCCGCTCTCGCCGAGTGGGGGTCAGCTCACGCCCAGCTCAGCGATGCCATCCGGGCCGGCTACCCGGCCGTTCGGGCTGCGGTATGCCGTGCGGCCGGTCGAGTGCGGCAAACACAGCAAGAGACCGACACAAAGGACAAGAACCGAGGAAACGCAGATCACCGATGACGGCAAAGTGACCGGGGTCAAGCCGGACACCGTTCACTACGTGGAGATGGACGAGGAGTGAGCACATCGACTGTGCTGGTGGTCGCTCAGGCTCACGATGGGACCGCTGATCTAGTGGTCGATGCGTTGCTGACTCGTGGCGCGGAGGTCGCGCGGATCGATACTGCCGACTTCCCAGGCGCGTTCTCCCTAGCCGCCACGCCGGACCGGATCGACTCGCCGGGGTGGCTTTGTGTGCGCGGGCGTCGCATCGACCTGGAGTCGGTGTGCAGCGTCTACCGGCGCAGCCCGGCCCGGTTTGCGTTCCCGGGGGGGATGTCGGCGCCAGAGCGGCGATTCGCCACGCTGGAGTCGGTCTATGGGCTGGGTGGGGTGCTCTCCGCCCAGCCATGGCGGTGGATCGACCATCCGAGCGCGGTAGCTGATGCGACCTACAAGCCTCGGCAGCTCCGCGTCGCCGCGCGGTGCGGGCTGACTGTCCCGCGCTCGCTGGTGACGAACGTTGGTGCCCGGGCGCGCGAGTTTGCGGCCGAGGTGGGTGGCGTGCTGGTCTACAAGTCGCTGTCCACCGGGGTGGTTACCGAGCAGGACGAGCTGCGCATTATCTACACCTCCCGGTTGACGGCCGACGACCTGGATGACGGCGCGATCTCGCTGTGCTGCCACCTGTTTCAGGAGTGGGTGCCCAAGGCCTTTGACGTTCGGCTCACCGTCGTCGGGGATCGGTGCTTCGCGGTGGCCGTGCACGCCGGCAGCCCGGAGGCCGAGGTGGACTGGCGCTCTCGGTATGACGACCTGCGCTACGAGGTGTGCGGGGCACCCGGCAAGGTGCGCCGCGGCGTGCGCGCCTACCTGCGCGAGTTCAACCTCACCTTCGGGGCATTCGACTTCTCAGTCACCCCGGACGGCCGCTGGTGGTTTCTGGAATGCAACCCGGCCGGCCAGTGGGGGTGGCTTGCTGAGGAGACCGGTTTGCCGATCGCTGAGGCGATCGCCGACGAGCTGGTGGGCGCGGAATGACAAGCGCCGTGGCGCACCGCCGGGACCTGGCCAGCGCGTTGGTTGCCGGTGGCGCCGTGCGCAGCCTGTGGCTGCAGCGAGCCTTCGAGGAAACACCGAGGGAGATGTTCGTTCCCCGTTTCTACCGGTCGGAGTCTGGCCGCGAGGTGCTGGTGGACGGGACGGACCCGCGGCAGCACGAGCAGTGGTTGCGCGGCGTCTACACCGACGAGGTGCTCACGGTCCAACTGACCCCAGCGCCCGATCTGGCCGATGGAGCGGGCGCTCCCACCAGTTCCAGCTCCATGCCCACGGTCATGGCCGGAATGCTGGAAGCCCTCGACCTCCAGCCCTGCCACCGTGTCCTGGAGATCGGCACCGGCACCGGCTACCACGCCGCACTGCTCTGCCACCGGGTCGGAGCACAGAACGTGGTGAGCGTGGAACTAGACCCACATTTGGCCCACACAGCTCGCCAGGCACTTGCCGGTATCGGGTTGTCCCCGGCCGTGCACGCCGGTGACGGAGCGGCCGGGCTCGCCGCGGCGGCACCGTTTGATCGGATCATTGCCACTGCGGCCACCGACCACATTCCGCCGGCATGGATCTCTCAACTCGCCCCGGGCGGAGTTATCGTCGTTGACCTGCGCGGGAGCCTGGCCGGCTCGCTGCTACGGCTGACCGCGATCGACCGGGAAGTTGTCGAGGGGGCATTCCTGAACCTGCCCGGAGCCTTTATGCCCATGCGCACCCAGTCCGACAGTCCGCACCGCAACGGCGAGAAATGGGACCAGGTGTTTGACCACCGCAACCCGCAGCGAGCCATGACCCCCATCAACCCGGGACTCGTGGTAGACAACCCCTCGCTTCGATTCATGGCGCAACTTCACCTGGCTGGCCGGCGCCTCCGTGGTTTCCTGCGCCCCCTCAGTGGCACGGAGCTGACCGGGCGCTGCACCGACGGCAGCTGGTTCACCGCCGGACTTCGCCCGAGCGATGACGGGCTGTTCCCGGTGGCGCAGGGCGGCCCACAACGACTCTGGGACACCGTCGAGTCCTGTTACACCGCATGGCGACAGCTCGGCGAGCCGAACGTCGAGCAGTTCGGTGTAACCGCCTACCACGACGTCGCCCTCCAGTACGTATGGTTCGGCCACCCAGACTCCCACTACCGGTGGCCACTTCCGCTATAAGACCCCCGAACCTTGCGTAGGTGGCGCTGGCCAAGAGGTGGTGGTCAACGCAGCGCGGCCTCGATGATGTCGGCGGCTCGGGTCGCGCCCCCGGCGGCACGCAGCTCGTCGCGCAGCGCGGCGCAGCGGGCCGCCACCTCCGGCGAGCCCGCCAGCCGCAGGACCGCGTCGCGCAGTGCCCCGGGCGTCCCCTGTTGCATCGGTAGGTACACCCCGACGCCCAGCTCTTCGAGCATCGCGGCGTTGCTGAACTGGTCGACGGCCTGCGGCACGGCCCCCATCGGCACCCCCTGGTAGAGCCCCTCAGAACAGCCGCCCATGCCGGCGTGCGTGACGAATACCGACGCCCGCCCGAGCACCGCGAGCTGCGGTACCCACTCGTGCAGCTCCACGTTGGATGGCACTGGCCCAAGCGTCGCCCGGTCGATGCGCCGACCGATCGACATCACCACCTGCCAGTCCAGGCCGCCGAACGCGGTGAAGCAGTCCCGGTAAAACTGCGGCGCGTCGGTGTAGGCCGAGCCGAGCGAGACGAGCAGCAGCGGACGGTCGGGCTCCGGCCAGTCACCTTGGTGCGGCCGGGCGGCCAGCAAGGCTCCGACG
>DATHTJ010000326.1:0-3329 GCA_035463315.1 Pseudonocardiaceae bacterium
ATATTGTAGATTTTCGTTTCCAGGTTGTATGCTGCCTGCAGCAAAGGCTCGCGAAATTTTTTTGCGAGTTCCTCTGCGGCCGAGAGGCGCTCTTCCCGAGCTGCCCGCCGGCTGATCGCCACGCTGACTAGCGCGCCAGTCGTTGAGATCAACACCGCCACGATGGTGGCAAGCCACTCCTGCACTGCTTCACCTCGCATGACCCGTACGGGTGCGCATCCGGCTCGCGCGGATGGCACGACGTGACCACTGTGCCGTATGGCGCCCGGGTTGGGACCCGTCGGCTGGTGATCCGCGCAGCGCGGGCGCACGACAGCCCTTATTGTCGCGACTGTGATCGAGTGGTTCCGACGCCGGTTGGACGACGTGTGCGACGTTGATCTCGCGATTTCGCGGTGGATCGGGCAGCAGCCGCCCAGCCCGCTCGACGCCGTGATGAAGGGTCTGAGCGCGATGGCCGTCAGGAAGGGTGCCACCCGGCGCGCCGCGCTGCGCGGCGTCCTGGCCGTCGCCGCGACGAGTTTCAGCGCCAACGCCGTGCTCAAGCCGTTACTGCCGCGACGCCGCCCGGCGGCGAAGGAGCTGCCCGCCTACCAGTTGTTACCCGACCCACCGACCTCGTCGTCGTTTCCGTCCGGGCACGCCGCGTCTGCGGCGGCATTCACCACGGCCGTCGCGTTGGAGAGCCCGAAGGCAGGCTTGGCCATCGCTCCGCTGGCTGCCGCCGTGGCGTACTCCCGAATCCACGTCGGCGTGCACTGGACGTCCGATGTAGTGGTGGGGGCGGCGGTCGGCTCCGGCATCGCGCTGAGCACCCGACGCTGGTGGCCGGTGCGGAGGATCGACGAGGCCCGGGCGCGACCGCACGGCGACGCGCCGGTGCTGCCGGACGGCGCCGGCCTGGTGCTGGTAGCGAACCAGCGATCCGGTGACCCTGAGTACGACCCGACCGACGAGATAGCCGAGGCGCTGCCCGCCGCCATCGTGCTGCGGGCCGCGGCAGGAGTGGACCTCGACGACCAGCTCGAGGCCGCGCTCGCGGCCGGGAATGCGCACACCAACGGCGCGGCGCGGGCCCTCGGTGTCGCCGGCGGCGATGGGACGGTGGCGGCCGCAGCGGCCGTTGCGGGCCGGCGCGGTCTGCCACTGGTCGTGGTGCCGACCGGCACTCTCAACCACTTCGCCCGCGACGTCGGGGTGTACGACCTGCAGGAAGCCGTCGACGCCACCCAGGCCGGCGAGGCGATCGCGGTCGACCTCGGCGTGGTGGAGATTCACGGCGCAGGGCGGGCGCCACACACGCGGTACTTCCTCAACACCGCGAGCCTCGGCGGCTACTCCGACCTGGTGCGGTTGCGGGAGAAGTGGGAGGGCACGTGGGGGAAGTGGCCGGCCTTCGCGGCTGCGCTCGTCACGACGTTGCGCCACGCCCAGCCGCTGCGAGTGAAGCTGGACGGAAAGGAGCAGAAGCTGTGGCTCCTGTTCGTCGGCAACGGGCCATACCATCCGCGCGGCATGGTGCCGGCCTGGCGGCCGCAGTTGGACTCCGGGCTGCTCGACATCCGCTACCTGCGCGCGGACCGGCGGTTCTCCCGGGCCCGCGCAATCATCGCGATCATGCTGGGCGCGCTGCGACACACCCGGACCTACGTGCAGCGGGAGGCGCCGTCACTCGATGTGGAGCTGATCGGCGATCACGCCATGCTGGCTACCGACGGAGAGGTCCTGGACGAGGCCGGTCGGTTCACCTTCCGGGTCACCGAGCGTCCGATCGCGGTGTACCGGCGCGACGAGGGGAACTGGCCGCACCGCCCACGGCCGTATCTTCCCTGGTAGGTCGACGATGCCTGGGTGCTTGCACCTACGCTGACGTCGTGGCCGAGACCTGGGAAGCAACGGCCCCTGGCGTGCTGTGCCTGCCGTCGGGTCGCCTCGTGCGAGGCCGCGGACTGCGCCGGCCGCTACCCGATGGACCGACGCCGACGTTCGCCGTCTACCTGCTCGGCAAGGAACCGCCCACGGTCTCGTGGGAGGCCAGGTGGCTGCGCTGGCCGGACTTCAGGCTGCCCATTGACCGCTCCGAGGCGCGAGAGGTGCTCGAGGAGGCGTGGCGTCGGGCCCAGAGCGAACGGGTTGAGCTGGCTTGTCACGGTGGGCGTGGACGTACCGGCACGGCCCTCGCCTGCCTTGCTGTTCTCGACGGAGTGCCAGCTGGGCACGCTGTTGCCTACGTGCGCGAGCACTACGACGCGCACGCCGTAGAGACGCCATGGCAGCGCCGCTATGTGGGCCGCTTCCCCGCCGGGAGATGAGCGCAGCAGGGCTCCTTGCCCTCGCCGTCCGAGGGGAGACGGCGGGACAGGTACACTGCCCGGTACGATCTGCGGTATGGCAACTCGTAAGGTCACTTTGTCGATTGACCTCACTGCCTGGGCTCTTGCTGAGGCCGCGGCTGCCCGAGCTGGCATCTCCCCCTCAGCCTGGTTGTCCGCCGCTGCTCGGCGTGAGGCTGTCCGTCTTGGCGCCGGCACGGACTGGGGTGACACCGAGGCAGAGGCCCTGGCCCAAGACGCCGATCTGGCTGCAGCTGAGGCGGATCTCCGTGCGGCGGGGTGAACTACGCCGCTACATCCGACCCAGTACCCCCGAGCGTCTGCGGACCGTCGCGATCATGTCCAGTGACGGCATCAACGAATCGTCGCGTCCCTGGCTGCTGGGCATAGAACTACGCGAGCGCGACCCCGGCGACATCCTCGCCGTCCCGGTAACAGGTTACGGATGGGCCTACGCGGGCGACCTGTCCAAGCTCTACCGGGCCTGGACCGGCGATCGAGTGGGTGAGCTGGACACCACAACAATGTCGCGCCTGGACGGTGCCCTCCGCGCCGCCCTTGATCTGTAAAGCGCTACCCGCCGATGTGAGTGATTGTGGGATGAAATCAAACCTTGCAGCTACGCCTGCGCGGCTTGAGTTGACGCGCCTACGTCAGGGAGTCGTCGTGGGCGGCGGTAAGGGGCCTCGTAGGCCGGTGGCCCTCAAGGGCACTAACGGGCACACCGACTCTGCGGGGGAGATGGTGCGAAGTGCGGTGACGGCGGCCAGTCGCGACCGGCCGCGGCGGCGCCCTGGTGCCGACCGGGCGCCGCTGGCATGTCAGCCCCGCATGCGCTGGGCATTCAGCTCGCGTAGTTTTTCGACTTCCGGGACGCCGCGGTACCCGCTGATGGCGGTGCTCCAGCTTGTCGCCGTCAAAGGAGAAATGGTGACCCGGCGACGTTGCGGGCGGCGGTCGCAGCACCCCTTTGCCCACGATCGACATGCAGGGTGG
>DATHTJ010000327.1:0-11227 GCA_035463315.1 Pseudonocardiaceae bacterium
CGCGTCACTGGTCAGGCGCTTTTCGGTCGCGATCGGGGCCTTGCTTGCCTGCGCCTTCATCGTCTACTTCGGACGCGACGGCTACGTCGACAACAACAGCGACACCCCGATCACGTTCCTTGATGCCCTCTACTACTCGACGGTGTCGTTGTCGACCACCGGCTACGGTGATATCGCCCCGGTCACCGACACCGCGCGGCTGCTCACCACGGTCCTGATCACCCCGTTACGGCTGATCTTCCTCATCGTCTTTGTCGGGACCACTGTGGAGCTGCTCACTGAGCGGTCCCGGCAGTCGTTCCGGATCCAACGCTGGAGGTCCCGCGTGCGCGACCACATCATCGTTGTCGGCTACGGCACCAAGGGTCGTGCAGCGGTGGACACCCTGCTGGGCGACAGCGTCGAGCCGGGCGGGATCGTCGTGGTGGACACCGATCGCGCCCGTCTCGACGCCGCCTCGGCGCTCGGTCTGGTGACGGTCACTGGCAACGCCACCCAATCCAGCGTGTTGCGCACCGCCGGGGTGCAGCGCGCGTCGGCGCTCATTGTCGCGACCAACCGGGACGACACCGCGGTGCTGGTGACGCTGACCGCGCGCGAGCTCTCCGAGCGGATCACGATTGTCGCGGCGGTGCGGGAGTCGGAGAACGTGCACCTGCTGCGGCAGTCGGGCGCGAACTCGGTGATCGTCTCGGCGGAGACGGCGGGCCGGCTACTCGGGGTGGCGGCGACGACGCCGAACGTGGTGGAGGTCGTCGAGGACCTGCTGACCCCCGACGCCGGGTTGGCGATCAGCGAGCGGCTGGTGGAGGACGCCGAGGTCGGCTGCTCACCGCGGCATCTCAACGATATCGTGCTGGGTGTCGTGCGGGGGAAGAAGCTGCACCGGGTGGACGCGGCCGCGGTCGACGCCCTCAAGCCCGGTGACCGGCTGCTCTATGTCCGCAAGGTCGGCCTGCCTGAGGAGGACTGACCGGCATGCACCTGGCCACCTGGAACGTCAACCCATTGCAGCCGGCATGACGAGGCGGGTTGTGGTCGTCGGCGCTGACGCGACTGGGATGAGCGCGGCCTCGCAGGCGCTTCGGCGTGCGGGTCGGGACGGGCTGGAGGTGGTGGCCTTCGAACGTGGCCACCACGTGTCCTACTCGGCCTGCGGCATCCCGTACTGGGTGGCGGGCGACGTCGACGGGGCGGACGCGCTGATCGCCCGCAGCGCCGTCGAGCACCGAGCCAACGGGATCGACCTGCGGATCCGCACCGAGGTCACCGACATCGACCTGGACGCCCGCACAGTGACCGCCGTCGAGCTCGACGGCGACGCGAGTTATCAGGTGGGTTTCGATGACCTGGTGCTGGCCACCGGCGCGGTGCCGGTGCGGCCGGACCTGCCCGGGGTGAGCGCGCCGGGCGTCTACGGCGTGCAGACCTTGGACGACGGTGCCGCTGTGCTGGCCGGTCTGGCTGGGCGACCGCGCCGGGCGGTCGTGGTCGGCGGCGGTTATATCGGTATCGAGATGGCCGAGGCAATGGTCCGCCGTGGCCTGGCGGTCACGCTGGTGGACCGGGCTGCGGAGCCGATGACCACCCTCGACCCGGACATGGGCGCACTGGTGCGTGAGGCGATGCAGGGAATGGGGATCGCCGTGCACACCGGAATCCCGGTCACTGGATTTGAGACCGGCCCCGACGGCCGGGTATCCGGTGTGGGCACCGAGGGCGGGACGCTCCCGGCGGACATCGTCGTGTTGGGGCTGGGCGTGCGACCGGCCACCGAGCTGGCGGGAGCAGCCGGGCTGCCCCTGGGTGAGCATGGCGGCGTGCTGACCGATCTGAAGATGAGAGTGCCCGGCCATGACGGGGTGTGGGCCGGCGGGGACTGCGTCGAGGTGCTGCATCGGGTGTCGCAGCGTCGAGTGCACGTCGCATTGGGCACCCACGCCAACAAGCACGGCCGGGTGATCGGCACGAACCTGGGCGGCGGCCACGCGACCTTCCCCGGCATTGTCGGCACCGCGGTCAGCAAAGTCTGCGATCTCGAGGTCGGCCGGACCGGCCTGCTGGAGGCCGAGGCGCGGGCCGCCGGGTTCCATCCGGTCAGTGTGACGGTGCGGTCGACCACCCGAGCCGGCTACTTCCCGGGCACTGCCCCGGTCACCGTCAAGGTGATCGCCGAGCGTGGCACCGGGCGGCTGCTCGGTGCGCAGTTGGTCGGCCGCGAGGGCTCCGCTAAGCGGGTCGACGTGTGTGCCGTCGCGTTGTGGAACGAGATGACCGTCGAGGAGATGACCGGTCTGGACCTCGGCTACGCACCACCGTTCTCCCCGGTCTGGGACCCCGTGCTGGTGGCCGCGCGGAAGGCGGCCGCGGCGGTCTGAAGACCGCGCTCACCGCTGCGTCGGCGACCGGTCTTGTCATCAGCCTTCCTCGTCGGCCGACCCCGCCACCGGACCCTCGTCAGCCGACGGGACCACCGGCTTCTCGTCAGCCGACGGCACTACCGGCTCCTCATCCGCGGACGGGACCACCGGCTCCTCGTCCGCTGATTTGACTACTTCGGCCACCGATTCCTCCTCTTAGCCAGCTGATACCCAGCACCGTAGATTAGATCATTGATCTCAGGCGGCGTGCTGGCAGCTTGCTCTGTGATTTACGTCGAGCCCGAACTCAGCTGGTCACCTGGACCGGCGCCAGACCTCACCGCGTTCTGGGAAGGTAGTGGAGTGAGATCTGTTGTGGTGCTGGATTACGGGTCGGGCAACCTGCGGTCCGCTGAGCGGGCGTTGCGACGGGCTGGTGCGGAGGTGACAGTGACTGCCGACGTGGATGCCGCGCTGACCGCCGACGGGCTGGTGGTACCCGGGGTCGGTGCCTTCGCCGCGTGCATGGCCGGGCTGCGTGCGGTGCGCGGTGACCGGATCATCGGTCGCCGGCTGGCCGGTGGTCGCCCGGTGCTCGGGATCTGCGTGGGGATGCAGGTGTTGTTCAGCCGGGGTGTCGAGCATGGGGTGCAGACCGAAGGCTGCGACGAGTGGCCCGGGACCGTGGAGCGGTTGAAGGCCGATGTGCTGCCGCACATGGGGTGGAACACCGTGGCGCCACCGGCGGGCTCGCGGCTGTTCGCCGGCCTTGACCCGGACACCCGCTTCTACTTCGTGCACTCCTACGCTGCTCGACGGTGGGAGCTGGAGAGCTCAGAACCGCTGGCGCCCCCGTTGGTGACCTGGACCGAGCACGGTGAGCCGTTCGTCGCCGCGGTGGAGAATGGGCCGCTGTGGGCGACCCAGTTCCATCCCGAGAAGTCCGGCGACGCCGGGGCGCACCTGCTGCGCAACTGGATCGGGACGTGGTAGCCAATGCGCAGATACGGCATGCCGTCAGGGAACGCCGGTTGGGTGCGGGCGGTGGCCCTGCTCGCCGTGGTTGCGATGATGGCCTCGTTGGGGTATTCGGCGCTGGTCATGGTGCAGGCACCGACCTGGCTGGTGCTGGTGCTCGTGGCGCTGCTAGTGGGCCTACTGCTCTGGCTGCTGGGTAGTAACGGGGACCGGTCGTGAGCGCGCACCGATGGTCAGGAAAGCTGCGCGGCTTCGTGGCCTGTTCGGCGTCGTGCTCGACCCGTCTAGCTAGGGTGGCCCGGTGAGTTTCGTGCTGCTGCCCGCGGTGGACGTCGCCGGTGGCCGGACTGTCCGCCTCACGCAGGGCGAGGCCGGCACGGAGACGTGTTACGGCGATCCTGTTGAGTCCGCGCTGGCCTGGCAGGCCGACGGTGCCGAGTGGATCCACCTGGTCGACCTGGACGCTGCGTTCGGCCGGGGCTCCAACGCCGAGCTGCTGGCCGAGGTCGTCGGCCGGCTGGACATCGCGGTGGAGCTCTCCGGCGGGATCCGGGACGACGCGTCGCTGCAGCGCGCGCTGGCCACCCGATGTGCCCGGGTGAACCTGGGCACTGCCGCGCTGGAGGACCCCCTCTGGTGCCGGGCGGCGATCGCTGAGCACGGCGAGCGGATCGCGGTGGGGCTCGACGTGCGGATCATCGACGGGCAGCACATCCTCGCCGCGCGCGGCTGGACGGCGCATGGCGGGGACCTCTGGGAGGTGCTGGAGCGCCTGGAGCGGGATAGTTGCCTGCGCTACGTGGTCACCGACGTCACCAAGGACGGCACGCTGCGCGGACCGAACCTGGACCTGCTGCGCGCGGTCTGCGCCCGAACCGAAGCGCCGGTGATCGCCTCCGGTGGGATCTCCGGGGCCGGCGACGTGGCCGCCCTCGCTGCACTGGCTCCGGAAGGCGTGGAGGGCGCGATCATCGGCAAGGCGCTCTACAGCGGAGCGCTCACCCTGCCCGACGCGCTGGCCGTTGCTCGCTGAACCCCATACCGCCCGCTTAGGCTAGGTGGATGCCCGTTGCCGTGCGCGTGATCCCGTGCCTGGACGTCGACGCCGGCCGGGTGGTCAAAGGAGTGAACTTCACCGCGCTGCGGGATGCCGGCGATCCGGTCGAGCTGGCCACCGCCTATGACGCTCAGGGCGCCGACGAACTGACCTTCCTGGACGTCACGGCCTCCTCGGCAGACCGGGAGACGACCTACGACGTCGTGCGCCGCACCGCCGAGTGCGTCTTCATCCCCCTCACGGTCGGCGGGGGGATTCGCGAGGTGTCCGATGTGGACCGCCTGCTGCGGGCCGGCGCGGACAAGGTGAGCATCAACACCGCCGCGGTGGCCCGCCCCGAGCTGCTGCGCGAGGCCAGCCACCACTTCGGTGCGCAGTGCATCGTGCTGTCGGTGGACGCCCGGCGGGTGCCACCCGGCGAGCCGCCAACCCCATCCGGCTTCGAGGTGACCACCCACGGCGGGCGGCGCGGCACCGGGGTCGACGCGGTGGGCTGGGCCGCTCGCGGCCAGGAGCTAGGCGTGGGGGAGATCCTGCTCAACTCCATGGACGCCGACGGCACCAAGGCGGGCTTCGACCTTGAGATGATCTCCGCGGTGCGCGCCGTCGTCACCGTCCCGGTGATCGCCAGTGGTGGAGCGGGTGAGGTGGGGCATTTCCCGCCCGCGGTGGCCGCCGGTGCCGACGCGGTGCTCGCCGCCAGCGTCTTTCACTTCGGACAGTTGCGGATCGGCGACGTCAAGGATGGCCTGCGCAAGGCCGGGGTGACGGTGCGGTGAGCGGGCTGGACCCGGCGATCGCCGAGAGACTCACCCGCAATGCTGACGGGCTGGTGTGCGCCGTAGTCCAGCAGCGTGGCACCGGCGAGGTGCTGATGGTGGCCTGGATGGACGACGAGGCGCTGCACCGCACGTTGACCACCAGGCGCGCCACCTACTGGTCCCGCAGCAGGCAGACCTACTGGATCAAGGGCGAGACCTCCGGGCACACCCAGCACGTGCACGAGGTGCGGCTGGACTGCGACGGCGACGCCCTGCTGGTCGTCGTCGACCAGACCGGCCCGGCCTGCCACACCGGATCAGCAACGTGTTTTGGCAGCAGCTGCCTGTGAGTGCGTAACAGCGTTCTCACGCTGTTACGCACTCACAAGTCGCCAGTGAGGTAGCGCTGCAGGTTCGGGGCGATCGCGGCGACCACCGTGTCGTGGTCGGCGGAGGCCAGCGGTTCAAGGCGGATCACGTACCGGACCATCCCCAGTCCGACGACCTGGGTGCCGCACAGCGCCGCGCGCAGCTCGGGCCGGTCCGGAGCCACCGTGGAGACGACCCGACCGAGGATCACCCGGCTGACGAACTCGCGCATCATCCGGGCAGCTTCCTCATGACCGGCCACGCTGCGCACCAGTGCCGCCAGCGCCCCGCCACCGTCGGCATCCCAGACCGACAGGAACGTGCGCAGGATCCGCTCGGCGAGCTGCTCGGGAGGTCCGTCGAGCAGCCGGGGAATGATCTCGTCGGGGTTGACCGGGATTTCCATGACAGCGACGAACAGCGCGTTCTTGCCGCCGAACCAGTGGTTGACCATCGCGGGGTCCACCCCCGCTCGCTGGGCGATCGCGCGAACGGTGGCCCCGTCGAAGCCGCGCTCGGTGAACTCCACCCTGGCAGCGTCGAGCAGCGCCGCGCGGGTGTCCTCCCCGGCGGGCCGGCGGCCACGGGGCCGGCCACCGCGCGCAGCCGGCGTGTTCACGCGGTACCTCTCCTGTACTCCCTTTTCAATGATCGATGAGAAGCTATGCCCGAAACGTCCCCGGCGTCAACGGCCGGGCACAATGGCTCCATGGCCAGCGTCGGCGACACCGGAGTCGGGCACCTGCAGCTGGACCGGGAGCGGTTTCGCGCCCTGGCCACCGATCGCCGGGTGATCCCGGTGACCCGGACGCTGCTCGCCGACGGCGAGACCCCGCTGGGGGTTTACCGCAAGCTGGCTGGCGGCCGGGCCGGCACGTTCCTTCTCGAGTCGGCGGAGAACGGCTCGTCCTGGTCGCGCTGGTCTTTCGTCGGGGTGCACAGCGCCGCCACGCTCACCGAGTCCGGTGGCCGCGCGGTCTGGCGCGGGACGCCGCCGGTGGGGTTGCCCGGCGTCGATGGGCGCTGGGAGGGCACTCCGCTGGAGGCGTTGCGCCAGACCGTGGCGGCCCTGCACACCGAGCCGCTGCCGGATCTGCCCCCGCTCACCGGCGGGATGGTCGGCTACCTCGGCTACGACGCGGTGCGGCGTCTGGAGCGGCTGCCGGAGCTTGCGGTCGACGACCTGCGGGTACCCGAACTGGTGATGCTGCTGGCCACCGACCTCGCCGTGCTGGACCATCACGAGGGCACCGTCACGTTGATCGCCAACGCGATCAACTGGGACAACTCTCCCCGGCTGGTGGACGAGGCCTATGACGACGCGGTAGCCCGGTTGGACGCGATGGTCGCCAGGCTGTGCACGCCGGCCCCGGCCAGCGCAGCGGTGTTCACCCGACCGACTCCAGAGTTCCTGCGCCGTCGCAGCCCCGAGCAGCACTACGCCGCGGTCGAGGCGGCCAAGGAGGCGATCCGCGCCGGCGAGGCCTTTCAGGTCGTGGTCTCCCAACGCTTCGAGATCACCACCGACGCTGACCCGCTGGACATCTACCGGGTGCTGCGCACCACCAATCCCAGCCCGTACATGTACCTGCTCACGCTGGAGGAGTTCAGCATCGTCGGCTGCAGCCCGGAGTCCCTGGTGACCGTGCGGGACGGGAAGGTCACCACGCACCCGATCGCCGGCACGCGCCCTCGAGGCGCCGATCCGGACGAGGACTGCTGGCTGGAGAAGGACCTGATGGTCGATGAGAAGGAGCGCGCCGAGCACCTCATGTTGGTTGACCTCGGTCGCAATGACGTCGGCCGGGTATGCCGGCCCGGCTCGGTGCACGTCACTGATTTCTTCCGGGTCGAGCGCTACAGCCACGTCATGCACCTGGTCTCGACGGTGACGGGTGAGCTGGCCGCGGGGTACACCGCCTTCGACGCGGTGACTGCCTGCTTCCCCGCCGGGACGCTGTCCGGGGCGCCCAAGCCTCGGGCAATGGAGCTCATCGAGGAACTCGAGCCCACCCGGCGGGGAGTGTACGGGGGAGTGGTCGGCTACCTGGACTTCGCCGGGGACGCCGATACCGCGATCGCCATCCGAACCGCGATGGTCCGCAACGGGGTGGCCTACGTGCAGGCCGGTGGGGGCATCGTCGCCGACTCCGACCCGGTGGCTGAGGACGCCGAGTGCCTGAACAAGGCGGGTGCGGTGCTGGCCGCCATTGCCGCAGCGGGCACCTTGCGGCTGGCTGTCGGCGAGCCCGCTGGGTCGCTACGTGCCTGAAGTCCTGGTATCGCGCGGGGCGCTTGCGGTCACCATCGTGCTGCTGACCGCCGCATCGGCGGCGCTCGGCAGCGCGGCGATGCTCGGTTGGGCTCGGATCGGCTTCCAGGTTCCGCTGCGCGGGGTCGTCGAGGTGCACGTGGATGGCTCCGAGGTGTTGCCCGTGCTGGCCCCGCTGGCCGTGCTCGCGCTCGCTGCAGTGGCCGCGGTGCTGGCCACTGGGGGGTGGGCGCGCTGGCTGCTCGGCGCTTTGCTGCTGGGTGCGGCGGCGTTGCCGGCCGTTGGGACGTTGCGGGTGACCGACGGGAGCTGGCTCACCGAAGCCGCAGTGTCAGCGGCCGGGCTGCCCGCCCGGTCCGTCCCGG
This sequence comes from Pseudonocardiaceae bacterium, assembly GCA_035463315.1. Classification (GTDB taxonomy): domain Bacteria; phylum Actinomycetota; class Actinomycetes; order Mycobacteriales; family Pseudonocardiaceae. Next base: position 8,163 of record DATHTJ010000327.1, read on the forward strand.
TCGGGATGGCCACGGTGCTGCCGGTGGGGCCCGGATTCGCCGCGGGTGGCGCGGCGCTACTTGCCGCTGCTGGCGTCGCGCTGGTGGTGCGGGGCCACCGGATGCCGCGGCTGGGCCGCCGCTACCAGGCGCCCACGGTGACGGTACGACCATCAGATTCCCCTGACGAACGGCTGTGGGAGCGGATGGACGCCGGCGAGGACCCTACGGCGTCGGGACACCCCCGGTGACAAGGCAGTGGACCGGCCGGAGCTAGCATCGAGACCCGTGCTCGGTACGGGGGCGGAAGGGGACAGGCTTGAGCGTCTTGGAGGCGATCCTCGAAGGTGTCAGAGCGGACCTCGCTGACCGCGAAGCCGCTGTGGGGTTCACAGAGATCAAGCGGCGTGCCGCCCGAGTGATGGCCCCTCGGGATGCTCTGGCGGCGTTGCGGGGTCCGGGGATCGGCGTCATCGCTGAGGTGAAGCGCTGCAGCCCGTCCCGGGGAGCCCTGGCCGATATCCCCGACCCGGCCGCGCTCGCCGCTGACTACGCCGAGGCCGGCGCCCGCATGATCAGCGTGCTGACCGAGAGCCGGAGGTTCGGTGGCTCGCTGGCTGACCTGGACGCGGTGCGTGCCGCGGTGGATCTCCCGGTGCTACGCAAGGATTTCATCGTCAGTCCCTACCAGGTGCACGAGGCGCGCGCACACGGCGCGGACGTGGTGCTGCTGATCGTCGCCGCACTGGAGCAGAACGCGCTGGTGGCGCTGGTCGACCGGGTCGAGTCGCTGGGTATGGCCGCGCTGGTCGAGGTGCACACCGCCGAAGAAGCCGACCGCGCACTGGAGGCCGGCGCGACCCTGATCGGGGTGAACGCTCGCGACCTGCACACCTTGGACGTCAACCCCCAGGTGTTCAGCAAGATCGCGCCGGGGCTGCCGGGCGACGTGTTGCGGGTCGCCGAGTCCGGGGTGCGCGGACCGGCGGATCTGCTGGCCTACGCCGGTGCGGGCGCCGACGCGGTACTCGTCGGGGAAGGGCTGGTGACCAGCGGTGACCCGAAGGCCGCAGTCATCCAGCTGGTCACTGCGGGGTCGCACCCGGCCTGCCCGAAGCCGGTGCGTTGAGCCGTGGTCAGCGTCCAGTCCGGTACCGCCCAGCCTGACGCCCGCGGGCACTTCGGGCACTATGGCGGGCGGTTCGTGCCTGAGGCGCTCATCGCGGCCCTCGATGAGCTCACTGTCGCCTATACCGAGGCCCGGTCGGACCCGGAGTTCACCGCCCGGCTGAACGGCCTGCTCGCCGACTACACCGGCCGGCCCTCGCCGATCACCGAGACGCCCCGGCTGTCCGAGCACGCCAGCGGGGCGCGAATCCTGCTCAAGCGCGAGGACCTCAACCACACCGGTTCCCACAAGATTAATAATGTGCTGGGCCAGGCGTTGCTCACCGAGCGGATGGGCAAGCCGCGGGTGATCGCGGAGACCGGGGCCGGTCAGCACGGAGTCGCCACCGCCACCGCGTGCGCGCTGCTCGGGCTGCAATGCGTGATCTACATGGGCGAGGTGGACACCCAGCGCCAAGCGCTCAACGTCGCCCGGATGCGGCTGCTCGGCGCCGAGGTGGTGCCGGTGAAGACCGGCTCGCGCACCCTGAAGGACGCCATCAACGAGGCGCTGCGGGACTGGGTGACCAACGTGGACACCACGCACTATCTGCTCGGCACTGTTGCCGGGCCGCATCCCTTCCCGGTGATGGTGCGCGACTTCCACCGGGTCATCGGGCTGGAGGCCCGCGCGCAGATGCTGGCCCGGTATGACCGGCTGCCCGATGCGGTGGCGGCCTGCGTCGGTGGCGGCTCCAACGCGATCGGCATCTTCCACCCGTTCCTCGATGATCCGGGAGTGCGACTGGTCGGCTTCGAGGCCGCCGGCGACGGGGTGGGCTCCGGCCGGCATGCCGCGACGCTGTCCGCAGGCGAGCCCGGGATGCTGCACGGCGCGCTGTCCTACCTGCTGCAGGACTCCGAGGGGCAGACCATCGAGACGCACTCGATCTCGGCCGGGCTGGACTACCCCGGCGTAGGGCCCGAGCATTCCTGGCTCAAGGACACCGGGCGCGCCGAGTACCGGCCGATCACTGATGCCCAGGCGATGGATGCCTTCCAGCTGCTGTCCCGCACCGAGGGGATCATCCCGGCGATCGAGTCGGCGCACGCGGTGGCCGGGGCTTTGCAACTCGGCGCGGAGCTTGGCGAGGGGGCCTTGTTGCTGGTCAACCTGTCCGGCCGGGGTGACAAAGACGTGGACACCGCGGTGAAGTGGTTCAACCTGCTGGAGGGTGAGTAGTGACCGCTCGGCTAGCGCCGCTGTTCGAGGCTTGCCGTGCCGAGCACCGGGCCGCGCTGATCGGCTACCTGCCCGCCGGCTATCCCACGGTTGACGGCTCGCGGGCACTGTTTGCCGCCATGCTCGACAGCGGGTGTGACCTGGTCGAGGTCGGGATGCCCTACTCCGACCCGGTGATGGACGGGCCGACCATCCAGGCCGCCGCCGACACCGCCTTACGGGGCGGGGTGCGGCTGACCGACATGTTCTCCGTGGTGGAGTCGATCGCGTCGGCTGGGGGGCGCGCGGTGGTGATGACCTACTGGAACCCGGTGCACCGCTACGGCGTGGACGCCTTCGCTCGCGACCTCGCCGCCGCCGGGGGACTCGGCGTCATTACCCCCGACCTGATTCCCGACGAGGCCGACGACTGGCTGGCCGCCGCGCAGGCGCACGACCTGGACCGGATCTTCCTGGTAGCCCCCTCGTCAACCGACCAGCGGCTCGCCGCCACCGCGGCGGCGACCCGCGGCTTCCTCTACGCGAGTTCCGTTATGGGAGTGACCGGTGCCCGTGACGTGGTGAGCAGCGCCGCGCCGACACTGGTCCACCGGGTGCGCGAGTGCGCGCCCGGGCTGCCGGTGGGCGTCGGGCTCGGAGTGCGCAACGGCGCCCAGGCCGCCGAGGTGGCCGCCTTCGCGGATGGAGTGATTGTCGGTTCAGCCTTCGTCACCGCTGCCGCGGCAGACGGCGAACC
>DATHTJ010000328.1:0-2169 GCA_035463315.1 Pseudonocardiaceae bacterium
CAATGCTCGGGCTTGCTCGTGCTGCCTGTACCACTCGTCTGACGTCCCTTGTACGGAGGGATAAGTCCGTTGAATTCCGGGGCATGCCCGTAGTAGATGGCCGGGCCCATGCTGTCCGGGTATGACCAAACCGGCTTTTCGCATTCCTTCTCCGCCATGGCAGACTCTCTTTCTATCGAAGTACTGTAGTCGTGTGGACTGCCGGAATTGCTGATTCGCCTGCGCCGACCGGGGCCTTAAGAGGACACCCGCCGGGGCCTAACTCCCCCGCGCCGACCGATGAGCGCCGGCCCAGATTCCAGCCGGACACCGCCACGCCATACTCAGGGATCGCGGCGCCGATACGCCCAGGGCCGCGCCAGGAGCGAACACAGCTAGGATTTCCACATAGTGACAACCTACCACGCTCGATGCCATCAAGGAGCGGGGAACCGCGCTGGACACTGATTTTAAGCACCACCAGGACCCGAGATCCTGCGCAGTATGCCCAGTTTCGGCCTGATCCTTGGCACCCGGGTGCGCAGTGCGCACGGTGATCACCGGACCCGCTTTTTTTAATGCTGTCGGCTGATGCGCCTGAGCCGGAAGTGCTCCGAACCACCCACACTTGCGGGAAAAGCACAGGGTGAGCCCCCCTGGCCCGGATCAGGCCGGCCGAGCCGGGGAGGCCAGCGCGCCGGGGAGCCAGGCGCCCACCGCGATGTCTCGATGGTCGGCACCGCCCCGTTGAGGAAAGACCGGTGCCCAAGTACGTGTTAGCGTCGGAGATCTGCGTCACAGTGGAGACCCTTTACGCAAGGTAGGTATGTGCCGATGCCGACCGGGACCGCACCTACGCCAAGACGCCGACGACCATGAGCACGCAGGCGTCGACCGTTCGCGAGCTGCCCGATGCGCTGCGCGACGGCAAGCAGTTCGCCGCGCGGCTGGGCGGTCGCTGGCCGGCCGTGTTTCTCGACTACGACGGGGTGTTGACCCCGATCGTCGACAGGCCGCAGGACGCAGTCATGTCCGACGGCATGCGGGAGGCGGTCCAGGCCCTGGCGCAGCGCTGCTCGGTGTGCGTGGTCAGCGGTCGGGACCGACCCGTCGTGCAGCAGTTGATGGGTGTCGACAACCTGGTGGTGGCGGGTAGTCACGGCTTCGACATCTGGAGGCCGCAGGAGGGCACCATTGCCCACGATGCCGCGACCGGCTTCGAGGACCTGATCTCCGAGGTCTCCAACCGGCTCCGCGCCGAGGTCGAATCGATTCCGGGGGCGGTGGTCGAGCCGAAGCGAGCCTCGGTCGCGGTCCACTACCGGCTCGCTGATCCGGAGCACCACGCCCAGGTCACCGCGGTGGTGGAGGGACTGCTGGACGAGTACTCCGGGCGGCTGAAGGTCACCCTCGGGAAGATGGTGTACGAGCTCCAGCCGAAGATCGACTGGCACAAGGGCAAGGCCGTCCTGTACCTGCTGCAGGCGCTGGATCTGGACGCCGACAATGTCGTGCCGCTGTACCTCGGGGACGACATCACCGACGAGGACGCCTTCCGGGCGCTGGCCGGACGGGGCGTCGGCATCATCGTCGGGCACCCGGACGATCCGGAGGTGGCGAACCGGCCCACCGCCGCCGACTTCGTCCTGGAGTCCACCGCTGAGGTGGAGCAATTCCTCACCACGCTGGCCCGCTGACACGCGAACCTTTTCGGGGAGGGACCCGTGCCGGACTTCACACTCGTCTACGACGACTTCGACCCCGCGCAGGAAGGTCTGCGCGAGGCCCTGACCTCAACCGGCAACGGCTACTTCGCTACCCGGGGAGCGGCCGAGTGGGAGGACGCGAACGCGGTCCATTACCCGGGCACATACGCCCACGGCTGCTTCAACCGGGAGACGACCATCTTGGGCGGTCGCCCGGTCCTCAACGAGGACCTGGTCAACCTCCCCAACTGGTTGCTGCTGAAGCTGAGGATCGAGGGGGAGGAGGCGATCCGGCTCGACAACGTCGAGGTGCGCTCCTATCACCACTCCTACGACATCCGCAACGCCGTGGTGAAGCGCGAGATCCAGTTCCGCGACCGCGCCGGTCGCGAGACCACACTGCGCAGCCGCCGCTTCGTGAGCATGGCCAACAGCCACTTGGCCGGTATCGAGTGGACGGTGACCCCGAACAACTGGTCAGGCC
>DATHTJ010000329.1:0-3832 GCA_035463315.1 Pseudonocardiaceae bacterium
CCCGAGTGGAGACGTTGAGTATTGTAGCGGAATTCGATGTACCGGGCAACGTCTTTCCGGGCGTGTTCGCGGGTGGGGTAGACGGTACGGTTGACCCGTTCGACTTTGACAGCGGCGTTGAAAGACTCGGCGAGAGCGTTGTCGAAGCACACTCCGGTGGCCCCGACCGACCGTTGAATGTCGAGGAGGTCGGTGGCGGCCGCGAAGGACGCGCTGGTGTATTGTGTGCCGCGATCGGAGTTAAACCGATTTCGGTTTAACTCCGATTATGCCGAGGTTTGTGTTAAGCCGAGGAATCGCGGTCTTGCCTGCGTGTGAGGGCGGGCCGGTCTGATTTCTCGGCTTAACGTTGAGCTGGCTTGTGGCTAGCGTCCGCCGTGTCCTGCATCCGATGCGGAAGGAGACGGTGATGGATGCGACGGTCGGACAGCTCGGTGACGTGGTGATCGATGCGCTGGGGGCGGCGGGCTACATGGAGTCCACGATCGTGCAGTACGAGAAGACGATCAGGTACCTGAATGGGTTCGTGGCTGACCGCGGCGGGGTTTATACGCCCGCGTTGGGAGCTGCGTTCGCCGCGATGACGACCAGCCCCCGGACGGGCAGGTTCAGCGCGCAGCGGCGGTTCGACTACCGTCGGCTGGTCACGCTGTTCGATGCCTACCTCGCCACCGGGGTGGTGGACCTGTCGGTGCGCAGGCGGGGCGGCGGCGGCCCTTATCCACAGGCGCCTGCGTTCACAGCGCTGGACGCCGCGTGGGAGGCGGACATGGACGCGCGTGGCCTGGCGCCGGCCACCCGATCCGCCTACGGCCGGGTCGCGCGCGGCTACCTGACGTTTCTGGAGTCACGCGGGATCCGCGATCTCGACGCGGCCGACGCGGCCAGCGTGCTCGCGTTCCTGGTCTCGCTCTCGGGCCGGTGGGCGGCTTCCTCGCTGTTGTGGGTGGTGTCGAACTTCCGCCCGTTCCTGACGTTCACGCACCGGTCCGACCTGGTCGAGGCGGTGGGTCTGGCTGGGGTGAAACGCTCCCACCGGATCCTGCCCGTTCTCGACGACGAGGACCACGCCCGGGTGGTGCACGCGTGCACCACAGGCAGGGTCGGTGCCCGGGACGCCGCGATCACCCTGCTGGCGCTGACGACCGGGCTATGTGCCTGCGACCTCGTCGGGCTGCGCCTGGGCGATATCGACTGGCGGGCAGGCACGATCGGGATCGTCCAGCAGAAGACCCGCAACCCGCTGACCCTGCCGCTGGCGCCGCTGGTCAGTGCCAGGCTCGCCGACTACGTCCTGCACGCGCGGCCCGTCTCAGACGACGATCACGTGTTCCTACGCTGCAAGGCTCCGCACACGAGGTTGGCCGACCACGCCTCGATCTACCGGGTGACCGCGACGACATTCCGCGCAGCCGGGGTGACCGATGTGAAGGTCGGCACCAGCCTGCTGCGGCACAGTGCCGCCTCCCGGCTGCTGCGGGCGGCTGTCCCGCTGCCGACGATCTCGGCGGTACTCGGCCATGCCAGCTCGGAGTCGACCAACGTGTACCTGAGCGTGGACCAGGCGCGTCTGCTCGAGTGCGTGCTGCCGGTCCCGGCAGGAGCACGGCCATGACCTCGCAGGGGTTCGTCAGCGTGTTCGCGCCGCAGCTTGAGGCCTACCTGGCGTTCAAGCAGGCGATGGGCTGCTACGGCACTTCCCGGATCTGGTATCTGCGTCAGTTCGACACCTACTGCGCCCGCCATGGCCAGACCGTGTTCGACCGCGACACCGTCGAGGGATGGGTGAGCGAACAACTGGCCCGGTCCGGCCGGTACCGATCCTGGATGTCCTACATCCGCGACCTCGGCCGGTGGTGGCGGGCCCACGGACACACCGACGCCTACGTGCTGTCCGACCGGTGGAAAGCCAGGTTCGTTCCCGCCCACCCGTACCTGCTCGGCACCGAGGAGATCGACCGGTTCTTCACCGCCGCGGCACACCTTCACGTGTTCTCCCCGTGGCGGTGGCAAGCGGTCGCGTTCTTCACCCTGATGCACTCGTGCGGGCTGCGCACCGGCGAGGCCCGTGCCCTGACCGCCGAGCAGGTCGACCTGCGCGCGGGGCACCTGGACATCATCTGGGCCAAGGGCAACCGTAGCCGCCGGCTGCCCGTGACCGAGCAGGTGCTCGACGTGCTGGCCGCGTGCGATAAGGCATCACGTGACCAGTTCCCGTCGCGGGCAACGTTCTTCGTCTCCGCGAGAGGCAACCCGGTCACCGCCGCGGCGGTCGGGGTCATCTTCAACCGGATCTGGGACCAGGCCGGACTGCCCCGGGCCACGGACGGTCCCCGGCCTCGTCCCTACGACTTCCGGCATCACTTCGCCTACGCCAACATCGAACGGTGGATGAGCCACGGCGCGGACGTGACCGCGCTGCTGCCCTACCTGTCGCGCTACATGGGGCACACGGGATTCGAGTCCACCTTCTACTACGTGCACACCTCGCCCGACTTCATGCGCGGCTACGCCGACCTCGCCACGGCCGACGCGTCGCTGCTGCCGGAGGTTGGGTTCGAATGAAACGCGACCCGGACACCGACGCCCCAAACCTGTTCGCCTTCGCCAGGGACTACCTGCACGGCTACCTACCCAAGGCGCGCGGGCTGTCCCCGAAATCGATCCAGGCCTACCGGATCAGCCTGGAGTGCTTCCTTGGCTACCTGACCGAGGCCGAGGGCATCGACCGCGCCCAAGTCGGCTTCGAGCACTTCGACCGGGTCCACCTGAAGGCCTGGCTGGCCTGGATGCACGAGCAGCGCCACTACGCGCCCAGGACGATCGCGCTGCGGCTGACCGCGATCAAGACGTTCCTGGCCTACAGCGGCCACGAGGACATCACCCTGATCGCGCTCAGCCAGGCCGCGAAGGCCCTGCGGGCCCCGGCCAGTCCCCGAACACCAATCGAGTACCTGACCGAGCCGGAAACCCGGGCGGTGCTGGCCGCGCACGCCGGCGCCACCACGAAGTCACGGCGGAACCGGATGCTGCTGATCCTGCTCTACGACACCGCCGCCCGCGTCAGCGAGATCACCGAGTTGACGCTGCACAACCTAGCCCTGACCCCACCCGGACACATCATCCTGACCGGGAAGCGGAACAAGACCCGCACCGTCCCGATCAGCAGCACGACGATCGAGCACCTGCGCGTCTACCTGGCCGAGTTCCACCCGAACCACGCCCAGCTGCCCGCGACCCGGCCCCTGTTCTACAGCCGACACCACGGGCACCCGAGCAAGCTCTCGACCGACACCGTCGCCGCCGTGCTCAAGACCGCCGCCCGCGCCGCCCGCAAGGACTGCCCGACCCTCCCGGAGAACATCCACTGCCACATGCTGCGCAAGACCAAGGCCATGGACCTCTACCAGCACGGCATCCCGCTGCCGATCATCATGCGGCTACTCGGCCACGAGAACACCTCCACCACCTCAGCGTTCTACGCGTTCGCAACCCTCGACATGATGCGCGACGCCGTCAACGCGGCCACCCCCGCCATCACCGCCGCACCCGCCGAACAACTCACCGAGCAGACCCTCCAAGCGCTCTACGACCTCCGATAGCGCCAATCGTTAAGCCGAGGAATCAAACCGGCCCGCCCTCACACGCAGGCAAGACCGCGATTCCTCGGCTTAACACAAACCTCGGCATAATCGGAGTGGAATATCGCGCCCTCGACGAGCGGATAGTTCCGGGCGGCCATCCTCAGCGCGTCGATCACCAAGTCGGCACGGAGATGGTCGGCCATGGCGTATCCAATGCAGGCTTTGGTGTGACAATCGATGACGGTGGC
>DATHTJ010000330.1:0-4900 GCA_035463315.1 Pseudonocardiaceae bacterium
TCGGGTGATGTCGAAGCACTCGGGGTCGCGGAACTGCTCCGGATCCCGGTTCGCTGCGCCAAGCAGAACGAGCACGCGCTGGCCGGCGCGGATGGTGTGCCCGCCCAGTTGCCGGTCGATGAGGTTGGTACGGCCGACGATCTTGGCGGGGCACTCGAACCGAAGGATCTCCTCGATCGCTGGCTTGATCAGCACGGGATCACGCTGGAGCAGGTGGAGTTGCTCGGGGTGTTGCATCAGGGTGAGGACGCCGTTGCCGATCAGGTTGGCGGTGGTTTCGTGCCCGGCAGTGAGCAGCAGGATGCAGGTGGCGAGCACGTCGTCGAGTCCCAGTTCGTCGCCGTCGTCTCCGAGACGCAGCAGCTGACTGGCCAGATCCTCGCCGGGCCGGTGACGGCGGTCGCCGAGGATGGGCAGAAGATGAAGCGCGAGGCTGGCGGTGGCCTCCTCGGCCGCGAGGACCGCCTCCTCGTCGGGGTCGAACTCGAGCATTCCCACCAGCTTGGGGGTCTCGGTACGCAACAGCTGCGCGCCCTCAATGTCGACGTCGAGCAACTCGCACATCACGGCGAGCGGGATCGGATAGCCGATGTCGGCGATGACGTCGACCTCACCCGCCGTGCCGAGATCGGCAAGGGCGGACTTGACCACCGCGGTGATCCGGGGGTGCAACGCGTCGATGGCCCGGGGGGTGAATGCCGGGGCGAGCATCCGCCGCAGCCGGGTGTGCTCGGGCGGGTCCATCGTCAGCAGGGTCGTGCCCAGCGCCTGGGTTCCGAGTTCGGCGCGATCGAACCGGGCGGCCAGTGCGGGGTTGCGGTTCGGGTCGCTGCTCCATCCCGGACCGCGCAGCACGGCGCTCGCCTCGGCGTAGGAGCTGACCAGGAACGCGTCCAGATCGCCGTCCCAGCACACCGGGTGCTGTTCACGCAGCGCGCGATAGGCCGGGTACGGATCAACAGTGGGGATCATCACCGCTCCACGGTCTGAGGCCCCGCCGCGCCCAATGCTCGACGTCGAGCTCGCCGATCTCGGTGGCGGGAGGCCCGTTCTCGTCCCATTCGTTGCGGATCGCCGCCCACGGCCCGGTGACTTCCAGTTCAGCCAGCAAGGCGGTAAGTCCGAGGTCGATCCGGGTGAGGAACACGTACTCGCGGGGCAGCTCGATGCGGCGCATCACCGAGCCGGTCGCGCCCTGGCGGGCGAAGTAGCCCTGCACCACGGATGCGGCGTAGGCCGGTGTGTAGGTGAATGGCTGCTCGCTCACCAGTGGTTGCAGCTTGTCGCGGTACCATTCGAGCAGTTCCGCTGGCGTGGGTGCGTCGGAGGCGGTCAGGAAGCCGATCTCGACGAAGGTGTCCCACAAGGCTGCAGCGTCGTCGGCAACCGCGGCGGCGACGACCCGCTGCATCAGCGCGACCTGTTGTGCAGAGAACCGGTTGACGCAACCGAAATCCAAGAACGTCACCGCACCGTCATCGTGGAACAGGTAGTTGCCCGGATGGGGGTCGGCGTGGAACATGCGCACCATTCGCAGGCTGCCCAGAGCGAACCGGTAGATCACCTCGCCCCATCGGTCCCGCAACTGTTGATCCGCCTGCAGCGCCTGGGACCAGCGCATGCCGTCCACGAGATCCATGGTGAGCACCCGGCGGGTCGACAGCTGCGGCACCACCTCGGGGATGCGGATGGCCGGGTGATCTCGGTACGCGTTGGCGAAGTGGGTCTGGTGGGTGGCCTCGATGCGGTAGTCGATCTCTTCACCGATCCGGGCTGCCACTTCCCGGGCCACCGCGCGCACATCGAGCCGATTGGAGCCGGGCACTATCGCGCCGACCAGCTGGAGGAAGGTGGCCAGCAGCTCGGTGTTGTCCAGATCCGCTCGGATGGCCTGATCGACCCCGGGATACTGCACCTTGACCGCCACCCGCCGCCCGTCGACCAGCCGTGCCGCGTGGACCTGCCCGATCGACGCCGCCGCGAACGCATGCGGGTCGAACTCCGCGAAGATCTCCTCTGGGGGTGCGCCCAGCTCAGCTTCCACTACCGCCGTGGCCAGTTCGGGGGCCATCGGTGGGGCGTCGGCCTGAAGCCGGGCCATTGCCGCTTGGTAGACGCGCTGCCGCTCCGGGGGGACCAGCGTCCCGAGCGCGACGAAGGACAGCACCTGCCCGGCCTTCATCAGCACGCCCTTCGAGTGGCCGAGCATGGCCGCGTAACGCTCACTGGTCCGCTCGTGGAACTCGGCGCTGTCCTGGCCGGTCAACCGCTTGCGCAGGGCGGCGACCACCGCCTCACCGACGGTCCGGCCAGCCAGCCCGGCCAGGGGAACCGTGCGGCTCAGCCGACTTCGACCATGCGCGGTCATCGCCGCTCCTCAGTTGACGCTTGACATGCCTAAGTACATACTTTGGTGCCATGGGCGATCTGTCAACTGTGACGGTGGCGACCCGGGATCGCATCATCGACGTGGCGATGGAGCTGTTCAGCGAGCACGGCTACCGCGGTACCAGCATCACCCGGATCGAAGAAGCTGCCGGGCTCAGCCCCGGCGCCGGCGGCATCTACCACCATTTTCCGTCCAAGGAAGCACTCCTGACCGCCGGAGTCGAACGGCAGCTGAGCCGGCTCGCCGCTCTACGCGACATTCGCCGGCTGTTCGCCGACCTCGGAGATCTGCACACCGAACTCACCATCGCCGCTCGATATGTCCTCGCCGAGCTCGACCAGGAAGCCCAACTCCTGCGGCTGCTCGCCAGCGAGGCTCGGCACGGACCGAGAATCCTCACCGACGCCGTCGCCCAGGTCGTCGACCTGACCTACCGCGAGTTCGCTGAGTGGATCATCGACCGATCTGGATCGGTTGTATCCGCTCAACAGGCTGATGCCATCGCGACGATCGGGCTCGGCGCCCTGATCTCTGCACGACTACTTCCCAACCTGCTGGGCACCGCGCACAGCAGGGTTGACGACAACGCCATCGTGGAAACCTGGGTGAGCGCGCTCGAGCACCTGCTGACCACGGCTAAACCCAACGTCACGGGCTCTCGTACCGCGACGTAGCGGGGACTTCTGCTGCTGAGGCTGCCTCTCATGGCACGCAGGAGGCAGGCTCTGAAGGGACCGACCGGCATCCGGTAGCGCGGGGCAGGTACCAGATCCGGCTTTTCGGTGGGCAAGATGCGGTGACCGGCAAGCAGGTTAATACTCACCGGGTCAGCCGAAGGACGAGGCAATATCGTCGCTGAAAACCCTGCCTCCCGATCTGAGTTGGCAACTGTTCCTTTGACCTTCAATCGCGCTGGTTAGTTGCGTGGCGGTGTGTTCATGGTCGGCGCCAGTCCTCTGCTCGTAGATGGGAACCGGCCATCGGGCCCATCTCCAGCATTCCGCCGTCCACCGGCCAGGACGCCCCGGTGACGTACGACGCTGCGGGGGAGCACAGGAACGCGACCACCGCGGCGATTTCACGTGCGTCCCCGGGCCGGCCAAGCGGCACGCCGGGTCGATGCTGCTGGTGGACGTCGATGTCCTCCTGCCCAGTCATTGGTGTGGCAACCTCCCCTGGTGCGACGGAATTGACCGTGATCTGGTACTCGGACAGCTCTAGCGCGGCGGTCTTGGTCAGCAGGCCCAATCCGCCTTTGGCCGCGCAGTAGGCTCCCGCGCCGACCCTGGGTTGGTGCTCGTGAACGCTCGTGATGTTCACGATCCGGCCGCCGCGCCCGGCAGCGATCATCCGCCGGGCCGCCCGCTGCAGACAGAGAAAGGCGCCGTCGAGATCCGTCGCGATAACCTCACGCCAGGTGTCGAAGTCGAGATCCACCAGCAGCGCCGATGAACCGGTTCCAGCGTTGTTCACCAGTACGTCGACACCGCCGAGGGCGTCGGCAAGTTCGTCGATGACGTCCGCGGCGCCGGGGAGCACACTAAGATCGAGCTGCCGCACCTCAGCACGCCGACCGGTGGCACGGACCTCATCGGCAGTTGCCTTCGCGCCCTGCTCATCGGTGTGCCACGTGATTCCGACATCACAGCCCAACTCGGCCAAGGCGACCGCGGTCGCCTTGCCGATGCCGGAGTCGGACCCAGTGACGATCGCGGTACGAGGGAAGTTCTCAGGTGTCTTACGCGAAATGTCCATGCGAAGGTCTTCCCGATGTGGACAGTCCTGAACCCGCCATGGGTGCCGGTGTTGCGGCGGGAACCCGCGCTGGTTCTTGACCCGCGAACCAACCGGGAAGGGGGCGAGCAGGCGATCCACACGACGTTGCAGACCCTCGCCGAGCACCTGACCCGCGAGGAGGCACGTCAGGCCGCTGGGCTGCTCCCCGTCGAATTGGTCCCCCGGCTGCACACTGGTGGCTGCACACTGGCTCGTGGGAAGCGCAGCGCTTCGATGTCGACGAGTTCGTGCGCCGGGTCGGCGAGCGCGCGCAGGTTGACCTGTTCACCGCACAGCGTTATGCCGCCGCCGTCTTCACCGCATTGAGCCGGGCGGCCCCCGAGGAGTACGACAACGTCGTGGCCCCACTGCCCAAGGATTTCACGCCCCTGCTGCCCCGAGGCCCGGACATCGAGGCCGTGCCGGCCGCGCAGTTCCTGTCGCGGGATCGCCGACCGCGCCGGGCTCGACCCGGATGGCGCCCGGCAGCACGGACGAACCACAAGACCCGTTACGAGATATCTCTCAGTTCAGTGGTCCCAACAGCCAGTTCCCCGGCGCATTCTCATCATCGCTGAGATAGAACTCAACAATAGCGGTCCGGAATTCCTCATAGCTGATTGCGTTATCGTCGTCGCGGTCGAGCCGCTTGAACGCGTCGCTGGAATGCGCTGGGTCGATGCCGAGACCCTCGTACATCCGCACGTAATCATCGAAGCTGAGCGAGCCGTCCCC
>DATHTJ010000331.1:0-3958 GCA_035463315.1 Pseudonocardiaceae bacterium
TGGTACATCTCGTTGTCTTGCTGCGCGCGGGACGTGGCAACACGCTCGTGTATGCGCCGGGCCATATCTGTGTCGGCATGTACATGAGTGATGGCGATGAAGGCGACCTGTTCCCAGGCCATGTAAGGAACGCGGGCGATCAACTCGAGGACCTTGAACTTCCTCAATGTGAGAGGCTTGCCGTACACCATATCGAGTGACTTGAACAGGATCCGCGCGGCAATCCCGTACCGGCGCCGAGGCCCCTCCAGGGTCTCGGTCTGGGCCAATCGCAGCTCCTCGTGCGTGAGCCGAGGCGGTCGCCCAGGTACGGCCGCGCTCGTTGTCCCCTCGTCAGCCATCGCCATCCTCCCATGCCACCCCGGCCCGAGCCGCCGAATCCGCTCGACCTCGATGTTTAGGCGTTGCCTTGCAGGCTAACGGGTTTCGAGGGCACGGTGAAGCTCACCGCGGGCCGATGGCTCAGCCTGCGCCGGTCAACGGTGTCACCGGATCAACGGGCGGGGGCGACCGCCTCAATGTTGGCGATGGTGAAGTCGCGTTGCGCGTTGCGGAGGTGGCACCAGGAGTCGAGCCATTTGCCGTAGAGCTGTTGTGGCCGGATTTCCCGAGTGCTGCGGCTCCCGTTCTTGTCGCGGTAGACGATGAGCACGTCGTTGTGGTGGTCCACGGCGTCAGACAGCAGCTCCAGTTCGGCGTCGTCGAGGTGACAGTTGAGCTGTGCCAGCAGACCGAAGGTGTCCGAGTCCGCAGTGGCCCGCACGGTCTCACCATCCGGGTCCGCCACCAGCCGCCGGGCCAACTCGGTGGCCGAAAGCGCAGCTCGCGGTTTCGCGGCAATCGGATGATCGAATGCCGGTGCCTGGTGCTCGTGACGGGCTTCGACGATCACCGTGCCCTGCGCATCCTCGGCCATCGGGGACAGGCCCACCTCGCGCAGCCGTGTGAGGACCTCATCGAGGCCACTGGGGCTGGACAAGACGGTAGGAGCGAGCCGGCTGAAATGCAGCTTGTTGAGAGATCGGGTGTGCAGGATCTCGGTGATCAAGGCGTCATCGGCGATGACGCAGGAGCGCATGCCACGCACCCGAACCTGGCCATGCCGGCGGGAGGCGTCGGTGATCAGATATTCCAGTGGCTGGGGAACCGGGCGGTCGGAGACGGTGGCCAGCTCGGTGAGCAGATCCTGGGCCGTCCACCCGGCGTCGAGTGCCGCCCGGACGCTGGCCGGGGTGAACCGCCATGTTCTGGCCGCCCCGTGGGTCTCGGCGACGGCCGAGTCGTTCAGTAGCCGCGACACGGCCGAACTCGGCTGACCGGAGACCACCGCGGTGAGGTCCGACTGCAGGATCACGCTGTACGAGGCTTCGGGGAGCAGCGGGGCGCAAAGTCGGACCAGTTCTTCCACCGCATTCTCCGGCGCGGACCCGGTCACAGCCAGCAAGTGCTCCCCGAGTTCAGACACCATGTCGGTGGCGATCACCCCGAGCAGTTCGGCTTCGCGGACGGCGGCGGCCACCTTGTCGCCACGTTGCGCAGCACCGTAGCCATGCAGCGGGCAGAACCAGTCGATCTCCTCGCTCGCCGCGCGCACCGACGCACCTGAACGGGCTGCTGACAGCAGCGCGCGCCGCAGTATCCCGGCGGCTGACGCCAGCGGCAAAGGAGGTGGATGTTCCTTGTCTCCCTGGGTTTCCCGGCTGGTTGGTGCGTGCTCGAGGGAGAACCACGCGTCGACCAGTACCGCCCACCGCCGGCCTGGTTCCGCAGCGCGCCATCCCGGATAGGCGTGCGTCGGTGCGTACCCGGCATCGGCTCGACCCAGCAGGCCCGCGGCGTACGCCAGGTCGATCCACAACACGAGAACGTCGTCGGGGACCGACAGCCGCTTGGCCAGCCGCGCCCGTTCCCGAGGCCCGACGCCACCTTTCTTCAGAGCCGCAATCGGCGTCGCGCGGGCCTCGTCAAGCAGGGTTGTCACCCCCCGAAGTGCTTCCTGGGCGGCCGCCTGGGCAGCCCGGCGCACCGCTGCCCCGTCAGCGCCGGCTGGGGGGATTTCCGGACGCCCGGTCAGCGTGAGCTCGCGTTCGGCCAGCCAACCGGCGACCGCCACCTCCCTGGGCAGTTCAGGCTGGTGGTTGACGGGCAGCAGCAACCCGGCCGCGATCAGCAGCTCGGTCGGATCTCCATCATCGGCTCCGCGCGACCGGGGGCGGCCGTAGCCCGAGTATCCCGAGTAGTAGTAGCCGTGATAACCACGCCGGAACTCGCCGAGCCGTTCCTTGGCCAGTTCCGGCAGCCCAGTGATCACCTTGGCCAGCAAGGGCAGATCCGCCATCAGCTCGGACAGCCGCGCGGCCAGTTCCGGCTTGCGCAGACCATCGGTGGCTATCCCGAACGCGCCGACCGCCACGCGCAGGTCCTCGGCGAGGACCGATGGCGCGATCTTCGCCACCGGCCGGCCGCCGCCGATCTCGGCCAACCAGTGCGCTTCGAGCCGTTCCGGCAGGCACAGCACGACGGAGCTGTCCCAGGCCAGCCCTCGCTCGCACAGCTCGGCCACGGCGGCACGCACCGCCTGCATTGAGGCATCCAGCAGGCGCGCCAAACCCGGCATCGTCGCCGACGCACCAAGCACGACGGCGGCCCGCCCGACCATGACCATGTCCCGGTTCACCGTGCGCAACGCGGCGCTCAGCGAGTCCGCACCGCCCAGCCGCTGGGCGAGCTGACTGAAACCACGCGGAACCGGTTGCACCAGGACATCTGGACGCGCGTGGAATAGCGCGGTCAGCGCCGCCTCGTCCAAACCGGACAGGTACTCGTCAAATGATCTTGCATTCACGTCCGTCATTCTGCCGCCGAGCCACTCGTGAGTTCGAACCGGTGGTGACCTGCCGGTTGGTGTCATCCACGAGATTCGGCCCACAGGCCGGACAACTCAGCTGCCGGCCGCACCCAGGGCGGCCAGTAGCACCAGCACCACGGTGACTACAGCGAACAGGCCGTGCGCGATGACGACCGGGACGGGCAGGTGCCGCTCGGCTGGCTCCGTTTCCACCGGTCCAGAGCCGGTGCGGGCACTGTCCTGGGGGGCGCCGGCGGTGACCGTGCGGCCTTGGTAGACCGGGATCCAACGGGCCAGCATGATGAAGCCCAGCAACGCGACTGGGATCAGCAGCGCGAACGCTACCCAGGCCAGCCGGATCTGGTTAGTGAGCAGGTAGGCGATCCAGACCACCAGGCCGCCCGCGGCGAGCCCGAAGTGGGAGAACATGAGGCCGGCGGGAAACCGGGTGACCCCGCTGCGTTGCTGGCGCAACCCGCCCCGGGAGATCCACTGGCCCAACATGACGAAGCCGCCCAGTGCGGTGATCACCCAGGCGACCAATGCGGCGATACTCATGACCAACTCTCCTCACGATAGCTGCAACTGCACGCGGGGGCCTCAATGCCCGCGGTCAGCCTGGCCACCGGGCGGCTGCTGAGTCGGGGACCGGGAGTGGCGGTAGCCCGATGCCTGGGTGGCTTCATCGGCCACCCGCACCCCGTAGCGGAAGGCGAGCGTGCCGCCCCAATAGCCCGCCACGGCCAGCGCGGCCAGGCAAGCACCGGACAGCGCCAGCGGGCCCCACCCCACGCTGGTGGACAGGTCGCTGGTCCTTCGCCAGAGGAAGCCGCCAAGGTATCCGGCGGTCACCGCCAGGTTGAGCCCTGCATGCGCCAGCCCGGTGCGAAACGCCGGCGTGCCGGTAGGGATGGCCAGCAGGTCCAGGAACCCGACCAGCGCGGCAGCCAATGCTCCCACCACGCCCAGCCCGATCAGCCACAGCGAGCCTCGGGCCAAAAACCCTGGGTCGGCGACCAGGTGCGAGGCGAGGTCGAACACCAGACTCGCGACCCAGGCCCCGATCGGCACGGTCACCAGGATCGGATGCACCGGATGCCCGTAGGGCCC
>DATHTJ010000332.1:0-7455 GCA_035463315.1 Pseudonocardiaceae bacterium
TGTCATCCACTGTGGATGTCCCGGCCGCGCTGGCTGCGGCACCGACCGGTGTCGGTCTGGACGACGCGCTCGACGCGCTGGCCGCTGCGTGGTCGGCGCAGCGGTTCGCCGCCGGCACCGCTGAGACGCTGGGCGGCAAACTGGATGGCCGCGGCCGCCCGATGCGGATCGTCGTGTGACCCGCCCCGAGCACGTCGATGCGATCGTGCCGGGTGACCACGTCGTCGATGACTCGCCCGGCATCCATTGGGGGTCTTTGCCGTATCACAAGCTCCGCTGCTGCCTGTCGTGGTCGTCAATCGTGATCGACGTATGCTGAGCTGGGCTAGCGCTGAGGTAGCCACACCATCAGCTCCAAGGAGGCATTCGAGCGCGTGGCACGCAATTTCTGGGCCGCGATCCGCGAGGGCATTGCCCTGGAACCCTCGCTCGAGGGGGGCTTTCGCGTGCAGGTGGTCTTCGACGCTGTGCGTACCGTTGACATTGAGCGGCGCGGGGTGCAACCCGAACCGCTCCCCCGCATGGGCTTCCGATGATGTCGTCTCTCTACGAGTTGCACTCTCACCGCTCGCTGGAGTCACCGGTGCTGCTCCTCGCGACTGAGAGCTGGGTCGACGCTGGTCTCGGAGCCCAAGCAGCCATCGCCCATATTCTTGAGACGATCCCGACCGAAGTGCTGGCCACCTTCAGCGCGGACGAGCTTATTGATTTCCGGTCGCGTCGTCCCATCGTGCGAATCTCCGACGGGGTCGTCGATCACGTGAGCTGGCCCGAGATCCAGCTGCGGGCGGGTCAGGATGCCGCAGGCAGAAGTGTCCTCGTCTTGATCGGGCCCGAGCCCGACATGGCATGGCATGCCTTCGTGCGGGCCGTCGTGGACCTGGCCACGCAGCTGAGTGTGCGGCTCGTGGTCGGCCTCGGCGCCTACGCCGCTCCTGTCCCCCACACCCGCCCGGTCAGCCTGATGGCGATCGCCACCATGGCTGAGTTGGCGGCGCAAGTGGGCGTGGTACCTGGCACCACCGAGATGCAGGCGGGGATCCAGACGGCTCTGCAGGAGGGCTTCGCCGCCGCGGGTGTCCCCGCCATCGGGGTGTGGGCGCGGGTGCCCCACTACTTGGCAGCCACCCCTTACCCGGCGGCCTCCGCCGCGCTCGTCGATGCGCTGGCAGTCGTGGCCGGGCTGGAACTCGACGCGGGGGAGTTGCATGCCGTGGCTGGTAGTGCGTTGAACCAGATCGACGAGATCATCGCCAACAGTGCGGAATACCGTGCGCTGGTGCGTCAGCTTGAGGCCGCGTTCGACGGCGAACTGACCGCACCGTTGGACTTCTCCGATCTTCCGTCAGGCGACGAGCTCGCGGCCGAGCTGGAGCGCTTCCTTCGCGGCGAGCAGGGGGAGCAGTAGGCAAGCACGGACATCTGCTGCTAGTATCGAACATGTGTTCGATACTAGCCATTCCGAGGGGGTCGCTCCCGCGGGTGCCCCCTGTGACGAAGACTGGTTCGACCCCGCCTGGCTCGATCAGGTCCCCCCTGAGCCGCCAGACACCGACCAGCCACCGGTATCGGAGTGCTTGCCGTCGGGGTGGTTGGCCCTGGAGCTCGACCACAGCACGGCCGACCCTGCCAGGCTGTCCGATGCCGCACTGATCGACACGGTCATCGGGTTTGACCGCATCGCCTCCTGGGCCTCGGCGCGGCAGGCGAGGCTGTTGGCCGAGTTCGCCCGGCGCCGCCCGGGTGACCACCCCCTGGCGGCCCGGTGTGATACCCCGTCTCGGGCCAGTGAGTTCGCCCCCGATGAGATCGGGTTGGCGTTGCGGCTGTCGCGCACGACCGCGGCCAATCGGCTGGTGATGGCTGAGGTGCTGATCGCTGATCTGCCTGGGACGTTGGCCGCGTGGCAGGCCGGGACGATCGATTCATTGAAGGCGCGGGCGATCACCGAGACCAGCTATCTGCTCCCGGGTGAGTTGCGGGGTGCACTCGAGGCGCGGGTGCTGCCCCGTGCCGGGCAACAGACAATCGCCCAGCTACGGGCCGCGCTGGCCCGGGCGGTGCTGGTGCTCGACCCTGAGGGGGCCGCCGAGCGCCACCACCACCGGCGCGCCGACCGGCGGGTCGTGGTCTCCCCGGACGAGGACGGGATGGCCTCCCTGTGGGCGTTGCTGTCCGCACCGGACGCCACCGCTGCCTACCAACGGCTCTGCGAGCTGGCCCGCGGGCTCGGTAGCGACGATCCCCGGGGAATGGACGCCCGCCGCGCCGACCTGCTCGTCGATCTGCTTACCGGACGACGCTGCGCCGCTGCCGGCAACTGCACCGACCCTCAATGCGACGGCGACTGCGTGGGCCCCGACTGTCCCGACTACGACCGCCCCGACGCGTCCACCGAGGCCGCGTCCACCGACGGTACGGCCGGCGAGAGCGCCATGCCGCAGCCCGAGCCCGAGCCTGCAGCTGGCTCGAATGTTCACCGCTGCGGTCCCAGCCTGGGGAAGCCGCTGGTGTCGGTGATCGTGCCGATCACCACGCTGCTCGGGCTGGATGACTACCCCGGCGAGCTGGTCGGCCACGGGCCCATCCCTGCCGGCCTGGCCCGCGAGATCGCCGCGCAAGGGACCTGGCGGCGGCTGCTCACCGACTCAGCCTCGGGCACCCTGCTCGACTACGGCCGCACCACTTACACCCCGCCCACCGGACTCGCTGACTTCGTCCGCGCCCGCGACCTGCGCTGCCGATTCCCCACCTGCGGCCAACCCGCCGCCACCGCCGACCTCGACCACACCGTCCCCTACCCCGACGGTGCAACCAGCGAACACAACCTGCACGCCAGCTGCCGCCGCCACCACCGGCTCAAAACCCACGACCCCGGGTGGGATGTCGACCAACAACCCGATGGCCGCATCACGTGGACAACCCCCACCGGGCACACCCACACCAGCCACTCCCACGACTACCGACCCGATCCCCACCCGCCACCCGACGACCCGCCACCCTTCTAGCGCCACATCATGGGCTGGAACAACCCGCCGGTGCGGTGGGCGGAGAGCCGGTCTGTGCTGGCCCAACCGCGCGTCCCCTACGCGGAGCTGCACTGCCATTCCAACTTCAGTTTTCTGGATGGGGCCAGCCACCCCGAGGAGCTGGTCGAGGAGGCTGCCCGGTTGGGCCTGGACGCGATCGCGATCACTGACCATGACGGGATGTACGGGGTGGTGCGCTTCGCCGCGGCGGCTCGCGAGCTGGGTCTCAAGACCGTATTCGGGGCGGAACTCAGCCTCGGTCTCACCGCACCACAGAACGGGTTCCCTGACCCGGAGGGTGAGCACCTGCTCGTGCTGGCCCGCGATCCTGAGGGCTACCGCAGGCTGTCCAGGGTGATCAGTGACGCCCAGATCCGTGGCCGCGAGAAGGGTAAGCCGGTCTACGACCTCGAGGCGGTGGCAGCCGCTGCGGGCGGGCACTGGGTGGTGCTCACCGGTTGCCGCAAGGGAGCGGTGCGCCAAGCGCTGCAGCGCGATGGTCCGGCCGCCGCGGCCTTACAGCTGCGACGTCTGATCGGGCTGTTTGGCTCCGATCACGTTGTCGTCGAGCTCACCGCCTACGGCCTGGCCGACGACACCGAGCGCAACGATGAGCTCGCCGCGCTAGCCGCAGCGCACGAGCTGGATACCGTTGCCACCACCGCTGCGCACTACGCCACCCCGTCCCGGCACCGGCTGGCCACCGCACTCGCTGCGATCCGGGCTCGGCGCAGCCTGGACGAGATGGACGGCTGGCTGCCGGCCGCCGCAACGGCGCACCTGCGCTCCGGCAAGGAGATGGCTGACCGGTTCGCCCGCTGGCCCGGGGCTGTCCAGCGAGCCGCCGCGCTGGGCCGGGAGTGTGCCTTCGACCTGCAGCTGGTGGCGCCGGATCTGCCACCGTTCGACGTCCCCGCCAGCCACACCGAGGCCAGCTGGCTGCGCGAGCTCACCTGGCTCGGCGCGGCCACCCGCTACGGCAGCTACGCCGAGCGTCCCGGTGCCTACCACCAGATCGAGCACGAGCTGGCCATTATCAAGAAGAAGAATTTTCCCGGCTACTTCCTCATCGTCCACGACATCGTGGCGTTCTGCCGGCGGGCCGACATCCTCTGCCAGGGCCGCGGCTCGGCGGCCAACTCGGCGGTCTGTTACGCGCTGGGCATCACGAACGTCGACGCGGTGGGGATGGACCTGCTCTTCGAGCGGTTCCTGGCCCCGGACCGGGACGGCTACCCCGATATCGACCTGGACATCGAGTCCGACCGCCGCGAGGAGGTCATCCAGTACGTCTACGACACCTATGGCCGCGACTGCGCTGCCCAGGTCGCCAACGTGATCACCTACCGGGCCCGCTCCGCGGTGCGGGACGTGGCCAAGGCACTGGGCTACTCGACCGGCACCCAGGACGCCTGGAGCAAGCAGATCGACCGGTGGGGATCACTGGGACAACAAGAGACCGATATCCCCGAACCGGTGGTGGCGCTGGCCGGCGAGTTGGAGGGATTCCCCCGCCACCTGGGCATCCACTCCGGCGGCATGGTGATCTGCTCCCGTCCGGTGGCCGAGGTCTGCCCGGTGGAGTGGGCGCGGCGGGAGAACCGCTCGGTAGTGCAGTGGGACAAAGACGACTGCGCGACTGCCGGTCTGGTCAAGTTCGACCTGCTCGGACTCGGGATGCTCTCCGCGCTGCACTACGCGGTCGACCTGGTCCAGCGCCACTACCGGCACCGGGTGCAGCTCTCGGACCTGCAGCCCACCGACCCGGCCGTCTACGAGATGCTCGCCCGGGCCGATTCGGTCGGGGTGTTCCAGGTGGAATCCCGCGCGCAGATGGCCACCCTCCCGCGGCTGAGACCGAGAACGTTCTACGACCTGGTGGTCGAGGTGGCGCTGATCCGCCCCGGCCCGATCCAGGGCGGCTCGGTGCACCCCTACCTCCGGCGCCGCAACGGCCAGGAGTCCTGGGACTACGACCATCCGCGGCTGGCGAATGCGCTGCGCAAGACGCTGGGGGTGCCGCTGTTTCAGGAGCAGCTGATGCAGATGGCCATTGACGTCGCCGACTTCTCCGCCGCCGAGGCCGACGAGCTGCGCCGCGCGATGGGCGCCACACGGTCCCCCGAGCGGATGGAGCGGCTGCGCGAGCGGCTGTTTCAGGGCATGGCACGGCACGGGATCCGAGGCGAGCTGGCCGAGAAGATCTACGCGAAACTGCGGGCCTTCGCCAACTTCGGCTTCCCGGAAAGCC
The DNA here is from genome assembly GCA_035463315.1 of Pseudonocardiaceae bacterium. Classification (GTDB taxonomy): domain Bacteria; phylum Actinomycetota; class Actinomycetes; order Mycobacteriales; family Pseudonocardiaceae. Next base: position 5,281 of record DATHTJ010000332.1, read on the forward strand.
ACTCGATCAGCTTCGCCTCGCTGGTCTACTACAGCGCCTGGTTCAAGCACTACTATCCAGCGGCGTTCTGTGCTGCCCTGCTGCGCGCCCAGCCGATGGGCTTCTACTCCCCGCAGTCACTGATCGCCGATGCCCGCCGCCACGGCGTCACCGTGCGCGGCCCGGAAATCAACACCAGCGGGGTGCACGCCGGGCTGGAACCGGCCGCGGAGGGCGCGCCGGAACAGGCGGTACGGCTGGGGCTGGCCACGGTGCGCACGGTGGGCCAGCCACTGGCTGCCAAGCTGGTCGAGGAGCGGGAAGCGCACGGCCCCTACCGCAGCATCGCCGACGTCGCGCACCGGGTGGGGCTGACCACCGCCCAGGCCGAGGCGCTGGCCACCGCCGGGGCGTTCGACCGGCTGGCCCCGCACCGCCGCCAGGCGCTGTGGTCCGCCGGAGCGGTGGCCGCCGAGCGGCCGGACCGGCTGCCCGGCACCGCGGTGGGGGTCACCGCGCCCGCGCTGCCCGGGATGAGCGCGCTGGAACTCGCCGCGGCCGACGTGTGGGCCACCGGAGTCTCGCCGGGCAGCTTCCCCACCCAGTTCCTCCGGGCTGAGCTGACCGAGCTGGGTGTGGTGCCCGCCGCTGATCTGTGGGACCGCAGCGACGGTGAGCGGGTACTGGTCGCCGGTGCAGTGACCCACCGGCAACGCCCGGCCACCGCAAGCGGGGTCACCTTCCTCAACCTGGAGGACGAGACCGGCATGGTGAACGTGATCTGCTCACCGGGCTTCTGGGTTCGGTACCGCACCGTCGTGCGGACCTGCCCGGCGCTGCTGCTGCGCGGCCGGCTGCAGATCGCCGAGGGGGTGATCACCGTGCTGGCCGAGCACGCCGCACCCCTGCACATGCGGGTGCATGCAACCTCCCGAGACTTTCGGTGAGATCCCACCCGGCGATCACCCACCATCCCGTGCCCGACGGAAGAGCGCGACGAACTGCCGTTGCGGGTCCTTCAGGACAGCGTGGATGGTCGTCACGACCGGGCAGGGCCACGCCGACGTACAGATCTGGCAGTCAGTGCTGGGCTGCAGCTCGTGCTCGCCCAGCAATCTGCGGATGACTAGCGCGAGGTCGCCGATCAGCTCGCGCGCCGTTTCCCCGTCGTCCGTGGACCACTCGTTGTCCTGTTCCGCCAGGTACTCCGCCTCGTGCAGGTGGTCGTAGAGATCCTCGCGCAGCAGGTGACCTGCGTCGGCCAGCGCTGGCGAGAGCGTGCTCACTAGATACCTCCCCGGGGTGGGCGAGGTCCGTTGCCCCGCTGATGATCAGGCAACCGGTTTGCCATCGGTCATGCAATGTATTTACCACTGGTAAATTTGACTGTGTTGGCTGAATTTGGTGATGTTGTGATCTATGATCCACGCCGGGAGGTGCCACCATGCCACATCGCGAGCCGACGATCCGCAGCCGGGAACTGGGTGATGGACTGCGCCAGGCCATGGAACAGGCTGGGCTGACCGGGAAGCAGGCCGCCCAGATGCTCAGCTGGTCCCCGAGTTTCGTGTCGCTGCTGCTGTCGGGAAAACGGGGGGCCAGCGAGGTGGACATCGCCGCGTTCCTCGGGGTGTGCCGGGTCAAGGGCCCGGAGCGGGACCGGTTGCTGGCGCTGTGCCGGGAACAGGACAATCCGGGCTGGCTGCAGCAGCACGGCTCCCGAATGCCCAAGCAGCTCGTCACGCTGATCGACCACGAGAACAAGGCGGTCGCGATTAGCGCATTCGAGGTGACCGTCGTGCCCGGACTGCTGCAGACCGGCGAGTACGCCCGCGCGGTGATCAGCCGCATCGTCAACGTGCCGCCCGACGAGGTCGATGATCGGGTGGCTGCCCGACTGGCCCGGCAGAGCTTGTTCAGCCGGGACCGCCCGGCGCGGTTCACCTTCTACCTGCACGAGTCTGCGCTGCGATTGCCGGTGGGCGGGCGCGCGGTGATGGCTGAGCAGTTGCGCCACCTGCAGCGGATGTCGACACGCTCCTACCTGAGCCTGCGGGTGGTGCCCGTCGCGCTCGGCGCGCACGCGGCGACGACCGGGGCGTTCCGGCTGATGGAGTTCGCCGAGTTCAAGCCGGTGGCCTACCTGGAAAGCGAGACCTCCAGCCTGTTTTTGGAGAAGCCGGAGGAAATCCAGGC
>DATHTJ010000333.1:0-5836 GCA_035463315.1 Pseudonocardiaceae bacterium
CAACCCGATCACGTCGCCCGGCGCCACAACGAGGTCCAGCCCGGAGAACAGGAGCTGATCACCATGGCCCGCAGACAGCTCCTTGGCGATCAGCGTGGCGCTCATGAGGACTCGATGCTAACCGAGTCGGCACGGGGACACAGGTCGATCAACCGCGTGCGGCGCTTGGCCGGATCATGGCTGGGTCAGCCGCTCGGTGGTGAATGCCTCAATGGCGCCAGCCAAGGCGATAGCGTCGCGGCCAGGGCCGTTGATAGTGCTCAGCGCGGTGCGCACCCGCTCTACCGAGATCACGATCCCGTGACCGCGCTGGGCCGACGGGAGGTCCAGCACCGGGGCGAGGGCCTCCGCGGCGCCATCGATCTCGTCCTGAAAGACGCGGGCGACGGCCAGGGCGCTGCGGGTGCCAGCCTCGTGGCCAAAGGAGCGGTCCTGGGCCGGTGCCGCAGCGTAGGCATCCAGCGTTTCCAGAGCGAGCCGCTCGGCCCGGGTCGCCTCTGCCTGACCGCCCCAGGAAAGCGTGTCAGCTGCGAAGTAGAGCTGGCGGGGCCGGCTGAAGGTGCATATCCCGCCCAGGCTGTCCAGCTCATCGAGTTGCACCCGGTCTCGCGCCTCGGCGGCCCGAGCCAGCGCGGCGTGCGCCTCCTCCAGCCGGTTCAGCGCGGCCAATGCTCGCGCTTCGGCGCTGGCCAGCCACACACTCGCAGTGCCCCGGCCGCGGGCTGCGGCCTCGGCACCGAGCTGGGCGTAGCGCACCGAATCCTCCCACCGGCCGGCCCAATAGGTGTGGCCAGCCTGCAGGCCCCGAATCCAGGCCCGCAGCCCGTCGTGCCCGGCATTGTCCGCACACGCGTACCCCGCGCGAGCCTGCGTCATCGCATCGTGGAAGGCACCCAGCTCCATTGACGCCAACGCCATCAGCCCGCAGGAGATCCCGGCGACCAGGTAGAGGTCCCGGGTCTGCTCCGGCCGCTGGCGTCCCTCCAGCAGCTCGAAGGCACGGTTCTGAGTGTCCACCAGGTCACCGAGCCAGGTGGGCAGCGACTGCTGCTGAGAGGCGGTGACCAGGCGGCGGACGTCGTCGAGGAGCTGGTCGAGCGTCTCGGCCCCGACGTTGGATGCCTCGATACGGGTGAGGAAGTCCCGAGCCCGGTCGGCGCTCATGGCGATCAGCTGCCCTTCCCAGTCCGTCCGGGCGGTGCCCCGCGCCGTGACCATCCCATTGTGCCGCCGGGTGAGCCGAAGCGCTCCAGTGCCGTACGGGGGGCCGAGCAGCCGTGCTGCTGGTTCCCCGAACATCTTCTCCAGGGTGGCCTGCGCCTGCGGGTAGGGCAGGCTGCGCACCTCTCCGGCCACCCACCGGTACGCCTGCCGCTCGCTGAGCACGGTCCCGCCCGCAGCCCGTTGGTACTGCTTCCGAAATTCCTCCAGTGTGGTGCCGCTGCTGGAGCAATTGCTCTAGCCGGGTCCGTGGTGATTCCTGCTCCATCATTCAACCACCCCTCGATTTCGGTCGGTCCACTGTAGATCCTGATCACCGAAATAGCGCCAGTCTCGGAGCAGATGGCAGCAGAAGACGCTCGGCGGCAGACGCCGCGACGTGCCCCTGACGACTCATCCCCCCAGGAAGTGGGAGTGATGCCGTGATATGTCGGCGGTCATTCCTGCACCACGGGGATGGCGACGGCGAACCGGGCGGCGGCTGGGCGAGCACGCACCGCGCCCTCCTCGCGGGCGGCGAGCTTGAAGGCGCACAGCACGTCCACCGCGTCGGCGGCCAGCCGGGCCGCGCCGTCCTCGGAGCGGTAGGTCTTTGCCCAGCTCGGGAAGCGCTCCAGCAGGGCGGCAGCGCGGCCGGCGAGGTCAGCATCGGGGACGAGGCCAGCAGCGCTGACAAGATCGTCAAGCAGCACCAGTGCGGCGATCTTCGGGTGCGACGCGTCGTCGGGGAAGCGCTGGTCGGTGGCCAGCCCGTCGGGGTCGACGAGCAGGTAACCCTCGGCCCGCTCCTCGAGGACGAACCCGGCCTGCTCGGCGGCCTGGCGGACCAGCCGGCGCCCGGTCGGGCTGGCCAGGTAGCCGAGCTGGGCCTCGGTGAGCTCGTCGCGGTAGACGACCGGATCGTCGAGCAGCGCCCGGGTGATGCTGTGCCGCAGCCACAGGTTGCGTTGCGTCTCGGCGACCTCACCCCCCTCCGGGGCGGCCCCGTAGCGCGGCTCCCGGGTCAGCGCCGCCAGATCATCGAGATCCACAGTGGACGGCGCGTGCGGGGCCGCGAGCAGTCGCAGCAGCAGGGTGGTGTCCACCTGGAAGAGCACCTTGGCGGCGTCGGAGTCCAGATAGGACTCAGCAGTGCCGTCCAGGGCGCGCAGCGCACCGGCCCGCTCCAGCAACTTCAGGGCGTCGACGAACGCGCCCCGCTCGGCACGCCGGGAGGTCTGGAAGGACTCGATGTCCGGTTCCGCGGCGGTGGCGTGGGTGACCCGGTCGGCGAGCAGGCCGATGGTGGTGACGGGGGTGGCGAGCAGCTCGGCGCAGACGATCGCCAGCAGCGTGTAGCGGCGACGGTCGAACGGGGCGCGGGTGCTGCGGTCGCGGCGCAACGGCCGGGTGGCGTCGATCTCGGGGCGGACCTTGAGCAGCCGGGCGTAGCCGTCGCGGGCCTCCACGACCAGCCGCCAGCCGCAGTGCTCCTCAAACCAGCGGGCCAGCGCGTCGCGCCGGCGCCGCACCAGGTCGAACCCGGTCGGGTCGCCGCTCGCGGTGAGCAGCGGGTGGGCCAGCAGCAGCCGGATCGCCCGGGACGTCTCCTCGGCCTCCACCCGGTCCAGCTGGCTACCCAGTGTCGTCATGTTTTGGGTTGTCATGTTTTGGCTGCTCATGCGCCGCCTACCGCAGCCCGGGCGGGCGGCGCGCCGGCCAGCACCCGGACGTCGACGATGTAGTCCGGGCCGGTGAAGGTGCCCTTCGGGGTGCGCAGGGTGGCCCGCGACCCGTCGGCAGGGGCTCGCAGCACCAGCTCCACCCGGCCGTCGGCGGACATGCCTCTGCGATGCCCGGCGGCATCGGGCGGCGCGCTCAGCGCACGGCCAATCAGCTCCAGTAACCGTTCGAAGCGGCCGTGCTCCAGGGTGCCCACACCGGACAACCGGACCGGACCGGCGGTGGACAGCCGTCCCCAGGCGGCTTCCAGCTCGGCGCGCTCGTGGGCGGCGCGGTGCTGCCGGGCGCGGCGCAGCTCGCGGACATCACGGACGGTGGCGGTGCTGCCGGTGCTCTCCACCCGGCCTCGGGTGCGCAGGTGCGGGGAGACCGGCACCCGTGGCGCGTCGGCCCACGGGGTGGCGGCGGGCACCAGGTCCTCGTCGTCCAAGCCGAGCTGGGTGTGCCGGGCCGGCCACAGCCCGAACGCCGCAGCGGCCAGCCGGTGCGCGTCGGCGCTGGTGGGGCAGATCGCGAAGGCCCGGGCCAGGGCACGGAAATCGGCGGCGGCCGACGATGCCCGGCGGCGGGACTCGGTGTGCCGCTCCAGCACCCGCATCAGGGCGACGATCGCGCGGCGGGCGACGTCCTGCAGGGCCGCGGCGCGGGGCGCGCTGCCGTCAGCAGGACGGAACCAGGCGCGCAGGCCGTCCCATTTCGCGGTGCGCTGCTCCAGCCAGGCGATGGACGGGTCGGTCCGTGGCAGGGCGGGCAGGTCGGCGCCGCGCAGCGCCCGCTGGTGCAGGTCAGGAAGGCCGTGCGCCTCGATCCGGGCCACCGAGGCGGCGATGGCGCGCTGCCGGTTGTCCAGGTTGGTGACGAACTCCTGCAGGTAGGCGATGGTGGCCTGCTTGACCTCGTGGAAGGTGTCCAGAGCGCCGGAGTCGTCGCGCAGCAGCCGTTGCAGCTCGCCGTTGAACTGCTTGACCCCGGCGACCAGCGACTCCAAGTGGCCTTCGAGCTCGGCCAGCGTGCTGTACACCCGCCGGTCGGTGGCCGTGGGATCGGTGAGCATCGCGGCGAGCTCGTCGAGGCGCTCGGCGATGGCATCGAGCACGGCGGTCTGCAGCGCGCCAGTGGCTTCCAGCACCGCGGCGGCGCGGGAGAAGCCTTCCAGGGCGGCCTCGCCGTGGCGGGTCAGCGAGTAGCGCAGGTTGTTGCGCTCGAAATCCTCCGCGGTGGAGTAGTGCGCCGCATGGTCCTGGGTGCGGTCGATGAGCTGCCAGTCCCGCAGCTGGTCGAGCACCGGCACGAGGTCCTCGTCGGTCACCGGGGTGAAGTAGCCCACGGTCTGCAGCCGCGCGGCCACGTCACCCAGCGTCAGCCAGGTCTCCAACCGCTCGTTGGCCGCCCCAAACGCGTACAGCACCGCGGTGTTGAGCTCGGCCCGCTCCGTGGTGGCAAAGCGGAACAGCTCAACGGGTAACCGGGGGTAACGCGCCACGGACGCACACCGTAGTGGCCAGCCCCGACAGCGCAATGCACGCCCGCCGGCGTGGCAGCGTCGCCGAGAGCAAGGAGTGTGTGCCTACACCGGTCGCCGCGGCACAGACATCCGGTCACCACCTCACTACGGCGGATGCAGACGATCATGGACGTGACGCCGCCGCCCGAGGCCACCCCAGACGGTCACGACGCAGGCGGGCGAGGTACGAACCACGCATTGGCGGCTGGCACGAACATGGTCGTCACTGCTGCCACAACCAGCAGGAACAGGACAGCAAACATCAGACCGCCGGCACCGGCGACCAGCACGAACAGCAAGATCAGCACTCTCAGACCGCCGAGCACGGCCAGCACGATCCGCGCCCAGTTGCGACCCCCGCGCATGAGGACGGCAAAGACGAGCAATGCCGCGTCGACCACCAGCGCGCTCACGACCGTCGCGATCTGCGCACCACTTACCCCGCCGTCAATCGCCGACCGGGCCAGCGTCACGGCAACCACACCGAGAACCGCATCGAGGGCCAGATAGACGACCCAAAGCCAGAAGGAGAGCTCGACTGCCCACACCCGGGGTCCCCGGGCCGGGAGCCCGGGCATCTGGTAAGCGTCCGGGGTCGGTGGCGGCCCCTGCCATTGCTGGCCGGGCGGGTCGGAGGGCGGCGGGCTCGTTGTCATGCCTCCCAGGCTAATCGCAGAGCCACGGCAATCACGGCTAGGCCGCGCCACGGACGACTCGCTGCTCAAGGTAACCAGACTGCGGCCGGCACTGCCCAAGATGTCAACAGCAGCGGCCGGGGATCCGGATGATCGATTCCAAGGGGTCGATGGTCGTAGGCTAAGAGTAGTGGAATGCCACCCGCACTAAAGTCTAAAGTTCGGCGTACTCGTCGTGACCTGATGTTGAGCTGCATGGTTAGCTGCTGGATGCCGATGTCGTGCTGCCCTATGGCCAGCGCCTCGCCGCAGCCTGCCTCGACAATGGTCTTGCCGTTGCAGCGCCGACAGCGATGATCATTGCGATCATCAAGGGCACAGACCGGTGCCATCTGGGGTGAACACAGGCTGTGAGGTGATGCCTTCGACGGTGGCGAGCTCCGCTCCGCACGCTTTCTGTCTCACGTCATAGGTGCGATGGACGAGATGCTGGCCGACCTCATCAGCGAGGGCACCCTCGAACGCCAGATGGCAGCACCTCAACATTGTGCGCCGCTTCGTATGAAGGAGTACCTGTCATGACCGTGAAAACCGTTCATCGTGGCCTGCTAGTCACCGCAGCTGTCGGTGGACTGATGCTGGCCAGCCACTGGCCAGCGCGGCGATACAGCCCGCAGCCATCCTCACTCCCGCCAGCATCGTCAAAACCGCGCCCGTGAGCCCTCCCGTCGCCGGCGGTCAGATCGACTCCGTT
>DATHTJ010000334.1:0-11491 GCA_035463315.1 Pseudonocardiaceae bacterium
TCGGCGAAGGTGTCTCCGGTGCTGCCCGCCCACAGCGCCACATGCTGGGGACGCTGCGGCGGTGGGCCCCAGTGCTGCGGTGACACTGGGCCGAAGAGCACCACCGACGGGGTGCTGTAGGCGGTCGCGAGGTGAGCGACACCGGTGTCGCCGCACACCACCAGCGACGCGTCGGCGACGAGGGCGGCAAGCTGGGCCAAGCTCGTCTGGCCGGCGAGCACCGAGCGCTGCGGCAGACCGGCCGTGGCCGCTACCTGGAGCGCGAGCCGACGCTGATCGGGGTTACCGGTCACCATCACCGGTAACCCGGTCTTGGCGAGCTGGCGTGCCACGACGGCGTACCGCTCGGCGGGCCACTGCCGGGCGGCGAAGGCGCATCCGGGGTGCACAACGACCGCTCCGGGGGCCGGGCTCGGCTGGGCCGGGCGCGCTAGCCCCAGATCCGCCGGGTCGGCGGGGATGCCGTAATACTCGAGCAGCCGGCACCACCGGTTCACCTCGTGCATATCGGTCTCCCAATCGGGACCCGGCACCTCGGGGTGGTGGGGGTGGGCGTGGGTGAGCAGCATGCCAGGGCGCAACGCGCGCAAGACCCGGCTGCTGTCCGGCCCGCGGCCGTGCAGGTTCACCGCCACAGCTGGTGACGGCCCGGCGAGAGCCCCCCACTCAGCGGTGGGCAGCAACTCGTCGACCGCCCCGGTCAATGCCGCCAGCTCGGCGAGCGGCGCGGGCGCGGCCAGCGCGAGCCGATGATCTGGATGGGCAGCTCGCAGCCCGCGTAGCGCCGGCACGGCCGTGAGCAGGTCACCCAGCCCCAGCGCGCGCAGCACCAGAACAGTGCTGCGATGCTCATGGCTCGACTCTGACAAGCAGGTCTCGCTCACGGCCAGGACGACTCCTCCGAAGAGCAGACCACCATCTCCCGCAGCTGGCAGCCGGGTGGCTGGCGCAGCGCGTACACCACGGTGGCGGCCACGTCCTCGGGCCGGTTGAGCTTAGCGTCCGGCGGCGGCTTGTATTGCGCGTCGCGGCCGTCGAAGAAGGCGGTGTGCATGCCACCGGGGATCAGCAGCGTCACCCCGATCCGGCCGCGGGTCTCCGCGGCCAGTGCCCGGGAGAAACCGATCACGCCGAACTTGGCCGCGCAATAGGCCGTGGCATCGGGCAGAGCCTTGAGCCCGAGAGTGGACGAGCAGGTCACCACGGTTCCGCCGGAGCGCTCCAGGTGCGGCAGCGCGGCGCGCACCACCCGGGCGGTACCCAGCAGGTTGACCTGCACCACCCGCTCCCACTCGTCGGCCGGCACGCTGCCCAACGGGCCGCAGGAATCAATCCCGGCGGCGGTGAACACGGCATCCAGCCGGTTCCCGCCAGCTGCCACCAACTCCGCGACGGCCTGCTCGGTGGCCGTTCGATCGGCCAGGTCCGCCTGCACGTAATCCACGGTGCCGGACGGCGTGGCCCGGTCTAGGACCAGCGGGCGCCCACCCCCGTCGAGCACCGCCTCGACGGTGGCCGCGCCGAGTCCAGACGCACCCCCGGTGATCAGCACATTGCCCAGCGGTCTCATCCGTTCTCCTTACCTCATGGTTTGTTCTGGGCGGCGTGGTTTTGGGCGGCATGGTGTTGGGCGGCGCAGACGAGCCGGCTCGTCGAGTACCCGTCGACCAACGGGATGATCACGGTATGCCCGCCGTACCGGCTGACCAGCGGCGCCTCGGGCAGGTCGCGGACGGCGTAGTCGCCGCCCTTGACCCAGACGTCCGGCCGCAGCGCCGCGAGCAGCGCGACCGGAGTGTCCTCGTCGAACACGGCCACCGCGTCGACCGGCTCCAGCGCCTCGAGCAGCGCGATCCGGCCCGACACCGGCACGATCGGCCGCCCCGGCCCCTTGCGCCGGCGTACCGACTCATCGGAGTTAAGGCACACCACCAGGCCGTCACCCAGCGCGCGGGCCTGCCGCAACAAGCTCAGGTGCCCGGGGTGCAGCAGGTCGAAGCACCCGCCGGTGGCCACCAGCCGCCCACCCCGGTCGCGCAGCCGCGCCGCGACGTCCTGCGCCGACCGGGCCACCGACCCAGGGTGAGTCACAACTGGGCGGGTTGGATCGCTTCCACCGGCCGGCGAATCGAGCGAGGCCACGCCCCCGTCGGCGACGAAGCGTGACGCCGCCTCGACCGCCACCGTGACTGCCGCAGTGACTGAGCTGGTGTCGAGCATGGCACCGGTGACCGCGGCGGCGAAGGCATCGCCCGCGCCGCAGGTGTCGACTCCCGGGGGCACCGCGATGTCGGGTGCCGGCACTGCCAGGCAGCCACCCGGTGTCGCCAGCAGCGCACCGCGGGCTCCCAAGGTCACCGCCACTGCGAAGCACCGCCACCGCTGCTGCAGCGCCGCAGCGGCAGCCGCGCCCGCACCAGCCACGGAGGCGAAGGCGGTGGCCTCCCGCTCGTTGGGAGTGGCCAGGCGGCACCCGGGCACCGGCGGGTCGCCGTGGGGATGCGGGTCCCACACCACGGGCACCTGGCCGGCCAGCGTGGCCAGCGCTGCCCGCAGGGCGGGAACAGCGGTGACGCCACGCCCGTAATCGGCGACCAGTACAGCCTCCGCGCTACCCAGCGCGTCTCGCACGGTGCGCTCAAGGGGGGCACTGACCGCGCCACTGGCCGCCCGGCCGTTGCCCGAGTCGATCCGCAGCAGCGACCGTCCCGCCGCGCGGACCCGGGTCTTGCACACCGTCGCGCCCTGCAACGGCATGGCCACCACCTCGACGGTGGCGAGCAACTGCGGGAGCAGCCGGGCCGGTGGGTCGTTGCCCAGAGCGGTGACCAGCGTGACCTGGTGGCCGGCCCGGACAGCGAGCAGCGCCGCGAGGCCAGCGCCGCCCGGGCGCTGACACTGCGCGCTCAGGTCGACGACCGGAGCTGGCGCGTCGGGACACAGCCGGTTCACGGTGCCGGTGATGTCGCTGTCCAGCAGGGTGTCACCGAGCACCACCAGCCGGGAGCCGCTCACCGGAGCACCTTCATAGGGACGCCTGAGGCGCGACGACACCCAGCACGTCGTCCACCGCGGCGCACAGCGCGTGCACCACCGCGAGGTGAACCTCCTGCACGGTCGCGAGGCTCGGGGCTTCCACCGCGATCGCGTCATCGCAGACCGCCGCCAGCGTGTTGGGCGCCGGACCGGTCAGCGCCCACGCGGTCATACCGACCTCGTGCGCCGCCTTAGCCGCGGCCACGACATTGCGGCTGGTGCCGCTGGTGGACAGCGCGATGAGCACATCGCCCGCGCGGCCGTGCGCGAAGACCTGCCGGGCGAACGTCTCGTGCCCGCCGTAGTCGTTGCCGATCGCTGTCAGCGCGGACGTATCAGCATGCAGGGCAATCGCGGACAGCGGGCGCCGGTCGTGCAGGAACCGGCCGACCAGCTCGCCGGTGAGATGTTGAGCCTCGGCGGCGCTGCCGCCGTTGCCGCAGGCCAGCAACCGACCCCCGGCGGTCAGCACACTCGCCAGATGGCCTCCCCACGAGTCGATCCGCGAACCTTCGACCTCATCCAACCCGTCCAGGGCGGCGCGCAACGCGGCAAAATGTCCCCGGCTCACGGTCGGTCCCCTGCCGGCGTGGCCGTGCGGTCCCCATCCTCCGGGAAATCTGGGGAGCCCTCGAGCACCTGGCGGTACAGCCGCTCCGTGTCGTCGGCGATCCGGTCCCAGCCGTAACGGGAGCGGGCCCGGGCTGCGGCTGCTGAGCCGATCGCGGTGAGCCGCGCCGGATCAGCCAGCAGTTCTCGCAACCGTTGCGCCAGCGCACCGGCATCGCGGGCAGGTACCAGCACGCCGGTGCGGCCATCCACCACGGTGTCCAGGTGCCCACCCACGGCCGAGGCGACGACCGGTACACCGCACGCCATCGCCTCCAGCGGTACCATCCCGAACGGTTCGTACCAGGGCACGCTGACCACCACGTCAGCCGAACGCAGCAGCGCGGGCACGTCCGCGCGGGGAATCTGGCCGATCAGGCGCACCCGCTCGCGCACGCCGCAGGCCTGCGCGAGCGCCGCCAGCCGCCCGCGCTCCGCCTCAGTGGTCGCATCCCCGCCACCGGCGATGACCAGCTCCGCACAGGGCACGCCAGACAGCGCGCGGATCGTGGTCTCGACTCCCTTGCGCGGCACCAACCGCCCCAGCGACAGGATGCGGTAGCGGCCGTCGCGCGTGGCCCGCGGCCCGTGCGGGGTGAACCGGTCAAGGTCGACACCGCAGGGCACCACGGCGATCCGCTCGTCCGAGACGTCCAGACCGGCAAGCTCGGTCACCTCGTCCGAGCAGGTCGCGATCACCAGTGCGGCGTCGCGGGCCAGATCGCGCTCCAGCCGCAACCGGGACGGCGGGCTGGGGTCTGCTGCGCCCTGGTGCCGCCGCTTCACGGTGCCCAGCGCGTGGAAAGTCTGCACCACCGGGATGCCGGTACCGCGCACCCCGTGCTGGACGGCCAGCCCGCTCATCCAGAAGTGAGCGTGCACGACGTCCGGCGGCTGCTGCGCCCACCGGTGCGCCAGGTGCTCGCCGAACTCACGCATGTGAACGAGCAGCCCATCCTTCGGTAGCGGGACGGCGGGTCCAGCACGGACGTGCTCGACCGTCACCCCCGGCGCCGCCCGGACTCGGTCGGGCAAATCGGGGTCGTCGCGGCGGGTGTGCACCGTCACGTGGTGACCGCGCCGGCCCAGCGCCTGCGCCAGGTGGGCGACGTGGACGTTCTGCCCACCCGAGTCGACCCCCCCGATCGCCGCGAGCGGGCTGGCGTGCTCGGAGACCAGATCAATCCTCATCGGGTCATCTCCTTCAGCAGCCGGTCCCAGTCGGTGCAGAACCGGTCCAGCGAGTACCTCCTCCGTGCGGCGGTTCGGGCCGCCAAGCCGGTGTGGCGAGCGAGATCGAGGTCGGCGACGAAGGCGCGCAGTGCCTCGGCAAGCCGGTCACACCGGGTAGACACCATCCCCGCCTCTGGGGGTACCGCCTCCGATGCCTCGGTAGTCGCCAACGCGACCACCGGCATGCCCAGGTGCATGGCTTCCAGGAGGGACAGGCCCAGTGACGTCCAGCGGATCGGGTGCAGGTACACCCGGCGGCGGGCGAGCTCGGCGTGCATCCGCGCCTGCGGCAGATCCTCGAACAGCGCGATCCGGCCGTGTGGTGGCAGCTGTGAGACCGCCATGCCGAAGACGTCCAGCGGTGCCTGCGCGGCGAAGCGGGGCAGCAGGTCGGTCCCGGTGACCCGCCCTCGGCGGACCGGCTCGTTGATCACCACCCCGGCGTGCGGGATGTCCCCGGTGTAGCGGTAGCCGGGGTCGACGATGCCGTGTTCAATCACCACGGTCGGGGCCCGGCCGCAGTCCCAGAACAGCTCGTTGAACGGCGTGACGTGCACCACGGGGATGTCGGACCGGTCGGCCATCGGGTGCCGGGTGTGGGGCACATCGCCACGCGGGGTGTTGTGTTCGACGTACACCGCGGGCACGTCCCGTCCCGGGCGCCGGCCCAGCCACTGCTCGACCAGGTCCAGCTCGTGTGGGCGTTGCAGCACCACGGCGTCGACGTGCTCGGTGGCCAGCGCCGCGGGGGCCACCTCGATCGCGTTGTCCGGCCAGGGGAAGGTCTGGGCACGGCCACGGCCGTCGGCGCCACGGTCCGGGGTGACCGGCACGAGGTGGGTGTGGGGTCCTTGCACGAACGCGGTGCTCCAGGACCCGTGAACATGCCAGTGCAGCACCCTCATACCGCCACCAGCAGCGAGTTGACCGCCTCCACGACCTCGGCCGGTCTCACCCCGGCCAGGCACGGATGGCCGGGTACGGGGCAGTGCCGGGCCCGGGTGTTGCGGCAGGGCGCGTCCTGGTCGCCGAGCAGCACGGTGGGCACCCCGTAGGGCGCCCAGCGCGCAGCGGGCACCACGGGCGCAAACAGCGACACCACCGGCGTGCCCACTGCGGCGGCCAGATGGGCCGGCCCGGTGTTGCCGACTACCACCACGCGGGCACCGTCGAGCACGGCAGCCAGCATGCGCAGGTCGGTGCGGCCGCCCAGGTCGATGCCGGTGTCACCGGCGACACAGGCGGTGAGGTTCCACTCGTCGGGCGAGCCGGTGACGAGCACTCGGTGACCGGCATCGGTCAGGGCGCGGACGGCCTGCGCGCAGCGCTGCGCGGGCCACTGCCGGGCCGGAGCCGAGGCACCCGGGTGCACCACGACGTACCCGGAGCCTGCGGTGAGGTGTGCGACGCTGGGCAACGGCCGGCTGACCGCGAGCCGACCGTCGTCGCCGGGTGGTAGCGCGAAGCCGGCGGCGTGGGCCAGCGACAGCGCACGCTGCACCTCCGGCGGGTCACCGTCGACGCGGTGTCGTAGATCAAGCAGCGAGCCGGGGTAATCCTCGCTGATCGCGCCGATCCAGCCGACGCCGGCCAGCCGCAGCAACAACGCCAGCGGCAGCGGGCACTGGTGAAACGAGGTGAGCAGCAGCGCTGCCTGGGGCGCCTCGGCGCGCACGGCGTCGTGCAGGACCGCGACATGCTCGGCCGTGACGGGGCTGGGATCGGGGTCAATCCACGGCGCGCACCACTCGATCACCCGGTCGACTCCGGGCAGCAACTGCCCAGCAGCCCGCCCGTGCGGGCCGGTGAGCAGGACAACCCGGTCGGCGTGCGCGGCGACTGCCCGGACTGCGGGCCCGGCCAGCAGGACGTCACCGGCGCTGTCCAGGCGGGCCACCAGCACCGTGGCGTTCACGGAGTCCGCCCCGACAGCGCAATGTCCACTGCGGTGGGGACATCGGGTGCGATGGCTCGCATCGCCGCTCGGACGGCCAGTACTTCTGCGCGCCGGGTGCGGGCATTGGGCACGAGGATGCCTCGGGCACCGGCCGCGGTGGCGGCGGTGATGTCCGCGCCAATGTCGCCGATGACCACGCACCGGTGCACCGGTACGCCGAGTTGCGCGGCGGCGGCGTGCACCAGGCCGGGCGCCGGTTTGCGGCAGCCGCAACCGTCGTGCTCGGCGTGCACGCAGACACACAGCACGTCGAATGGGCCCAGCAGCTGCATCACCCGGGCGTTGACCTGCTCCAGTTGCTCGGGACTGATCAATCCCCTGGCCACCCCGGACTGGTTGCTCACCACGCCGACCGGGATGCCGAGGTCACGCAGCCGGTCCAGAGCCTGCTTCACTCCGGCGACGGGACGAACCGCGGTGGGGTCGGTGTTGTAGGGCACGTCGTGGATCAAGGTGCCGTCCCGGTCGAACAGCACCGCGGCGGGCACGGCCGTGGCGGGCCGCACCCGGCGCCAGCGCAGCTCACCGGCCAGCCGATGCCAGCATGCCACCGGGGGGATGGCGATGCTGCTGGCCACCATCCGGCCGATCTCGGCCATGTCGCGCGGGCCGGGCAGGATCCGGTGCAGCGCGAACTCCGCCGTCAGTGCGGCCCACGCGAGCGCGGCCGTGCTGGCAAGGGGCCGGCGCCCGCACGAGGCGGCACCGAGGGCGAGGGCACCGGCTGCGGTGGTCAGCGCGTGCCGCCGCAGCCGTCCGGGGCCGTCCCCGATCCGTTCCCGCCAGCCGGGCCCGTGCCGGCGTCGCATCAGGGCGTCGTCGGCGTTGCCGCGTTGCGCACGCACGCTGGCCAGCGGGCCGGCGCGGTCGTGCGCGACGGGCACCGGGTGGGTGGTGCGCCGGCGCCCGGTGACGATGCGGTAGCCGGCGTCGATCACCCGCAGTGCCAGGTCGGCGTCCTCGCGGTAGGCGCGGCCGAAGCGCTCGTCGAAACCGCCGACGCGGTGCAGTGCGGTGCGGCGGTAGGCCATGTCCGCAGTGATCCACCGTGCGGTGGCCAACCCAGCGGTGCCGCGCTCCACGTCGGTGGGGCGCCGGTCGGCGGGCAGCGGCACCTCGATCCGGCCCTGGCTGGCGCCCACGTCGGGTGGGAGGTCACGCAGGTCTTCGGCGATCCGCTGCGTCCAGTCCGGGCCGGGCACCACGTCGTCATCGAGGAATGCGACCCACTCAGTGCGCACCGCGCGCCAGCCGGCGTTGCGGGCGGTGGCAGGTCCACGGCCCCCGGTGCGCAGCACCTGCACCGGCGGGCCCACCGGCAGCGGTTTCCCCGGTGCCGGCCGGTCGTCGACCACCACGATCTCCTGGAGCCGTGAGTGGCATTGCGGGCTATAGCCCGCAATGCCACTCACGAGCTGCGCCAGCAGCACGTGCAGGCTGGGGCGCCCGGTGGTGGGGATGACTACCGCGTAGTTCACCGGAACACCTCCGTGCGGCGCAGCAGGAAGGGTCCGAGAGCAAGCAGGTCAACCGGGGCAGACCCGAAGCACTCCAGGGCGTCGCGCGGGTCATCCACCATCGGTCGGCCGGCCGTGTTCAGGCTGGTGTTCACCACCGTGGGCAGTCCGGTCCGCTCGGCGAAGCGGTCCAATAGCCGGGCCAGCAGGGGCTCGGTGTCCCGGTCGATGGTCTGGATGCGGGCGGTGCCGTCGACGTGCACCACCGCCGGGATACGGTCGCGCCACTGGTCCGCCACGTCGTGCACGAACAGCATGTACGGGCTCGGGATCGGGCCCCGGCCGAACAGCTCACCGGCGCGTTCGGTCAGCACCATCGGCGCGATCGGCCGAAACCTTTCCCGCCCCTTGACGGCGTTGAGCCGGTCGAGGTTGCCGACATGCCCAGGGTGAGCCAGCAGCGACCGGCGACCCAGGGCGCGCGGGCCGAACTCGCTGCGGCCCTGGAACCAGGCGACGATCGCGTCCTCGGCCAGTGCGTCGGCAACGGAAACCGCCACGTCCTGGGGTCGCTCGTAACGGATGTCTGCGTTGTCCAGCCACGCCCTAAGCTCATCGTCGGTGAACCCGCGCCCCAGGTCGGCGCCCGGCATCGGGACGACCAGTTCACCGTTGGCCTGTGCGAGGTGCAGCGCCCCACCCAGCGCGGTGCCCGCATCGCCCGCGGCGGGCTGCACCCACACCTGATCGAAGGGTCCCTCGGCGGCGAGCCGGGTATTGGCGACGCAGTTCAGCGCCACCCCACCGGCCATCGTGAGGCGCCGTTCGCCGGTGCGATCGTGCAACCAGCGGGCCAGCTCGATGAGCACTTCTTCCAGCCGCGTTTGCACGCTCGCGGCGAGCATCACATGCTCGGGCAGCAGTTCCTCGCCGGGCAGCCGCCGCTTCGCCAGCGCGTTCCAGTCGATCGGATGCACGACGAACCCGCCGTCACCGGTGGCCTGGACGAGTTCCCGCAATTCGGGCAGCAGTTCTGGGTCACGTCGACCGTAGGAGGCCAGCGCCATCACCTTGTACTCGTCTGAGGAGCGCAGGAAACCCAGGTGGTCGGTGACCTCCTCATACATCAGTCCTAGCGAGTGCGGCAGCACCTGGCTGGCGAGCACGTCGAGCTCGCCCCCGCGGTAGCGCCCGGCGAGGTATGACGTCGCTTCCCCCCGCCCGTCGGCGACCAGGACTGCGGAGTCGCGAAACGGCGCGGCGAGTCCGGCGGAGGCGGCGTGCGCAACGTGATGCGGCACGAACTGCACGACTGCGGGATCCAGCCCGGGCAGCGCGGTGGCCAGGAAGTGCGGCGCACGGCGGGCGTAGGTGGTGCGCAGGTCCTCCCATCCCGCGTCGAGCCCAGCCAAGCCCGGCTGCACCAGCGCGGGATCATAGGAGTAGGCGACGGCGTCGAGGCTCTGCGGGCCGATACCGGCGACGTCCAGGCACCACCGGGCGGCTTGCTCGGGCAGCTCCCACGCCGAAAACGGCACCGGGCGCTTACCGTGCTTGCGGCGGCTGAACCGTTCCTCCTCAGCGGCCGCCACAATCTCCCCATCGATGACCAGCGCGGCGGCCGGATCATGGAATATCGCGTTGATGCCGAGAATGTGCACCGGCCGCCTCCCTCGGTCGTCGCGGGTGCCAGGCCCCTCACCAGCACTGCTATCGGAGAGCATCGCATTGGTACCCGGAAAGCGCCTCTCGAAACCGATCAACGGTCACTATCGGGGACTACCCCGGCGGTCGCGGGCAGCTCAGACCGGAACCAGCCGATCGTCCGGGTCAGCCCCTCACTGAGGGGCACCTGCGGTTGCCAGCCCAGGAGATCCCAGGCCAGGGCGATGTCCGGGCGGCGTACTCGTGGATCGTCGATGGGGCGTTCGACGTACCGAATCGACTCGGCTGAGCCGCTCAATGCGATGATCGTCTCGGCTAGTTCGGCGATCGACAGCTCGTACGGTGCGCCGATGTTCACCGGACCGGCGGCGTCAGACTCGGCCAGGGCGAGGATGCCGCGGATAGTGTCGTCGACGTAGCACACCGAACGGGTCTGGCTGCCATCGCCGGTGACCGACAGCGGCTCACCCGCCAGTGCCTGGCGGATGAAGGTCGGGATGGCTCTGCCGTCGTCGGCGCGCATCCGGGGGCCGTAGGTGTTGAAAATCCGCACGATCCCGGTGTCGGTGCCGCGGGACATGCGGTAGGCGGTGGTCAGCGCCTCGGCGTAGCGTTTTGCCTCGTCGTACACGCTGCGGGGACCGACCGGGTTGACGTTGCCCCAGTAGCTCTCTCGTTGCGGATGCTGCTGTGGGTCGCCGTAGACCTCGCTGGTGGAGGCCAGCACAAACCGCGCACTCTTCTCACCGGCGAGTCCCAACGCATGCAGCGTGCCCAGGCTGCCGACCTTCAGCGTCTCGACAGGCAGCCGGAGGTAGTCGGCGGGCGAGGCAGCCGAGGCCAGGTGGAGCACCAGGTCCACCTGGCCCGGCACGTGCACGAAGTTGGTCACATCACACTTGATCACCTGGAACCGCGGTTCACCAATCAGGTGGGCAACGTTGGCCGGTGTGCCAGTGAGGAAATTGTCGAGGCAGACCACGCCGGTGCCGCGGCGCAGCAACTGCTCGCACAGGTGGGAGCCGAGGAATCCTGCCCCTCCGGTGACCACGGCTCTGCTGAACCTCGCGCTCATCCAAGGCTCCCTCGTTACCGTGCGCACGGGCGCCCCAACCACTCCTACCCGGAGCGCCACCGCACCAAACGTAGAATCGGCGGCGCAGGGCCGCGTTTCCGTCGTGAAATCGGCGGGTAATGAGTCCCGATGCGAATCCTGGTCGCCGACCACGGCGACGTTGCGGAGCTGGCGCCCGAGCTGCCGCCGGTATTGCCCGTCCCGGCCGGGATGCGCCAGTGACCGGCAGGATCACGGTGGTCATCGCCACCCGGAACCGCCGCGACGAACTCACCCACACGCTGCGCCGGCTGGCCGAGTTGGCTCTGCCACCGCCCGTGGTCGTGGTCGACAACGGGTCGACCGATGGCACTGCCCAGGCGGTGCGCACCGAGTTCCCCGCGGTGACGCTGCTGGCGCTTCACGGCAACCACGGCGCGCCCGCGCGTAACCTCGGCGCGCTGGCCAGTCGCACGCCCT